>QNFP01000298.1 GCA_003645535.1 Gammaproteobacteria bacterium | reverse complement strand
GAGTCCGTCGAGTGACGGGCCAATCCCATGATGATAGAGATTCTTCGTCTTGGCATTTTCATAGTGCCCGAAACCGGTTTGAATGGTTTCACCGTTGCCGAGCACCACCTGCATATTGGAGATCCCGTGGGCACGGGAGTCAAAATAGCCGACACCACGATCCATTGCGTTTCCGATGAGACTGGTGTCGGAACTAGAACCGGTAACGTTGAGCATGAGCGGCAGATTATGCTCCTTAATATGGGCGAGCAACTGCCGCTGGGTAACGCCGGGCTCGACGACAGCATAGTGGTATTGCGCATTGACCTCAATGATGCGGTTCATCCGCCCAAGATCAACGATGGCAGAGCCATTCTTGACGGGTAAGCGCGACCCCATGCCCCACTGCTTGCCGCAACTGATGGGATAGAGCGGAACCTTATGCGCGTTGGCCGTAGCAACAACCTTTTGTACCTCTTCGAGCGACCCCGGCATAAGAACCGCCACCACCTGCCGCTGCGACGCACAAACACTTTCGGTGTAGGTTTCGAGGAATTCGGTATCCGCTATAACCGAACTCGCCCCAAGATCCTGCTTCCAGGCATCAATCACAGTACGTACAGACGAGGTGTTTTCCATTGAAATCCTATCAAGATTGGAGCAGTGCGTCGGGACGGGAATAGTAGCCTAGCGCGGTATGTGCCTGGGGCACGCGCACGGTAACAATCGTGCCTTCGCCATCACGGCTCTCAAACTGAAGCGTTCCGCGATGCTCTTCAATAACCTTTTTAGTGATGAACAAACCCAGCCCGCTCCCTTGATCGATGGTGGCCGTCTTGTCAAGCGGCTCGAAAATCCAGCGCAGGCTCTGTGCATCAACACCGCAACCGTTATCCTTAACTTGAATCTCCAGATCGGTCTTGTCCACCGAGCACGTCACGGTAATCGAGGGCTCCGGCTGATGCTCAAGAGCCGTGATGGCATTGTCGATCAGGTTTTGCAGAGCACGTCTCACTTGCAGGCGTTCGCCAAGCATTTCGTACTGCTCCTCAGCGCCTTCGGCCTGAACTTCGAACACGATCTCCGAATGGGTGGCGGTTGAACGGAAACACTCGTTGAAGAGCTTCGGAAGGCTCAAACGCTGTATCTTGGAAAAATCCATGCGTCCGAGTGCGCGCCAGGACTCAACCATATTGGCGCATCGATCCACGTTCGCCTCGATCTGGTCAAGATACTCCTCCATACCCGGAGAAGACATTTCCTGTTTTTCTTTTAGCTCGTAGACCAGCAGGTCGAGATAGCCTCGGATAATGGTGAGCGGGTTGCGCAGGTCGCGCACCAGCTCGGAAGAGGCTGCGCCAAGTGCCGTCATCTTATTGGTCTTCCCCACTTCGCGGCCCAGCGACTGGGTCATCTTCTGCATCTCTTCCTGGGCTCTGCGCTTGCGCTTAATTAATTTTGCGCGATCCACATATTTTTTAATGATCTCCTGAATTTCCTTAACATCGAACGGCTTCTGGAGATAGTCGTTGGCACCGAAGCGGATTGCTTTCTGGGCAGTTTCAAGGTCGCCGTAGCCCGTGAGCATGATGATGGATACGCTTGAGTCGATCTCACGAATTTCCTGCAACCCTTCGATCCCGGTTTTTTCCGGCATGCGGATATCCATGATCACCAAGTCCGGCTTCTTTTCCCGAAGCAGCTCGATGCCGCTATCGACCCGATCGGCCAGGAAAACCTCATAATCGTATTTCAGCACCATGCGCAGGCTTTCGCGCGGCCCGCGCTCGTCATCGATCACCAGAATCTTACCCAACCGCTCTTTGGTTTCCATATTCAGCCCCCGTTAAAAGGAGAAGGAATATGTCACACCAACAAGGTTGGAATCAATATCATACGTTCCTGGATATGCCGGGTTGGTACTAGTGCGATCTGCATAAATCGTGTGCGAGTAGGAGAGATCAATCGTGTGCCCGGCAACAGTATATCCGAGTCCCAAACCAATGATGTGGCGGTCTGTATCCGGAAGGAGCGGCGTGATGGTTGCATCCGGGATCGGGCTTTCAATAAATGAGTACCCCGAGCGGATCGTCCAGCTGTCGGCAAACTGCCAACTGCCACCAATCGCCGCCGTGATTGTATTGTCCCAGTTGTTTTCCTGTGGCGGAAGAGGTAAAGGGCCAGCCGTTACGGTCTGCACATCGTTCACAGACCACTCCGACCACTCCAGCAGCGCCTCCACTTGTACTGTATCGGTGATCTGGATACCGTAGCCCACTCCCAATGTATTAGGGTATTTCACCGTGGTGGCAAAATCGCCACCCAGCGAGAAATCGCCTTCATAGTCCATGTTGATCTGGCTTCTATAGCTAAATGCTGCTCGCTGATTTTCGGTCATCTGCCACGTTAGTCCAATATTTCCACCAATCCCCCAATCGGTACCCTTGGCGTTCGCATCGACTAGTGTTTGGGGGGGCGGAGGGGGCGTCACAGGAATCTGAGCATTAAACGTCAGTTCGGAATAATAGATGTCGGCACCTATGCCCACCGAAAACGAATCCCCAATCTTCATTGCGATGGTCGGATTTATATTGATCAAGGCAATTTCCGCTTTATAGAGAATCGGGGCTGTCACCGGAACGAACGGGGGAGGAATCAGCGCGGTCGACCCCCAATCAATCCCCTGCCCATACGGCGTCGTAATTCCCAGTCCAGCCACGAGCCCGTCGCTGATCGGCATGGAGACATAGAGGTTTGGAAGCATCACCCATGGATCATCGGAAACGATATCGACACCCGGCGCGGGGGAATATGTGTATTCCGCCCGCGCAAAGGCTGCGGCAACAACAACGGAGGCATTCGTCTGGAATGCGAGATTCGCCGGGTTGTAGGAAATGGCAGAGGCGTCATCCGAGAAGATCATGTTTGCTCCCGCCTTGGCAATGCCCTCCGCCGTCGGTGCCGGATTGCGGTAGGCATCGGCATATACCCCATCCACCAGAGCGCCCAGCATTAAAATACTTGATATCCTTAATCCAAATCTATTGCGTTGCTTATTCATATTGCACCTCTTTCGGTTATCATTGGTTGTTGTTGATCGCCTATTCTTAGCAAAAGGCGTGCCATCTGTCATTCGGGTTTTTCCTGAAATCACCTTGGTATCGTTTCGACACCCATGGTTTCGGCACCATATCCATATGAGGCACTGCGGGGCTAGAGGCCAACCTTGACAACCCCCCCCGCCTTCCACTACATCTTTCTCCATGAAATCGCTTCTCAAAACGCCCTATCCAGACATGTGCCCAAATCGCCGGAAAGACGAGTTCCTGCCTGTCAGATGAGTCAGAGACTTACAGCGCTGATGGTGTACCCGAACCGCTTCCGACCACACGTCATGCCGGTCGGTCTCGAATACGTGTGCAACTCCCTAGATCGCGCGGGAATCCCGTTTGAAGTCGCGGATCTCAATTTCGAGTCCGACGAGGAGTTGTGTCGGCGTGTGACCCGGACCAAACCGGACTTAGTCGGCATCAGCGTGCGCAACGTCGATGCCTGCTACCTCCGTCACAACGAGTTCTTCATTCCGCAGATCCGGGATCTCGTGCACCGTATCAAATCCTGCCATACTTGTCGCGTCGTGCTTGGAGGCGCGGGATACTCGCTGTTTGTGCGCGAGATTTTGGAATACACCGGGGCGGACTTCGGCGTGGCCGGCTACGGAGAGCGAGCCTTGCCCCAACTGGTTGCGGCCCTCGAAGACGGGGGAAACCTTTCCAAGGTGGACAATCTCGTCTGGCGCCGTGGCGAGACGTTGATCGTCAACCCTAGCACCAAAGACGGCTACGGCGAGCAGCTGCCCCGCCGTCGCAACATCATGCGGAATCGCGACTACTACCGCGCCTTCGGGTTCGGGAACATCGAGGCCAAGCGGGGGTGCTACAAGCCTTGCGGGTACTGCGCCGAACCGGCCATCGTCGGGCGGGACGTTCTCACGCAAGATATCGACTGCATACTGGCCGAGCTGCGTGAATTGCGCGAGATGGGCATTACGCGCGTGCATTTTTCCGATAGTGAATTCAATGTCGGACCCCCCAAATTCACACGCGAACTCTGCAAGGCGATGATTCGCGAGAAACTCGACCTGCGCTGGACCGCCTTCGTTCATCCAGAGCCTCGCTCGCTCTCTCCGGAGATCTGTCGACTGATGCGGGAATCGGGCTGCACAGAAATCACCTTATCGGTGGACACCGGTTC
>QNFP01000297.1 GCA_003645535.1 Gammaproteobacteria bacterium | reverse complement strand
CCTGGACTCGCGATAGACGGTGAGCTTCAAGGCGACAGTGCACTGGTGCCCGATGTCGCAGCCAAAAAAGTGTCCGGGGAAAGCCCCGTTGCCGGGCGTGCCAATGTGTTGGTCTTTCCAGACCTGAATTCTGGAAATATTGCTTACAAGCTCACACAGTGTTTAGCGGGCGCGGAGTCTATCGGTCCGGTCTTGCAGGGCTTTGCACGCCCGGTTGCGGACTTATCTCGTGGGGCAAGTGTAGATGATGTGCTAGCGACGACTGCTGTTACCCTCGCGATGAGGCGATCTGCTTGTGCATAAATATCATGGATATATTGATAGTCATTCCCAATCTCGAGGATGACTAATGGAAACTACTCGGAGAAATCCAATGACTGATTATGATGCGGTAGTAATTGGCGCCGGATGTGGTGGGCTAACAGCTGCAACCACTATGGCGCAAAGCGGCCTTAAGGTTTTGTTACTGGAAAAGCATAATATTCCAGGAGGTTGCGCACAGAGCTTCTATCGCGGACGCTTTGAATTTGAGGCCTCCCTACACCAGCTCAGCGGTGTGGGGACAGAGGATAATCCAGGCCAAATCCGAAAATTGTTTGAGAGAATGGGGGTATTGGATCGAGTTGAGCTTGTTCAGGAGGACATCTTATATGATGTCAAAATAGACGGTAAGCTGGATATTGAGTTGCCCTCAGGTAGAGTAGAACTCGCTACAGCACTAAAAAAGAGCTTTCCAGAGGAGGGCGAGAGCATTGATGGTTTTTTCAACTTCCTATATGACTTTGTGTATCAGTTTCATGCTTGCGTCTATGGTAAAGACCCCGAGGCCAGTCCTGAAAAATACCCCATTTTCTTCAAATATGCTCTAAGTAGCACACAGGCAATTTTTGACGAATTTCTACCCAATCATCAGTTGCAGGTTTGCGTTGGTAGTTACATTTGCTACGTTGGCCTGCCCACAGAAACTCTTCCATTTGATCGACTTGCCGTTACTCTTTGGTCCTACCTCGAATATAAGCCTACTCATTTTGTTGGTGGTTCGCAGGCGATGTCCAACGCGCTTATCGACTGTTTTGTTGAGGCTGGAGGCCAGGTAAAATTTAACTGTGGTGTTGATAAAATAGTCGTTGAAAATGGTTGTGTTAAAGGCGTGGTTGCTGAGAATGGTCAGAAATTTACCACACAATATGTCGTCTCCAATGCCAGTAGTATAGATACTTATCTGCGGATGATTGATCGGGATCAGGTGCCGCAAGAAATCGTAGAAAGCCTGAATAGTAAGGAGATTGGTGTCTCTGCAGTCACTGTGTATCTGGGGCTGGATTGTGACCCAAGTGAATTGGGAATCTCAGCGCCATGCTCGTTTCTATATGAGAACTCCGCTGGGCTGAATGAATTGTATGGTAACCCCCAGAAAGCTCCTCAGGCTTGTCTTCTGACTAGCTACGATAATGTTTCCTCCACATTTTCCCCCGAGGGTGCTTGCCAAATGGTGTTGATTGATCTCCAGTACGGGGAGCTTTGGCAGTCCATACCGGCGAATGAGTACACAGATGTGAAGTACCGTTATGCCGATCAGATGATTGCGCTAGCCGAGAAATTCTATCCAGGTATCAGGGACCGAATAGAGGAGGTGGAGGTGTCTACTCCAATAACTAATATGCGATACCTCTCCACGCCCGGTGGCTCCATCTACGGTTTTTCACCATATAGCAAAGATATGCGGATGTTTTCAAGTACGGTGAGCCCGATCAAAGGATTGTTTTTGGCGGGCGCCTGGGTAACCGGTGGAGGCTATGAGCCGTCACTGGTTTCGGGAGTAGGTGCGGGTCGTGCAGCAGTCAAGCAGTTTCAGAAGAGGGAGACGGTGTCATGAGAGATGAATCATTCTTTACTCAGATCGAAGGTTACACAGAGGTGAAACAGGACATCCTTTCAAGTAGGAAATATGGGATAGATATGAGCCGCCAGAGTTTTCTGGCATCGGAGTTAATCAATCGGCTGCATCCGAAAAAATTGGTCTTAAAGGTCAGTCAGGTGATTGACGAAATGGATTCTGTCCGCACAATTCGGCTAGTGCGTGATAAGGGCCATTTGCCACCATTTGAGGCAGGGCAGTATATAAACCTCTCGGTTAATATCGATGGTGTCGTGACATCAAGACCTTACAGTATGTCATCTGCGCCCAGCCAGACTGCCTATTACGATATTACTGTCAAAAGGACGGACGGGGGCTTTGTCTCCAATTATCTGTTGGATTGCCTCCGGGTTGGAGAAGTACTTAGCAGTACCGCACCTGCGGGTGAGTTCCACTATAATCCCTTGTTTCATGGCGATGACCTGGTGATGCTAGCGGGTGGATCAGGTGTCACACCGATGATGAGCATGATCAGACAATTTGCAAGTTTCGGAAGCAATAAGAATATTCATCTCATATATATATGCCGAACCCCTGAAGAAGTCATTTTCCACAAGGAGCTGGAACGCATAGAACGAGAGTTTGATAAGTTTAGGTATACCGTTGTGATATCAAGGCCAAAGGAAAACTATGAAGGCATTACCGGTCATATTACTTCAGAGTTACTGGCCTCCCTGCTGCAAAATATTACTGATAAAACGTACTATATTTGTGGCCCCACGGGCATGTGTGACGCTGCAAAAAATGATCTTTTGAGCTTGGGCGTTAGACCAGGGAAGATACGGCAGGAGAATTTTGGAGAGTCTGCGGACGTGACTACGAAACCTGGTTGGCCAGAATCGGTCAAGACAGGTTCAACCGTTAGAGTGAAAGTGGTCGGCAGTACAACTTTTGATGCCCCGGTAGGTGAGCCTTTACTCAATTCCCTGGACAGGGCGGGCGTCTCTGTTCCTTCCAGTTGTCACAGCGGTGAATGCAGCCTCTGCAGGGTAAAACTACTGCAGGGCACTGTATTTCATTTGGCTGATTCAAAGGAGCGTGTATCAGACAAAAAATATGGGTACATACACAGCTGTAGTTCTTATCCCACAGGTGATATAGAGATTGAGATTTAGCATCATGAAATCGATGGGACATGGTCGTGCTGATATTCCATTGGAAAGCGTCTATAGAAAAGTTGTGAAAATGGGCCGAGGCGATAGAGAAAATAGCAGTCAAGTTAAGGGGCACATCACGAAGAATAAGTTGTACCCTATAAACACTAGGTCGCATCTAAAGAAAGATAGCGTATCAAAACTGGCAGCTTCCATATTTGTGTTTTTGACGCTTACTTTCACATTAACTTTCGTTGTCACGGAGTTGTTGGTTGTACTGGTCGGTAAATTTGGGTAAAAAATAATTCATTGTTGTCCGGCTGGTTTGTTCAGAGGTAGTTGTCAAACAGCTCTATAGGCACATGTAACCCTAATCCAATCAATTGCTAGTGATCATCCGCCAATACTTGGATGCCGTCTATTCAATTTAATATATGAGAGAAGAATGCAAAATTATGGCTATCGCAGATAAAGTCCCGGCAACAGTTTATGAATTGTTGCAACAATCTGCCCGGTGCTTTGGAGAGTGCACCGCCCTTACGTACTTGAAGGAGGTTTCGCCAAAGATTTCTGACGAGAAACTGAGCTATTCGGAATTACTAAAAAACGTCAACCGAGTAGTTCGATTAATAAACGGTCATCTTGAACACGCCGACGGATCTCCAATAGTGACCTCTTTTCTACTGCCTAATATCCCCCAGACCAATTATATTCTATGGGGTGCTGAAACAGCGGGCATAGCTAATCCTTTGAATCCGATGTTGAGTGACAATGCCCTGATTGCGCTAATGGATACCGCGAAAACCGATATTCTTTTTGCGCTTGGACCTAATCCAGACAGTAATATTTGGGAGAAGGCGCAGGCGGTGGTCGACCGATTATCAAAAAAGACGATATTAATTTCAGTGAATTTTCCCGATCTTGACAGTGAGTGTCATAAGCATTTCGACACTCTATTACCTGAGTATAGTGATAGTCCATTATCCATGGATGAGTTGCCCCAGGGGTCAGATATCGCCGCCTATTTTCATACTGGCGGCACTACTGGAGCCCCCAAGCTTGCAATGCTTACCCATACTAATCAGGTGTGCACTGCTGAAGGATATAGACAAGCCATGGGTGGAGAAATAGGTGATGTAGGAATAAATGGCTTACCTCTGTTCCACGTAGCCGGCAGCCTGGTGCAAGGGCTGGGAAGTATTGCCGCTGGTATGGATGTGGTGT
>QNFP01000296.1 GCA_003645535.1 Gammaproteobacteria bacterium | reverse complement strand
TGACCTTGTTGTTAAAAGAGTTGTTAAAAGAGTTGTTAAGAGAATTGTTACGAGAGTCGTCAATGGTTTGCATGATGTCTTTCAATTCCAAACCGGTTTTGTGTAACCGGATATTTCCGTTTTGGCGAAGAATATTAAACCAGATTATGAGCGATATTGAAATCAAAAAACCACTGACATAGAGTAAGTAGATCAATGGCTGTTCTATTGGATAGGGGAACTCAGGTAAAAAATCCAATGGCAGGTAGTGTATCAATTCACCTTGATTCGTTAACTCTTGATTCGTTAGCTCTTGATTCGTTAAGAATGGCCAGAGAATAAGAGGGATGATAGCAAAGAATAAAAACAGGAAACGCCAGAAATACAAACGTCTTTTCTTGTTTAATAAATGTTGGTGTTTTTGCTCTGCATCACGATAGTTTTTTAGTATGGCCTTATAATGAGCAAGATTCTTATCGGAGAATGCTTTTTCTTGTTCTGTTTTACTGAATTTCACTTGTAATGAGTCAAGATGACCTTCTTTAATAAACAGCTGGGCGGATTCCTCTTTTAATGGTTTAAGTTTTTGTCGATGGTCAATAAACTGTTTATTGAGATCCACCATCTCATCATCAATGTCATTAAAACATTGTTCCATTGTGCTGACCCCGGCCATAGTTTTCAACTTAAAACTATAAGGATCAGGAGAACTCATTTCTTTTTGGGTCAGGTAAAAAAATTGAATAAATGTTTTGTAATCGATTAAGGTCAGTTGTCGTAGCATTTTTTTAACGCTATCAACGCCCTCAGCCAGGATGTTTTCTTTAAAATAAGCTTTATACAGTCGAGCTGTTTCGTACCCCTTTTTATCCAGAGTTCTGGTTAGGGCATAGATTTCACCATCCTGGCTGCTTATTTTATTATTGCTAAAACGAATAGTGACAGAGCAATCTGTTTTCCCGTGGTGGATAATGCGATTTGACTCATCAGACTTTATGGATGGAACACGTCCATAAAGCCCAAAGCAGATTGTTTCAACAATACTGCTTTTACCAGAGCTTTTTTTTCCACTAATAGCGATAATACCTTCTTCAGGCAGGTCAGTTAGATCCAGTTGTTCATAAGCGAGCACATTGGTTGCGCTAACTCGGTGAATGATCATAAACTTTCTTTATCTTCATTATTGAGTGAGTAAAGTCTTAAAACGCTCTTCCAATGCTTTATCCTGTGTATAATTGCTCATTTCGTACCATTGAAATTGAAGTTCAAAAGCTGAAGTTTGATTATTGACTGTGTTATTTGTAGAATTTTGCCCCAGATTTGAGTTGAGTAATTCTACCTGCATTTCCATGCGAGCCTGTTGTTGTTCTATAGGAGAATCTTTACCCATCAGGATTTCATGTTTTAGACAGAATTGTTGTTTCTTTTTTTCTTCAGTTTGCTTGAGTGTTGCTTTGTCTGCCTGAATGGATTCTAATGCATTTTTAAAACGTTGATTAAGCGGCACTTCCATTTCTTGAGGCAAAGTGGAAATTTGCTGCCATTTTTGTCGCTGCTGGTCCCGGTATTGACTGATAGATTCATCAGAATTATCAGCAGAGTTATCAGCAAAGTCATCACTCATTGATTCGATTTCTGTGCACAGCTTAGCTTTTTGCCTGACAAGGTCCAGTTCCTGTTCCTGTTCTTGCAGGATTAGACTGCTCAATTTATTTTGATAAACTTCTGATGCCTGAGTGTAGCGTTTATTGACATCTTTGCTGATAGCTTTTGCCTTAGGTTCCAGTTCTTTCCAGACCTGTTTAATATCATTAAACGCCATTTCCAGATCTTTTCGACTTAATGGCTGTTGATTAAGAGCTTCCAGATTCTCACAAATAGCTTCTTTTTCTAACAGTCTTTCATTACTTTCTGCATTCTTCTGGTCAAAGTTTTCCTGACGTTTGTCAAAAATAACGTCACAGGAAGCACGAAACTTTTTCCAGATTTTATTTCTCTGATATGAGGAAACAGGACCAATTTTTTTCCATTGTTTTTGATAGTCCTTGGCTTTGTTGATGGCACCATTAAGGTCGTCATCTAATGTGTCATGTAAAGCCTGAACTTTATGAATAAGATCGTAAAACTGATCCTGATTGGTATGCCAGACTTTTTTCAGCTCTTCACGAATTATTTCAATGGCTTTATCAAATCGATGGCTAATGGCTTTATGATCCTTACGATCAACAAAACCAATAGCTGACCATTCTTTACGCGCCTGTTTCGTAATCTTATCCACTTCGATCCAGTCAACAGAATGATCAATATCAGTTTCTTTGGCTGTTGGCCACTCCATGGTAGAAATATAGTTTTCTAATTGTTCACAAAGATCCTGCTTTTCTTTCAGATGAGTCTGGCGGATTTCAGCTTGCTGGTTTATAAAAGGTGTACATTGCTCATAAGCAAGATTGCAGGCCTGATTAAAACGCTGCCATAATTCTTCCGGAGTGTGGCTGCGCATTTTTTTCCATTGTTGACGCAAATCCTTAACCTGCAGCATTATATCCGTGTATTCTTTGCTTATTGTCTCGCTGTTTTGTGCCAGTTCAGAAAGTTGTTCGGCTTTTTGGGCCAGGTTTTCGCGTTCATTACTGTGAGCCCAATTGCGCCAGGAGGATAGATCGCCCAGTTCGGACTGAAATTGTTTTAGATCGTTATGGTAACTTTGTTTTTCAATTTTGGAGAGATGAATACTCTTGTCAATTTGTTTAAGTAATTCATGGAGTGATTTATCAGCTTTTGATACATGGCCGTCTTTAATCTTGCTCTTGATGAGTTCTATTTGTGTATTGATTTGTTGTTTGAATTTGCGGGCATTTTCCAGTTGAACAGAGAGCTGTTCTCTCAGTGTGGACAGCGCGGTGTTAAAACGTTGCTGGTAATGTTCAATTTCACTGCTTTGATTATCAGTACTTTCGATTTGCTGGTTAAATTTACTCTGTAAAGCTGAGAGTGTATTTTCCAGAATGAAGCCGGACTTTTCAAGCATTCTTTCGCTCTGTTCGGTCAGGCTTTGAATTTTATCCAGGCTGTTTTTAGAATTATCCAGTTCTGCTTTGGCATCTGCCAAATCAAGAATTGACTGAAATCTGGCGTTATAAGTATCGATTTTTTCCTGTACGTTCAGATTTTTTATAATATCATCCCATTCCCGTCCAAGACTTAATATGATTTTTTCCTGGTCTTCTATGGTTTGTATTGCCGGGTCACCGATTTCTCTGGCATTTAAGAGCTCATCAACGGAGTCGGACAAATTGTTTAAAAAACTTTCCAAAACCTGAATTGTTTCCTGTTCTTTTTGTTGTTGCTGCTCAAGCTCATCCATACTGTCAATAATATTTGAGCAGACAGTATGATAGTGATCAGCCGTTTCTTTACTGGCAAAGTTCTGAATTTCACTCCAGCGTGCCACATAGTTTTCAAACGTTGTTTTTTCCTGCAGCAATAGGTTGCGTTTATATAATTTTTCCAGTTTATCGCAAATATCAATGACTTCTTTTGCTAATAAGGCAGGACGCTCTTCATCCTCTATTATGCGATCCAACTTAGTTTTGACAATTTTGTATACTCGCTTATCTTTGCGGCGAGAGTTTTTAGCCACTCTATCCAATGTTGAACGTTTGGCAATTTGCTGCGCTGCAAGTTGCCTGACCTGTGCATTCTTGTCATTCAGGGCGATATCACCGAGCAGTGGATCCCGGCTGATTTTTTTTATGGTAATTTCTCGTAATAAGGCTTGATCAGCATGAGCGGCGACATATTCAAGCAAGGCGAAGTTTCGACTGCCGCGGATCATTTTTTCGCGAACGGCAAAATCAGGCACAGGATGTTTGGTCCCACTAAGCAGCTGAAACAATCGGTTTTGTGCCGACTGTTTTACGGTTTCATTGGTACCTTTCATAATGATGGTTTGCAGTAAATCCAAATCGCTGAGTTTATTGGCAGCAATGGCCCGTATGGATTCATCCGGATCGTTCATGGCAATTTGGCTCAAGGTTTCCTGATCACTCACCGGAAGTTCCTGAACCGCTTTTTTCCGTACTTCAGGGTTTCGGCTTTGCCATTTCTCTTTAGTAAATGAGGTAAAAATCGGTTTAAATATTTTGTTCAGAACCATAATTAAGTTACCTTGAATTGTCATGCAGACTGGATATGCTTTTCAAGCAAGATGCCATCTGTAAAATAATAAGTCCAAACACACAATCTTTTGCTTTTTACCTCCCCCTTTTTCAAAGGGGGATAGAGG
>QNFP01000295.1 GCA_003645535.1 Gammaproteobacteria bacterium | reverse complement strand
TGTTTTATCCACTTTGAGTAATGATAATAACCAGTATTACTTGTATTCTCGATTGCATTTAATGACAATATGTAAGTCATATTACGCCATTTATGAGTACTCAGATTTGTCGATTTGCAACGCTAACGGCTCACTAACTTTCTCTCGAAAGGCACAGCAGCACGCTATAGTGATGCGTTTTCTACCGCCACCAAATATCGTTTTTCAGCTTCAATAACTTTATCGAGCTCACACCTTAACTCGTCCACCTCAGGTGATTCCATTTCTGACTGATGTTTGAAGGTCGCCGCATAGTGTGCCCATGCATGCGCGGCATGCTGCATTTTTTCAACCAGGTTATGTTCTTTTACCTGTGGTAAAAATACCTCCGCTTCTTTGAGGAATTCTGCGTACATTTTTCGAAACCCACCTCCTCCCGTGCCCCTTTTCTCGATAACCTGATACGCGAATCTAAGAATCCATTGTCGGTGTTCATGGTCGCACCAGTGCTCAAGATCTGACTTCCACGCAGCCAGAGACGCAAGCCCGTCTTCCGGGTGATTCAATAGTCTTTCCCCATTCTCTTTTATGGCAATAGCAATTGCCTCGGGTATGGCGCGCCCCAGAGTTATGGCTTCGGGAGAAAAGGCGTTGCCATAATGTACAAATGGAGGATCCTTTGAGAATCTGGCGCGTGATATAGCGTCTTCTGGTACGGCGATCAGCGCCTCTCTTTCTGTGTCAGTCACAAAAACAGTATTTGTTTTCTCATCTATCTTCCACGCGACAATTGCATGGCCGGGAAAATCGGTATCTGTTCCGAAATAGGGCAGATGACGAATATTGGTTAGCAATAGCACAGGTATGTTACGCTTTAAATATCCGCGAAGATCATCAGCTGCCTCGACTGTATCCTGAAAAGTACTCCAACTAAACGGGATACCCAGGTTTTCAAAGACACGCTGTTCATAATTCATCGAACGCACGTGAACAATATACGGTATTTTTTCGAGCGGAGCCTTGAAGTATGTCACTCCCAAGCCACCCCCCAGACCAAAGCACATCGCCTCAGACATCAAGATGCCATGAAACTCAAACAGGTCCCGAATGGCTGTGCTGCCACAATGGTTGCCAGAACGATGACATACCCGATCATCAGAAATTTTGCTCACGGGTTTTGATATTTGAATATTCATACATACTCGATTTGTAGAGCACCATAAAGGATGTGCTGTGTGCTAAAAAATATAACCCAGGGTCAACGAAAATAGTACGGGGACAAGGCTCTCAAATGTATACACCTTCATGCTACTTCTCTCCCATTAATTTTTCAGCACACCTCGGTAGTTATAGTAATCATTGCCACTTGCATTGCCGATTGTATTTTATGACAATATAACTGTCATATTACGCCAGCACAGGTTCTTTAAGATGATTGATTCCGCGCCAACACCAGCGACCTATACACGGGTCTTACTACAGGCAACGTCGGCAAAAAAACGAGCGGCCCTTCTACAGGGCACCGGCTTAAATGAAGACTCTCTGTCAGATTTTGATGCCATAGGTGCCGACCAACAGATTCAGGTATTTCGTAACGCTCAGAAAATTGCATCGGATCCGACTTGGGCACTTAAGCTCGGGCAGCAACTCAACGTGAACAGCCACGGCGCGCTTGGCTTCGCAGCGCTCAGCGCACCCACTCTGGGGGACAGCCTGGAAACACTTACCGCCTTCGCACGGATTCGTGCGCCCTACCTGAGGTTCGGGTTTGAGAGATTGCCGGATCACTACCGCTTAACCGTTGAGCCTGCATTTGAGGTTGGAGACCTTGATATTGCAATTGATGAAATTGTTTTACAAATTGTAGATTCCTTGGTCCAGGTAGTACTTGGCAGTATGGCGCCCGGGGTTAAAGTGATGTTGGCTTACCCCCCTCCGCCACACGCCCCTGATTATGCACACTATTTTTCGGCGCCCTGCGAGTTCGATCAGGCGTTCAGCGGCATGGAACTGCCTCTGAGCTTATGCCATGTACCGTGCCCGCTACACGATAAAGAAAGCTACGTCGCTTCCCTGACTCGCTGTCGGAAGGCGCTAGCTACTATCATCGACCCCGCAGATGTCGTTAGCCGGGTTCGAAACTTACTGGCATCCCACTTCGAGCAAGTCGCAATCGGAGCCAAATTAAGCGAAGCCCCGCAGTTAGAAAGCCTTGCGTCCAAACTATGCATGTCCCCAAGGACTTTAATTCGACAACTGGCAGCACAAAACAGTGGCTATCGTGAAATTCTCGAGGAAGCGCAAAGAGAAACCGCTTGCACACTCCTTGCGCAAACACGCTATACCGTCAATGAGATTGCCCTGTTACTGGATTATAGCGATGGTCCAAACTTCGGGCGAGCATTTCGACGTTGGTTCGGTGTTGCACCGGGCCAGTATCGGCGGAGATGCTGATATTGGCGATAAACCGCTGTTGGCGGCAATTGAATAGGTGATTTGTCCAGTAAAGACATCTTTGCTGACAATAAATGACCTTGCCTGAGGGATTCTATCCCGTAGAGTTACCGACTCTAATAACAAGGATACCCAGTCATGCCAAAAATAACGTTAATAGAGTTCGGCGGCGTAGAACACATCATCGATGCCGAGGTCGACAAAACATTGATGCAAAATGCGCTGGATAACATGGTACCTGGCGTTGATGCCGATTGCGGTGGCGCCTGCGCCTGCGGTACTTGTCACTGCTTTATAGACGATGACTGGAGAGCAACCAGTGGTGATGTAAACCCCCTTGAAGATGCCATGCTCGGCATGCGCCCGGATCGCACATCCGCCTCTCGTCTTAGCTGCCAGATTGATGTCACCAGCGACATGGACGGTATGATCGTTCGTCTTCCTGAATTCCAGATGTAGCCTATTACTATAAATAACTGAGGACCGCCCAATGAACCAGGCAGCTAATCTACCCGACCCAAAAACCACACCACTGGAACAATTTGACCTCAGTGATCCGCAACTTTACCAGCAGGACGCATGGCGCCCCTACTTTGCACGACTGCGCGAGGAAGACCCTGTCCACTACCAGGCAGAAAGCCCGTTTGGCCCATTCTGGTCAATAACCCGTTTCAAAGACATCATGGCCGTGGAGACTAACCATGAGGTATTTTCTTCAGAGCCAACCATTGTTATTGGCGACCTGGGAGAAGATCTGCCCATTGAAATGTTTATCGCAATGGATCCACCCAAGCACGACCTACAGCGGCGCGCGGCGCAACCCGTTGTTGCCCCAAAGAACCTGGCCCAAATGGAATCTCTTATCCGCTCACGTGTCGTAGATATCCTGGACAACCTGCCAGTAGGTGAAACCTTCAACTGGGTGGACCACGTCTCTATTAACCTGACCACACAAATGCTGGCCACACTGTTTGACTTTCCCTTCGAGGAGCGCCATAAGCTGACTTACTGGTCGGACCTTGCCACGGGTTCTCCTGAAATGGCCGGTGGCGATGTAGACGAAGAGGAACGCATGACAGGCCTGATGGACTGTCTGGAAACCTTTACCCGCCTATGGCATGAACGCAAGGGGCAGGAGGGTGGTTTCGACCTGATCTCCCTGCTACAACGCGACCCCAATACTGCCGATTTGGTAGACAGACCCATGGAATATCTGGGCAATCTGCTTCTTCTAATAGTCGGCGGCAACGACACCACGCGAAACTCGGCCAGCGGCGGTGTGTTGGCACTCAACCAGAATCCTGCTGAATACGACAAGTTGCGCACCAACCCCAAGTTGATTCCCAGCATGGTGTCGGAGATCATACGCTGGCAGACACCTCTCATGCATATGCGCCGCACCGCCACTCAGGATATAGAGTTCCAGGGCAAACAGATTCACAAGGGTGATAAGGTCGTCATGTGGTATATCTCGGGTAACCGGGATGAGAGCACCATCGACAAAGCCGATGAGTTCATCATCGACCGTGCCAACCCCCGTCACCACAGCTCTTTTGGCTTCGGTGTACACCGCTGCATGGGCAACCGACTGGCGGAGATGCAACTGCGCGTGCTGTGGGAGGAAATCATGCAGCGCTTCAAATTTGTGGAGCTGGTGGGTGAGCCCGAGCGGGTGCAGTCCAACTTCGTCCGCGGCTTTGAGACTATGCCTGTTAAGCTTCACCCCCTCTAAACACGAGCCAAGTTGTATGCTGCCAGCGCGGGCGGGGAGAACTCATCTCAACTTTTTTGGATTAGTCACTCTCCAGGTTCGACGACAGGTTTTTGTGGGCAGCAGT
>QNFP01000294.1 GCA_003645535.1 Gammaproteobacteria bacterium | reverse complement strand
GGTCTGAATAATGCTAAGTGATAAGAACACCACCATAACGATATGTGTCTTAGGCTTTTTATTATTCATTAGCACGTTATCTACCTGTCAACAAAATGAAACTAGCACACTAAAGATTCATGACTGTTCTATGGAGAGACTAAAGTATGAAAATAAAAAAGTGGATGAAGTACGAGGATAAGGCCTTAGAGCGTGCTCAAAAGACAATGGATAGTGATGTTGTTATCCAAGACTTAGCTAAGGCTGTTAGCTTTCTTAGTGATACTGTTGACGGTCTTGCAAAGGCTTCTTTAGAGCAGGTAGGACTCTTTACTAAAGAGAAAGATATATTTACTAAAGAGAACCAACACCTTCTCATTCAGCTTTATAATGTTAATGCTTTCCTTCGCAAAGGAATGGCTATATCGGCTCAAGCAGCTATGACAACTTTAGAAGCAAAGACTAAGCTTTATGAAGAGTCTTTGTCTGATGAAGAGAAGAAAATAAGGTCTGAAGGGTATACTAAGCTTAGTAAGATAACCTTAGAGTTATTAACTAAAGTGCATAAGCTTGACCCTAAAGATATTGGTAATGTGCCTGACGATACCAAAGCTGATGACTAAACGTACAATAACAATAGCAGAAGGTGATATAACTGTTGTGATAGATATGGAAGGTCTCACTGAGAATGAAGCGCATAACCTCTATATGGTCACAGAGTTAAATGTACAGAGCCTTGTCTATGGTAGGAGAAGGGATAATCAATTCACAGTAATAGATGGAGGGAAAGAAGATGACACACACACTTGAGACAGTTCAATTTGTCAAAGAGAGTAACAATATAGAGGGTATTCATCGAGACCCTACAGAGGAAGAGCTTGACCAGTTTGATTTATTCACAGAGCGTGCTGATGTTACAGTGGATAATCTGGTAGAGTTTGTTAGTATCTATCAACCTGATGCTAAGCTCCGAGATACAGTAGGGGATAACGTCACTGTAGGTAGACACAGACCTATGCCTGGTGGCCCTGATGTTAAGGATGCTTTACAGAACCTATTAGATGATATGGCTAATCTCACACCTTTTCAAGCCCATGCTGCTTATGAGCTTCTGCATCCGTTTACAGATGGGAATGGTAGGAGTGGTAGAGCTTTATGGTATTGGCATATGGTTGACAGTGGTAAGTTTGTTACTCTGAGTTTTTTACACCATTACTATTACCAGGCGCTTGATAACGCTAGGGTTGCAGGTAATGCGGTTGGTACTGCTGAGCTTATGCTTCAGCGGGATGAAGCCCATAACAAGCAAATAACTGAGCTTGTTGATCAATTAGTTGAATCAGGGAAGGTAAAGAAATGTTAAATGATAGTGAACTGGATATTGATGAACCAGAAATTATAGGGATACAAGCCCTTGTTGCAGGAGCTGCCTATTTTGGTGATGGGAGAAACTTTGATATAGCTATCTGGGATGGTAGTGAATTTCATGGTTTAAGGTATAAACTCGGTGATACCTTTATGGACACTGAGTGGCACTATGACCGTGGTGCTCCTCATGGAACATTTAAACCTTATAAGGTAATGGGATGAAGACCTTTGATGAATGGTGGAAGGAGGGGACATCTGTAAAGGTACCTCTCTACGGGGAAGCCAATGCTAAGAAGGCCTGGGATTATCAGCAGATTAAGCTTGACGAGCATCAGAAGGTAGTTGCTTCGCTCATGGCTATTGCTATACAGTTCTCGGGTCTTGGTCAAGCAGAGATAGAGAATATAGCTGCAGAAGTATTAGCAAGAGCAGAAGCAAGAGATAAACAAAATGGCAATTTATAGATGCTCTAGATGCGATAGGATGGTAGATGATGATTATGAACCTTGCACAGAAGACCCTAAAGAAGAGTTTGGGCTTATGTGTAAGAATTGCGCTTGTGAAGTAGAAGAAGAAGAAGAGACTAAAGATTAGTAAAAAACACTAACTATAAGGAAGTAAAAGATGACTAAAGCTAAAGACAGCATTATCCCTCAGATTCCAGCAAATAAGCTAGTATCTCAACCCATTAACAATGAACACAGGCAGGAGTTCGTAGTTGAGTTCACTCGTATAATCTTTAAGCCTAAGATTATAGCTGCTCTCCCCCAAGATATAGCAAACCCTCAAGCTGATATTGAATTACAGCTGAGCTTATTGAAAGATGCTTTCCCCTTCTTAGCTAAGAAAGAGTTTAGGGATATCTATGGGCGCTATAATCCTAACTATAATGCAGTAGTATTCCCCCATAGGACTATTACTCAGACCATTGATACCCTTAAGCGTAGTACTAGCTCTAAGCTATTTGGAATAAATAGCAGCTCTTCCTGGGGAACTATCAATGCGTTTAGTAATGAGTTGGCTTTTGCTGTTAACGGTAACTTGCCTAATGTCACCGCTAGTGAAGACTTGTTAACGAGAATGCATGATAAGTACAATAGCACTGAGAACGCTAGTCAGCAAGACCATCTCAATGTTTGGTTGCCTGTTAGTGTAAAAGGGTTAGCTGATCTCATTACTGAAAAGAAAGTCCAGGCTAAAGATGGGGCTATCACTAGAACCCCTATTATCAAGAAGCAGTATGCTGCTATTGTCCCTAAGGGGGTACAAGCAAAAATCCTCAAGTGGGAGAAGCTTCGTAGAAAGGATCCTGGTGCTGCTAAGTTAGAGCAAGAGATTTGTAATATGTATAAGTTCTCTCAACAGCTCTATGAGGCTATTCGTATTGTTAGGAACACTAAACAATTCCAACAGCGATACCCAGAGATGTTTGATGAGTTCTGTGGTATTACTGGCTTAGGGCAGTGTGATGGTAAGTCGCTTATTGCTACTGAGAGTATGGATATGGTTAATAGTATCCTTGGTGAGTGGAAGAAAGGTCGGGGTTAATCTCTTAATTTAAACAGGGGGTAGGGGTTGTATAACCTTTATCCCCTTCTAACAGAGGGGAATGATAAGGATGGAAGGTACTATCACTAATAAGACTCCTGAAGGGTATTGGGTTACCCACGGTAAGACTCCATTGGGCTATGCTTCAGCTGAAGGGTTAACAATTTTAGACTCTGAAGTAGCATGGGCACTTCTATACGTTGCTGATGAAGCAGAATTAAAGAAAAAGAAAGAACAGAAGGAAGAGTAAGATGGATGATAGAGATACTAAGAGAGCTTTTACTATTGTTAATAAGAATCTAAAGACAATGTACGGTTCAATCTATTTCATTAAAATCGGTGTATTGATTAATACTGTTGTATTAGGCGCTATTTTGTATAAGGTGTGGTGATAGGATGAAAGATCGTATGTCAGTTATAGAAAGAAAGATGGATATAGATTATATAGTTCAGAATCTATCGGAAATCAAGGGCTTTATCAATGGCTTAAGATATGCCGCTGCGGATAAGGACCAAGCGAGAGAGTTATATGAATTAGCAGCAAAGGTGCGTATCTCTATGCAGAAGGCTATTGACATTTGGCAAGAATATGACTTAGAGGGCTATAACACCTATGAAGCATTGGTTAAGAAACTGGAGAAAGAGTAATGAACATTGAAGGCGAATGGACTACCAGGGGAGGCTATGAAATTGTAGCTGGCCCTATTGAAAGACCTATGGACTGTAAGGAGTTTGTCGTGCTCAATGACGATGGACACATGGACCAGTTCTGTTTGGTTAAAGTCTTCCCTGATGGCCAGGTAAGTAAGCGGGACGAGAGTCCTTATGATTTAATTAACGGTAGTGATGATGACCACTACTACGAATGTCCAGACTGTTAAGTCTAAACCCTTAAGGAGAATGAAATGACTGATAAAGCACTTGAAACACTTGGTAAGAAGATTGATGGTAAGCAGGGCCGTGATGCTGTACATATAGCGATGCTACCTCTGCAAGCAGGCCATGAGCTTCAGCCTGGAGAGCACATCGGCATTGTAGATAACAAAGCTAATGTTACAATCCCTACTATTGGTATAGTAGACCCTTTTCTCCCAGAGAATGTAAAAGAGGGTGAGTGGTGCTGGGTAATGGTCTATCCCCGTACTATTACTGCACTCAAGCATGAGTGGTCACATCCTATGATTGACAGAATCCTTGCTACAAGGAAAGAGCAGTCTAAACAGTGGATTGAGGATTACATTCAAACGGCTGATTGCCCTGATTATCATTCGCTAATCAATACTATAATCCGTCCTAATGACAGCTGGGATGATGACTATCTACACTTTGACGGTCAAGATGCTCATGGTAGTATTGATCCTGAGCTTTATGATCATGTTGCAATTGTAACAGGGGAGGAGATTGATAACCGCCCTAAATACTTCTCATG
>QNFP01000293.1 GCA_003645535.1 Gammaproteobacteria bacterium | reverse complement strand
TACAATTATAGGTAAATGTGTTGACTGATATTAATCTTCGCATAGCACCGAATACTATTCAGCAGCAGATAATCGGGAAACTTCGTCAGGCAATTTTTTCTGGAATGTTCAAACCTGGCGAGAAGCTTGTAGAGGCCGAGCTGTGCAATCTATTGGGTGTTAGTCGTCCCTCGGTGCGAGAGGCGTTACGAAGTCTCGAAGCTGAAAGATTGATATCGATAGTCCCTAACAAAGGGCCCCATATTCCAATTTTAACGTGGGAGGAGGCGACCGAGATCTACAAGGTTCGCGCTCTGTTAGAGGGAGAGGCTGCTGCAATAGCTGCGGAACGCGCTACGCAAAGGGATATCGAAGCGATGCGCGTCTTGCTTGAGGATTTTGGGAAGGCAGTGTGCAGGGTTGATACAGTAGAGGAAATCGACTCAACAACGGAGTTCTATAAACATATTTTTCGTCTCAGCGGAAACAGAATCATTGAGGAAATGATCCACGGTCTGCTGGCACGCATTAATTTTCTGCGCGCAAGTTCAATGTCATTGCCTGGGCGTGCAGTGATTAGTTTCGATGAAATGAAGGCCATTCTCGACGCGATAGAGAAGAAGGATAGTGAGGCCGCTCGCCTTGCCGCGGTTCACCATGTGGAACAAGCTCGGCTCGCGGCGTATGAATCCTTCAAACAAAGTCAACTGAAGTAAATATTTTCGCAGGAATCATAGTTCACTCGAGCAACCTGGTCGGTGTCGCACGCGTTTAAGTTTATAGCCCCCAATCCTCGTGATGGGATGTATGGCAGTTTCTCCGCTGATTCGACTCTTGCTCACACGATATCCGAGGCGCCAAGCATAATGGCCAGTTTCCTCGGTGCAGATTTCCAGGCTAACGATGCAAGATGTAAATCATGCAGGTTGACAGATAATAAAGCAGTATGGGAGTATATTGTCTTACAATCTTAATAATTCTTTAATGACTAATGCTTCTTCCGACAAGCTAGGTGTGATTTTACAGTTGAAGATAACCACGTGATAGTTGAGTTTAAACTAAAGATATGGCGCAAATGAAAGCTCAGAATTTGAAGCAGAAACCACGTGTTGGATTAATGGTTCCATCGTCCAACACGGTGATGGAGACGGATTTTCATCGAGAATTGCAAGAAGTCTGCAGCGTTCATACCGCGCGAATGTATCTGGTGGATACGACTCGCGAGGCAGAATTGGAAATGATCAAGCAGCACGCTCCGGCGGCCGCCAGGGACCTGGGAACTGTTAAGCCGGATCTCATGGTGTTTGGATGTACGTCCGCCGGGTCGCTGTTCGGAGCGAAGTATGATGCAGAGGTATGCGAAGAACTCGGCAACCTTGCTGGAGCACCAACGATAGGGGTTCTAACCGCAGTGACAGAACAGCTTGATTTGACCGCTGGCACACGGTTGGCCGTTATTACGCCTTATGTCGACGAACTGACCCAATCTGTTGCAAACGCTGCTACGTCAGGCGGGAGAGAACTTGTTGCAGCTGCCGGGATGGGGATATCTGACAACGTAAAACTTGCCGAACCAACCCCACGCGAGATTGTCGAATTTGCTTACTCACAACTTGCTGGCCAATTCTTCGATATCCTGCTCGTTTCATGCACCAACTACCGGGCCCTGGAGGCAAAGCCGCTTCTCGAGGAAACTTTTCATGTGCCCGTAGTGACTAGCAACAGCGCAATTCTCGAGGCGGTACGACGGCACTGTCTGGAAAATTGAAGAAGTGTTTTTGCGAGACTCACAATAATTTGGGTGGACCCTGATTCGGTTTTCTTGGGAATAGATCGTTAAGCCTGGCAATGGATATCGAAGGGGCAATACGTTAGATCCAGCAGTCATCATATAGAGGTCCGGCTATTCGAGCCAAATATCCTATAGACTTTTTATGACGAGGAGAAATGTCAAACCCGTTTCGGTTAATTCCCTCAGTCATTTGCAAAAGAATGTTTTCACTTTGATCATGAAAGCCACTGATTTGTCTGGCCAGCCCGCAAGTATTAGCGGTGTAGTCGACATTTCCGTGTGACAGCATTTCTCTATCTACCACTTCACCAGTTTGATATTTTTAGAGACAGACTTACAGGTTTAAGTTGGCGAAGCAGCCCGACTAATTTTGTCCCAAATTCTCGAACATCGTCCGGAATTGCTTGGCGCTGTAGCAAATTTCGAAAAAATTAATCTCCAGTTCAAGGTTAACCTCACTAAACAATTTTTGTTCGTTAGCAGTGCACCGTAGTTACGCTGTTGCGAGCAGTTCATTAACTAAAAAATAATGCGCCTACCAAAATTAGGGCTAGGCAAAACAAGGGAGATGCACGAGTAGAGCAACCGACAAATGACTGCGGAAATCTCTAATACAAGTGCACTTATATTTTCTTCCTTCAGACAGGAAACCTATGGCAGATACTTCCGATAGCATCGTTAGCTTTGATAGTGTTCAGAAAAGTTATGATGGGGAAATTCTCGTTGTTAAGGATTTGAACCTGGTAGTAGAGCGCGGCGAATTCTTGACTCTCTTAGGGCCATCCGGCTCCGGTAAAACCACCGTTTTGATGATGTTGGCAGGTTTCGAAGTACCGACACACGGCGAGATCAGATTAGATAGTACTCCGATTAACAACGTGTCCCCACATAAACGTGGCATTGGTATGGTTTTTCAAAACTATGCCCTGTTCCCACATATGACCGTAGCTGAAAATCTGGCCTTTCCACTGAAAGTGCGTGGAATGAGCAAATCCGATACTGAAGCCAAAGTTAAGCAGGCGCTGGAAATGGTAAGACTGCAAGAATTTGGCGATCGCCGCCCTGCACAATTATCTGGCGGTCAGCAACAACGTGTTGCTGTGGCCAGAGCCCTGGTGTTTGAACCTAAATTGGTCTTGATGGACGAGCCGCTAGGTGCTTTGGACAAGAACTTACGCGAAGAAATGCAATATGAAATAAAACATATTCATGAAGATCTGGGCGTATCGATGGTTTATGTAACTCATGATCAATCTGAAGCTCTCACCATGTCAAATCGTATCGCCGTTTTTGAAGATGGGATCATTCAGCAGCTAGCAACCCCAGATGATTTATATGAACGCCCAGACAATGCTTTTGTTGCCGGTTTCATTGGTGAAAATAATAAATTGATGGGGACTGTTAAGGAATTTGAGGGTGAAAACTGTCTGGTTGACCTCGATGGCGGCGGCACGGTTAAAACGCTAAAAGTCAATGTTAATAATGTTGGCGATAGAACCACCTTGTCATTACGCCCGGAACGTGTGGTTGTCAATCCGGCAGTTGGTAGTGTCCCCAATGTTCTTTCTGCCAAAGTGGAAGAACTTATCTACCTTGGGGACCATATTAGAACGCGAGTAAACATTGCTGGTAATAACGAATTCATCGTTAAGCTGCCAAATTCTGCACACCATACAATTTTAAATGAAGGTAAGAATGTTTCCCTTGGTTGGGAGGCAGAGGATTGTCGGGCACTTGATGCTTAAACTCATTTAACCGACAGGTTCTGGGAATTTTCCCCGGATCATGGATTAGATTCATTGAACTAAAACGAGAGTATTAATCTCGCCGATTTATCGGAAATATTTTGAAACTTAGGAGACTAAAATGAAGAAAATTCTTAAATCAACGGCTCTTGCAGCTGCTGTAGGATTTATGGCAACAGCTGCCTATGCTGAAAGCATTACCGTTACATCATTTGGTGGTGCTTACTCAAACTCGCAACGCGAAGCTTATTGGAAGCCGTATACAGCCGATACCGGAATTACCGTCATTGAAGATGAGTATAACGGTGAGTTATCCAAGCTGAAGGCACAGGTAGAATCCGGAAACATTACATGGGATGTGGTGGATATGGAGTCTGGACCCGTAACACAAGGCTGTGATGAAGGCGTTCTGGAGATTATTGATTGGTCGCGTATTCATAATGCCGACGACTTTATCAAGGGCTCCAAGTTCGAATGTGGTGTCGGCACAATCACCTGGGCAACGATTATTGCTTATAACAGCAATGCTTTTCCTGGCGAAAAACCCAGCACAATGGCAGATTTTTTCGACTTGAAAAAATTCCCGGGTAAAAGGGGATACAACAAAAAACCGACTGTCATGCTTGAATTTGCACTAATTGGTGATGGCGTACCGGCATCAAAGGTATTCGACGTTTTGTCAACTCCTGAAGGTGTCAATCGTGCATTTGCCAAACTTGATACGATAAAAGATAGCCTCGTGTGGTGGGAATCTGGTGCACAGGCACCGCAACTGCTTGCTGACGGCGAAGTTACCATGACTGCCGCATGGAATGGTCGT
>QNFP01000292.1 GCA_003645535.1 Gammaproteobacteria bacterium | reverse complement strand
CTCAGCCAGCATCGCTCCATCAATACCCCCTAGCGTGGGTATTGCCTCAACGGGAACCCAGTACAGTTCAAATACAATTGAGTCACTCCCATCGTGGGGGTCAGCTTCTGTGTGCCTCCATCTTTCAGGTGTTGAACCTCCGGCATCCAAATGAAAAAACCAGGCCTGTATGACTTCATCTCTGCCGATAACCCGCAGGTCTTTTTTAAACGAGCCCAGGAAAGAAATCACCGTTAGGTCTGTCAGTCCGGTTTCCTCCTCACCTTCGCGAATTGCGGCTGCTTCCGGGGACTCTCCAGGTTCAATCGTGCCTCCTGGGATTTGAGGTTCCAGGTAAGAGCCATCGACATAATCCAGAACAAGTAACTCTGTTCCCCGAGTAATATAGGTGAATACACGATCGCGCATGAGGACTTATTTATTCGCTTTCACGAATTCTTAAAGTTCGGTCGCCGTTTTTCCGAAAACGCCAGTGGCCCTTCAATACTATCGGTCATGCCCTGCAGGTTTTTCTCCAGGGCTGAGCCAAAACGCTGGGAGTCCCTGGGATCCATATAGGCACCCCGATAAACCATTTCTTTGTTATTGCTCACCGAGCGCGGCCCCATATCGAGCATTCGGTCGGCGTAGGCCATGGCTGTTTCCATGAGTTTTCCTTTTGGGACGACCGCCTGAGCCCAACCAATATCGTAGCAACGTTGGGCGTCATATTTGGTGTCGCCCCACATGGTCAGTTCCAGGGCGCAGCCCAGGGGCATTTGCCGGGTTAGTGGCGCCATCCATGCGGCGCCGGGCATATTCCAGCGGGTTTCAGCAATACCGACTTTGGCATGCTCTGCCATGATTCTAATATCGCATTGCATAGCCACCATAAAGCCACCGGCAATAGCGAAGCCATTAATAGCGGCAATGGTCGGTTTCCAGAGGTTAAGGGATTCGGCCATATTAAAGAAACCTAAACGCCCCATACCCCGACTGGGTTTGGCTTTGCCATCCCCCGCCTCTTCATGTGACTCACTGGTTTCTATCAAATCAGCACCCGCGCAGAACGCTTTGTCCCCAGCGCCGGTAACGACCATTACTCGCGCATTCCTGTCATCGCGATAGGCTTCAAACGCCTCAGTCATAGCACCGGCCATGCCGTCACCGAGCGCGTTCATACGATGCGGCCGATTCATAGTCAGCACCCATATCTTACCGTCAGCATGCTTGTCGATAAGCACCACATCGCCATCCTGTTTCAGATTCCTGCCAAGCTCTTTCGACATACTTGTCTCCTGTTCATTAGTAGGGCGGCTTTGTCATTGTTTAATAATAACGCGGCTGCCAGGAATACTTCGGCTTTATTAATTGCTATCAACAGCTTACATTAACTCAAACGAACCACCCAAAGAGCTTTAATGTCCACTCCCTGCATTGAATTAAGGCTTTAATTTTGCTAGATTCGCCCCCCGTTTGCACGCCTCCAACCCCTCAAGCACACTGGCCTGTGCCATTTTATTACAAGAGTATTCAGAGAGCCTGTATGAGCCATATTCAGTCCAGTGTAAATACCCGTTCTGAGACTTACCGCGAAAACCAGTCCCACTACGAACCCCTTTTAACTCGCTTGCGCGATAACCTGCGCGAAGCGGCAACAGGCATTCGCGAAAAACTGATCGAACGTCACCGCAAGCGAGGCAAGATGCTACCTCGCGAGCGTATCGATCGTTTGATTGATCCGCACACGCCATTTTTAGAGCTATCCCCTCTGGCCGCTCATGGTCTATATAAAAACGAAGTGCCTTCGGCAGGTATTGTCACGGGAATCGGCCAGATCTGCGGCATCCAGTGCATGATTATCGCCAATGACGCGACAGTAAAAGGTGGTTCATTTTTTCACGAAACCGTTAAAAAACATGTGCGGGCTCAGGAAATCGCCGAGCAAAATCGTTTGCCCTGTATTTATCTGGTGGATTGTGGCGGCGCATATTTACCCGAGCAGGATCGTGTTTTTCCCGATAAAGAACATTTTGGCAATACCTTTTATCGCCAGTGCAATATGTCTGCCCAGGGGTTACCACAGCTAAGCGCTGTGTTTGGCGGCTGTACTGCGGGCGGCGCTTATATTCCTGCGCTATCGGACGAAAACATTATGGTCAAAGGCAACGCCCGCATTCATCTGGGAGGGCCTTCCATCGTCAAAGTCGCCATTAACGAAGAAGTCGACGGCGAAACTCTGGGTGGCGCCGAGATGCATAGCAAAGTATCCGGCGTAGCCGACTATCTGGCCGAGGATGAAGATGAAGCGTTGGCCCGCCTGCGAGAAATCGTCGGCAAGCTCAACTGGCCGACCCACTGCTATGCCGATGTAAAACCGGTTAAACCACCTCGTTATAGCCCTGATGAAATCCCAGGTGTCATCAGCGCAAACCCCAAGATTCCCTACGATGTGCGAGAGATCATCGCCCGCATGGTAGACGACAGTGAATTCCATGAGTTCAAACCGCTCTATGGTGACACACTGATCTGTGGCACGGCCTATATTCACGGTTACCCCGTGGGACTGATTGGCAACAATGGCGCACTTTTTTCGGAGTCGTCATTGAAAGGCGCACACTTTATCGAGTTATGTAATCAACGTAATACGCCGCTGTTGTTCCTCCACAATATCACCGGGTTTATGGTGGGAACCGAGGCAGAGCGAGGTGGTATCGCCAAAAACAGCGCCAAAATGGTTTATGCCCAGGCGACCTCACGCGTCCCCAAGTTTTCGGTCATCGTTGGCGGCTCCTACGGCGCGGGTAATTACGGCATGGCCGGACGCGGCTTCTGGCCTCACTTCCTGTTTACCTGGCCATCGGCAAACTGTGCCACCATGAGCGCGGATATCGCCAGTAACGTCATGCTCGAATTACGCCGTAGCAGTATCAAGGCCGGTGAAGCCACCCGGGAAGAATTACAGGCAATCGAAGATGGCGTGCGCGCCCAATACGGGGAGCAAAGTGACCCTTATTACGCCACCGCCCGCCTCTGGGACGATGGCATTATCGAGCCGGCGGATACCCGCGATGTCATCGGTTTGTGCCTGGCACTGGCTGCTTGCCAACCACCGAACACGGGTGCTTCTCCCGTGTATCGCATGTAGGGGCGGCTAATATGACAAATAAACCAGCTATGAAAATAAAGTCAGTCCTTATCGCCAACCGCGGCGAGATTGCCGTTCGCGTGATTCGCACCTGCCAAAAGATGGGTATACGCGCCATCGGGGTTTATTCCGAAGCCGACCGCTACGCACCCCACGTTGCACTGGCAGATGAGGCGGTATTAATTGGTCCGGCTGAAAGCGCCCAGTCGTATCTTAATGCCGAGGCGATTATCGCAGCGGCGCAACGCACCGGCGCTGATGCCATTCATCCTGGCTACGGCTTTTTATCCGAGAGCGAAGTCCTCATCGCTGCCTGCGAGCGCGAAGGTATTACCTTTATCGGCCCCCACCGCGAAGCCATTCGGCTGATGGGTTCCAAGATCGAGTCGAAAACCCTGGCTGAACAAGCCGGCGTGGCGACCATCCCCGGTTATCACGGGGCGGATCAAAGCGAGTCGGCATTGGTGGCCGCAGCTAAAGAAATTGGTTTCCCGCTGATGATCAAAGCCAGTGCCGGCGGTGGTGGTCGCGGTATGCGCCGCATCGATAACACCGAGCAATTGATTGCCGAATTACTCCAGGCCAAACAAGAAGCGCTAAGCGGCTTTGGTGATGACAGCGTGCTGCTCGAAAAACTCATCACCGCACCCCGCCATATCGAAGTCCAGTTAGCCGCCGATAAGCAGGGCAATATCGTCCATCTGTTTGAGCGAGAGTGCTCCATCCAGCGCAATCATCAAAAGGTTATCGAAGAAGCCCCTGCTGCTTTCCTCGAAGACGCCCAACGAGCACAGCTCTTTAAAGATGCCATTATTCTGGGGCAAAGCATTGCCTATGATTCTTTAGGCACGGTGGAATTCTTACTGGACGATGACACCGGCACTACCTACTTTCTGGAAATGAATACCCGCCTTCAGGTGGAACATCCCGTCACCGAAGCTATTACCGGATTCGACCTGGTCGAGTGGCAGATTCGCATTGCCGCAGGCGAAGCTCTGCCCGTCAGGCAGGAACAAATCATCGCAACAGGCTGGGCCATCGAGGCGCGGGTGAATGCCGAAGACCCGGCCAATGATTATCGCCCCGAAACCGGCACGCTGACGCTATATCGGGAACCACAGCAAAACGACGTGCGCGTCGATAGCGGCATCCGTCAGGGTTCGACCATCACCCCTTATTACGACCCCATGCTCGCCAAAGTGATTAGTAGCGGCGCGG
>QNFP01000291.1 GCA_003645535.1 Gammaproteobacteria bacterium | reverse complement strand
GCATGTTCTTAAGTGGCCCGGGATATAAACCCGATTAACCGGCCAGCCGCTCATCGGCTGTCGGTGTTGAGGCGATCGATTCAGCCAGGCGCGGATTGCTAAATTCCATGGTGCCGTCGTCCATATTGCCGAATTTTAAGTTTTTGATATCCAGTAAGTAATTTTGCGGCGCCATCCAGGGGTTTTTATCGCCCTGTTTGGGCAGCTTGTCTGCGGCTCGTTGTACATAGCCAGAAGAAAGATTGAACCAGGCGGTTTCTTTCATGGTGGGATCGTTGAGCCGGGGTGTACATTGACGAGTTGCCGTCTGGTTCATATGGTTTAACAGGCGGCAGACATAGGTGCAGGTGAGGTCGCTGCGTAGTGTCCACGAGGCGTTGGTATAACCAAAAGAGGTAGCGAGGTTGGGTACATCGTTGTACATCATTCCTTTGTACATAAAGAGCTCAGCGGGATCGATGGCCTTACCGTCTACACTCACTGCGATTCCGTTGAGTACTTCCAGTGCCAGGCCGGTGGCGGTAACCACCATATCGGCCTCTAGCACCTCGCCGGATTTTAACTTGATGCCTTTTTCGGTAAAAGTGTCGATGTGGTCAGTTACGATGGAAGCACTGTTATTGTTGAGTGCATTAAAAAAATCATCGTCGGGAACCAGGCATAAACGTTGATCCCAGGGGCCATAATGTGGCGTGAAATGCGTATCAACATCATAGTCAGTGCCAAGCTTTTTGCTGACCTGATTGATTAAGTATTTTTTGATTTGTGCGGGCTTTTTCTTCGACCGATTGAAAATATACATGGTGAGTAGAACATTCCGCCAGCGGATAATAGCGTAGGCGAGTTTTACAGGCAGGACTTTGCGTAGCCAGTTGGCAAAAGCGTCTTCCGCAGGGCGCGATAGCATGTAAGTGGGCGAGCGCTGTAGCATGGTGACATGGGCGGCTTCCGTGGCCATTTCCGGCACTAGCGTTACAGCGGTTGCGCCACTGCCTATGATGACCACGTGTTTGTCTTTGTAGTCGATATCATCGGTCCATTGCTGCGGATGGATAACTTCCCCTTGAAACCGCTCGATGCCATCAAAGTCCGGCGTGTATCCCGCCTCATATTTGTAATAGCCGCCACAAAGAAAAAGAAAGTTACAGGTTAATTCTATGGGGTTTTCTGTTGCGGACTGTTTGACCGTGACAGTCCAGCGAGCGTCTTTACTCGACCACGCGGCGCTACTGACGTGATGATCGAAACGAATGTTTTCGGTGATGTTGTTTTCGTCGGCGGTTTCGTGCAGATATTTAAGAATCGATGGGCCATCGGCAATGGCTTTTTGTTCTTCCCAGGGCTTAAAAACAAAACCGAGCGTAAACATGTCGGAATCAGAGCGGATGCCGGGGTAACGAAACAGATCCCAGGTGCCACCAATGGCATCGCGCCCCTCAAGAATAGCGTAAGTCCTATCGGGACAATTTGTCTGCAGGTGGTAGGCCGCGCCGATACCGGATATGCCAGCACCGACAATCAGTACGTCAACATGCTTTTGAGTCATAGGCAGTCACTCCAGTTAGCAGGCAATAGTGTCGAAGCCTGCTAACAAAAGCAACTGTGAATAATAAGCTGTAAGCAGTGATGGCTGCACAAGATGTTTGTGATAAAACCCTCACCTGTTTTAGCGCATATTAACTGGCGCTGTTAGCTTTCGAGAGCATTTATTCTTCCGGTAAAAGGGCGTTCAATTCCTCGTTAGCTTCCAGGTATTCGTTGACGAATTCCATCATCTGATCTTTGGCGCTGATAGATTTATTCATGCTACCGACGATTTGCCCGACCGGGTTGAAGAAAAAGTCCTGGGAGGCATCAGGATGGCGATTCATGCGCACGACAGATTCTCCGGCCATCATCATCTGCATGGGTGCGCCCAATGATTCCGGGTTGCCGGGAGCATCCCATGAATCTGTCCACTTATTACGCAACATGCGGACCTGTTTGCCGGTAAAAGACCGAGAGCGGACCGTATCGCTGGAGGTGGCGCGAAACATCGCTTCTTTCGAAGCTTCACTGGTTTCCGCATCGGTGGTTGTTAACCAGATGGAACCGCACCAGATACCCTGTGCGCCGAGAGACAGTGCCGCCAGCATTTGCCGGCCGTTGCCAATACCACCAGCGGCCAGAACAGGAATATCGCCGGCGATTTTGACCACTTCTGGCCATAGCACCATGCTGCCAATGGTACCGGTATGACCACCACCTTCACCGCCCTGAGCGATGATGAAATCCAGCCCGGCATCGACATGATACTGTGCGTGTTTAGGAGAGCCGCACAAAGCGCCGATCATGACGCCGGCATCCTGCACCTGTTTGATCACGTCGTCCGGCGGCGTGCCCAGTGCATTGGCAATCAAGCGGCAATTTTTATGACTTAATGCCACATCGACCAGGGGAGCGGACACCGCATCGGTCATAGATAGCCGGTCTTCCAGTTGTTTGCCGGGTGGCAAGGGAGGGACACCGCCTTCGTCGAGGAGGGCGCGGGCAAACTCTCGGTACCCCTCCGGTATGGCTGCCTTCACCATCGTCCGCTGCTTTTCAATATCGCGTTCACCCCGGCCTTCAAAGCGCCTGGGGATGATGACATCAACGCCGTAAGGCCGATCGCCGACTTTGTCATCGATCCAGTCCAGCTCTATCTGTAGCTTTTCAGGCGAAAAGCCAGTGGCGCCCAGCACACCGATGCCGCCTGAATTAGTCACAGCTGCAACCACGTCTCGACAATGCGTGAAAGCGAAAATTGGAAAATCGATGCCGAGTTTTTTGGCGAGTTTAGTTTGCATGACTGGAAACCTCTGTGTTGCGTTAGTCTATTGGACGGCCTGCTTCAGGCGCATAGTAATGTTCAACTGTTGCATCTTCTATAGAGCAGGTTAAGTACAGGAGAAGAGCAGGTTAAGTATAAGAGTACCAGTGTATAACGATTTTGCGGTTAAGGAACCTCTTGCACGGATACTCTTATATAAGTGCTGTCCTTTCTTTGCTGATGAATAGGTCGAAATTAATCAGGCAGGGTACTAACAAATCTTTTCATAATTAATTTTTCCAGCTCCACCAGTATAAAAACACTAGCGGCAACCAGTGTCGCAATACCCCATACGCTCAACTCCAACGCTTCAGTGCCGAATAGCATCTGCATCGGCTGCAAATATGTAAAGCCGAGCTGGAAAAGCAATAAGGCAGCGACAGCGATCAACACCCATCGGTTACCCGAAAGTCCTTGCCAGCTAAGCACCGGTTCGCTGATGTAGCGTGAATTAAACAGGTAGAAACACTCAAACAGTACCAGAGTATTCACGGCCACGGTGCGGCCATGTTCTATGCTGCTACCCTGAGCCATATCCCAGAGGAACAGTCCGAAGGTGCCGCCCATCAAAATGGCCGAGACAAAAAACACGCGCCATAGCAACAGGCGGGACAATATCGGTTCGTCGCGAGGCCTTGGTGGACGCTGCATCACGCCTGCTTCGGTTGGCTCGAAGGAGAGGGCCATGGCCAGCGTTACAGTGGTGACCATGTTGACCCAGAGTATCTGCACCGGCGTCAATGGCAGTTGCTGAAAACCAAACAGAATGGCAGCGATGATAATTAACGCTTCACCACCACTGGTGGGCAAGATAAATAAAATAGCTTTGCGCAGATTGTCGTAAACCGTTCGCCCTTCTTCCACCGCATCGACGATAGATGAGAAATTGTCATCAGCGAGCACCATTTCGGAAGCTTCCTTGGCAGCTTCGGTGCCCTTGCGACCCATGGCGATACCGACATCCGAACGCTTTAGCGCCGGGGCATCGTTAACGCCATCGCCGGTCATAGCGACAATCAGCCCCTGTTCCTGAAAAAGCCGCACCAGGCGCAACTTATGCTCTGGACTGACTCGGGCATAGACATCAACATCGCGTACCTGCTGGCGCAATTCATCATCGCTAAGAGTCGACAGCTCCTGGCCACTTAACACCGTGTCAGCATTGCGAAACCCCAGTTGCCTGGCAATAGCGCAGGCAGTCGCAGCGTGATCACCGGTGATCATTTTGACGTCGATGCCAGCAGAGTGACACTGACGAAGGGAGTCAATTGCTTCGCTGCGGGGTGGGTCAATCAAGCCAAACAGGCCGAGCAGAACCAGACCATTTTCAAGGTCGTCGAGATGCAGGCTCAGTTTTGTCGTAGGTGACGAGCTGGCCGCAACTGCCAGGACTCGTTGCCCCTGTGTGGCCAGCTCTATAATTTTTGCGTGCCAGTAGTCCGGCTTCAGGGGCTGCTCGCCTTCGCTTGTGCGTTGTAGATTACACATCTCCAACAGCTTTTCT
>QNFP01000290.1 GCA_003645535.1 Gammaproteobacteria bacterium | reverse complement strand
GTCTTCCTTAAAACGATGGTCTCCCAACACAAAATTACCATTCGTCGAAGCCCCAATTAATTTGGCAGCTTGCCAGCCTGTCTCTTTATTGGTTACTCCTGGATATATCAGAGTAAGATCGTCAGGATGTATTCACTACTAGAAGGAACAGGGGTTTATTTAAAGCCAACGAAGGGGCGTTAAAATGAAACATGTATTGTTGTTTACACTGGCTTTAACAGCCGTCAGCTTATCACTCGAATGTCTTGCGGGGGACGGGTATAAAACTAGCACCTTGATTAAGCGGGAAGTTCGCAGAACTGAGGGTTCCCCTACCTACAGGCGAGCGAGGGTATTTGACAAATCTGCAAGGGAAAAACGATACGGGATCGTTAAACAGGGTACTAATGGAAAGTGGTATCGGTCTGATCGCCACGATCCCTGGAAGCCAAAACGTCGCCCTGATTAGCAAGGACGTATAGGCTGAATTCAGGCTATTTCCTCTGAAACCGGCACCCATTGAGCCATCGCCGTCACTGCTTTTTGCCTTGACTGATGACATCCCTTCTTTGATGACATCCCTTCTTTAAGGGAACACAGGTTTTTGTTGGCTGAAGTCTTGAAGCCTATCCTGGTGCACAAATACAGGTCCGTCCCGTTCCGGTGATAAACGTTAATTTAGCGGATTCTGCTTGCAGGCATCAGGGCTGCCAGTACGAACAAGAAAGCGCAATAAAATTTCCCGGTTTTCGATTTGATTAAATGTTGCCGTATGGGGTCCGCTGGTTACCACCCGCTTACTCAAACCTGGGTGCATGGCAATTAGTTGATCGAGATAGATGAAGGGAATAATCTGATCGTCAGCACTGTGAAAAAACAAAATGGGCAGGCTTCCGAGCCTGGCTACAGCGTCAACGGGATCATAGGCTCGGCCCCCCGCCAGCGACAATGGGTACTGCACAGGCCAGGTTAACCAGGCCTGATTGGCCACGTGGCGAACGATCTCCCCGTAGCGAGTAAAAGCGGCATCGCTGACCAAGCCACACAATCGCGTGTTGTTGGTATATTGACTTGCCGCATGCAACATTAAACTGGCGCCCAGGCTCTGTCCCAGAATATATAAAGCCTGGCCTGACGCCTCTGGGGTCTCACTGAGCCAGTTCATCGCCGCATCGATATCAAGAAAAACATCTGGCAGCGAAGGACTGCCACTGGAACGACCAAAGCCGCGATAGTCGAGCAATAAAACCTGGTATCCAGCGGCGGGTAGCCATCGCACATTATAGATGTGGGTGCTGATATTCTCGGCATTGCCGTGCAAAAATAAAATACTGCCCCTGGGCTTACCAACGGCAGGTAAAAACCAGGCGTGCAAGGCCGTAGCGTCGGCGGCCCTAAGTTCTATATCCTGGTAAGCCAGACCGAGGTTATCGGGCGTTTGTATAAGTTGACGGCTGGGGAAAAAGAAAAGGTCGGAGCAGGCATTCAATGTTCCCGTAAATAAAAATACTAATACCAGCCTGTATAATGCGCTGTTTTTTTTCATGATCAAGTCATAGCACGCGACACATCATCTGAAAAAATAATGATAACTTAAAGAAAATTCGTTCGCTGTGTAGTCGTGGTACCAGCGCCGAATAGCCCTAAAACGCAGCGAGTGATTGACCGATAAAACAATATCCTGCCCCAAGCTAAGATTGAGGCGTTGCTCGCTACCGGTAAACTCAAGCCCCGAGGCTTTAATTGTCCCCGCCCCTAACTGACTTTGGTACAACCAGCCAAACTCCCCACCCAACGCTAATTCTAGCGATTTATTGAACTCCCGGTTGTGTTCAAGACGCGCATCGATTAAGGCATATGCTGTACTGCCCCAGAGGTCATAGGCGTACCCGGCGCCCCCAGTGACATGTGTGGCCAGGGGACGTTCATCTTTGGTGTTAACCCGCTCAAGGCCGCCGTAAATCCGCCATGACAGACTATCAAAAATATCATCTTTCGGAGTTAAAGAAATAATATCCGCCATGTCCAGGCGTTCTAGTTTTAGCGTGTCATCGTCGTAATGACGTACAGCGAGTGAACCGATATTGATTTGCGCACCGTCTAAAAACCCATAACGGTTATCAAGCAAGCTGTGATAGGCCATACGAAAACCCACCTCACTGAAATTATCGTTGTTTTCTCGACCCCTGGTTAGCGTCAATCGTTTACTTTCATGGCTTTTTTCCGGTGGTACGGGAGTTGGTACTTCCAGTGGCGGATGTAGTGGGTAAGTACTTAAGGCCGTGAGTAATACCAAACTGTGCTTTGCTGATGCCTGATCCCGCCCTTTTTTTGCCTGACGGTAGCGCACAATATTATAGGCGGCTTGCAGCGCACGGTATTGCTGATTTACTGGCAATACTAAAAATTCCTGCCGCTCTACAATGGTAGAGTTCTCGGCAAGTTCAATAATTAGTGGGTGTAAGCTTTTTGGCAATGTGGATAATTGAAATCGAAACTGGCTTGCAATAGAGGGGCGATACCGGTATTCGCGAATAAAACCAGCACGATCAATACTGCGAACCGTATCAATGGGAATTGCGGCAACCGCATAGTCATCGGTCAATTCTGCAGTGGGACGAGCAACTTCAAGTAACTCGAGCAAACGATAAGAGCAATTTTCCAAAAAGAAAAAATAGGCGAAATTTATATCCTTTAACTCCCACAGGTGGGTACCCAGACGCTCAGCTTCACTCGGTGTTAAATTTAATGGATATTCCCATATATCTCGATTTTCAACACGGTTGTATTCCTGAATTTTCTTAAAGTAGGGCGCGACAATAAACTGCCCCGGATAGCCACCGGTCAAACCCTTGTAGGCATAAAAGAGCGAATTATCGCCTGCAGGTATATTGGCGCCGAAATTGACACCATAGGCAAGCCAGTCCGAATGCTCACGCTCAGCGCTGGGGTCGAGCCTGAGTAAGGTGTGGCCAAACATAGAGGAGGGGCTATTGAGGTGGTATGCTGGAAAAACCAGCACCACACTCCCGACACTGACCATCGCCCGCCACTGCTTGTAGAGCGGACAGTCCACCGATGGCAAAAGGTCCAAATCAATATTGAGCTGTTCACTGAGCCATTCAAGTCGCGCAGGAAAGCGGCACTGAGGGTGATTATCACCCTGCCCTCTGTCAAAAATTCCTCTCAGTGTCGCCAGTAATTCAGCTCGAGGACTGGTGTCACCATCATCCGCGAGAAAAAACCGTTCATCATCAACAAAGCTTGAGTAAGTTGCGGACTGTGAGCGAAATGGATTCAGCTTAAGGGGCTTGTAGTGCACCAGGTTCATCCAGCCACGATCGAGCCACAGGGCTTGTTCTACTGCATCAGACTGTAGTGCATCAACATAAGCATCAGTAGTAGACCCATAGACCCTCAATCCATGGCCAACACTGAGCAAGGCAAGCAGCATCGAGAGAAGAGCTTTCATCTACGGCACCAAAGTAAGGCTAAGCCTGGCGAGTCAAATAGTGCGAGCTAATATACGGTCTAAACAAGGGTTAAAGACCAAAATGCTGACAAAAAAATACCCCGTGCCGCTAACGACACAGGGTAATTGACGTATACCTAAGCTGCGTATTTAGACAGCTGTGCGTCGTTTCTCATCAACTGATGAATGGAGGCCATCACTTCCTCAGCTGTAACATTTTCATTGGGAAACAAGGTGCTGAAGTTGTTGTGCGTCAGGCGTGCAAATCTCGCTCTATCCTCTACATCAATACCAAGAGTAAGCGCAATAGCGTCCAGAGCATCGCCCTGGCCCTGTGCAACATCTTCAGAGAACTCATCCATGACTTGCGCCAACAGACTGGTGCCACCGTAAGTCAAGGTGCCATTAGCAGAGCACCCATTGGTACCACTGGTCATGCCAAAAGTAGCGTTTCCTGAGGTGCCGTTAGTAGTTGAAGCAATCATATGCGACCCAAGCCCCGACTGACCTTTAAATAGCATATTGCCCCAGCCACAATCAGGGCCACCCGGCGCTTCAGCGAAGGCCAGAGAAGGCAATGCCGCAAGTGCGATGACCCCTGCCATTTTTCTTATCTGAAACTTTTCCATTTCTTCCATCCTTTGTGACAAAAAAGTAAAGAGCGCCCGATCCTACTCTGCGCACTCATATATTTCAAATATCGAGAGGAGATCACCCATAAAAATACAAGTTGCATTTCTGTTTATATGATCAACATCAAACCCTGGGCAAAACTTGATACAGGACCAACTGCACCACGCAGATCATAAAGCCTATATCGGTAAGCACAGTAACGGCCATGTGCGGACTGATGCAGGATGGCAGGCACACTTGCAAAACCTGGCAAAGGGGTAAATGGCTGGCACCGTATGG
>QNFP01000289.1 GCA_003645535.1 Gammaproteobacteria bacterium | reverse complement strand
TTGTGTTGGGAGACAATCGTTTTAAGGAAGAGATCGGCAAAACGCTAGGAAGGCGAGTTATACCTGGAAAAGCAGGGCGGCCAGTTAAACATGAATCCTAAACGTGGTCTGTCCCCTATTAGGCAGTCCCCTATTAGGCACTCAAGTATTTGCGGGCTTAGAGCTGTCGCTAGATTCTCGATTAAACGTATTGGTGTATTTTATACTCTGGGCTTCAGCGATCAAATTATCTACGTAGGAAACATATCCCTCACCGTATGCGTCTTTGGATAAATGCCAATATTCCTGAACACCTGAAATACTAAAAAACTGTTTAAAACTACGTTCTGATGATTCCAGGTAGGCCTCGTCGATCGAACCATGTTGGGTATGAAAGTATTGCTGTTCGTTGAGGTTCAGATAGACTTGAAACATGTAGCTGACACGCATTCGATCATTATCAGGTAGGTTTTTATAGTCATATAATCCCGCTTGATAAATTTCTGAGAACTCTCGATCCAGGGCGATGGCTTGGAGTAACCGTGACGTTTCTATCGCGAGTTCACGAGTGGCAGAAAGCCTCGCTTCCTTAGTTTGAGAGCGAATCTGTGTGGCCAGATACAGTACCGACATAATCACTGCAATAGCTCCCAGGCCTTCGGCGAGAGCTCCAAGCGCATCCCAGTTTATTGCCATGACGATTGCCTTTGTTTTTTTGGTTTTATGTTTGATGTGGTGTATACGGTTTTGCTCTATGTTTGTCCAATGTCTCGGCCAGCTAAAGCGGAAGTGTTGCCTAAAGTTGGATTAATTACCGGTTTTAGGAATTAAATATTGCCTCACAATATTCAGCTATTGAGAATTTGTTATCTCCATAATGTCTTTCACCGCAGGTTTCATAATCTTGCCATTGGCGTTGCGGGGCAGGGGTTCCGGATGCTGGTCGATACGGATGGGCACTTTATAAGCGGCAATCTGCGCGGCGACATGATCCTGTAGTTCTTTCTCGCTAACCTCGCTGCCAGGCCGCACCTGTACAAGTGCGCCGACTTCCTCTCCTATAATGGGATGAGGAATGCCCACCACAGCGGCGTCAATGACGGCGGGGTGGTCGTAGAGAGCACTTTCCACTTCAATGCAATAGATGTTTTCGCCGCCGCGTAACAGCATGTCTTTGGCGCGATCTACGACAAACAGAAAGTCTTCGTCATCCAGGTAGCCCAGGTCGCCAGTGTGCAACCAGCCTTCGGTAATAGTTTTTGCCGTAGCTTCAGGGTTGTTCCAGTAGCCCCTGATGACCTGGGGGCCTTTGACGCAGATTTCACCAATTTCATTGGCGGGGAGTTGCTCGCCGTCTTCAGTGACGATTTTAATATCGCATACCGGCGCTGCCATACCTGCACTTTCCGGTTTGGCCAGATAGTCTTCTGCCACACAAACTGTGCTCAGGCCACTGGTTTCGGTTAAGCCATAGCCATTGCTGGAACTGGCGTTGGGAAAGGCTATACGGATGCGCTCGGCCAGTTCCGGTGCTGGTGGCGCGCCGCCAAACAATACCGCCAGCACCGATGAGGTGTCGTGTTGGGAGAGAAGGGGCGACTCAAGTACCTGCAGTGGCATGGAGGGCACGCCGCCAAAGGAATTTAGCTTTTCTTTTTCGATCAGTCGAATGGCGGTATCGGCATCCCATTTGTACATAAACACAATTTTGCTGCCGGCGATGGTGCTACCGCAGAGCATGGCCAGCGAGCCGGTAACATGAAACAGTGGCGCGCTGATCAACTGGCCCATTTGCTCGGTGGGCATTTCCGGTTCGCGGCCATAGCGGTATTCGGTGCGGACACGCAAATAAATACCGCTGATTTGATTGGTGCAAATATTGCGATGGCTATTGATCGCGCCTTTGGGCTTGCCGGTGGTGCCCGAAGTGTAATAAATACTGGCGATATCGTCGGCTGCAATATCGACGGGCGGCAAGGCCTGTTCATTCTTGTGCTTAGTTAGCAGATCCTCGAAGCGGATCTCGTTAGGGCTGATGGCATTGTCTTCGCCTCTGATGACGATCACTCGATCGAGGCTATGGATATGGTCACAGGTGCCGGCGAGCAGGGCGGCGCGTTGCTGGTCGGCAAATACCAGCCGGGCACCGGAGTTTTCAATACTGTATTCGAGCTCCCTTGTAGTCCACCAGGCATTGAGGGGAACGATGACCGCACCGATGGAGACAGTGGCCCAGAACACTACCGGCCATTCAGGATAGTTGCGCATAGCCAGTGCAACGCGATCTCCCTTGCTGATGCCGAGGTCGGTAATCAGTGCGTGGGCTAGCGCTACCACCTGTTGATAATGTTGCTGATAGGTGATGCGTTCGTTCTCGTAGACCAGGTAATCACGCTCAGCGAATTGTTGCGTGTCTTCAAAAATGGCACGCAGGCTCGGAGCGGTATTTTTCCAGATACGGGTTGGGATGCCGTTGATCACCGCTTCATCCAGCTCAAAGGGGGAGCCGGCTGCGGTCATTTTTTCGTCTAGAATGGCAATGGGGACGGGTATGGACATTATTGTTTTCCTTGAGAAGTAGGGAGCCTCTGATCAATTCATGAACTCGTATCTTGCACCCAAAATATCCAGCTTCTTCGTTGCAAACCTTCGCAATAGCAAGCTATTACGTGCGGTTTTCGCCTCGAATCTGGACATTTTGAATCACAATCTACTTCGTCCAGAATTAATCAGAGGTTCCCTAGCTTTTATGAGCGTTATTGTACTGTTCGAGAAGTAACAACGCGCGATTTTACAAATCACCTGTGTAAAACAAAGACAGGATACTGGATGGTAGTGGTCAGGGAAATAGAATGATTCCAATTCGGGGCCTGTGGGCTAGAATGTGTAACGAGTTACGTACTGCCAAAAAAAGGCCATGAGCATCAAAACAAACAGAATGGAGAAGGAAATAGCATTATGAATTTATTTGATCTGAGCGGAAAAGTTGCGGTAATTACTGGTTCCACCAAAGGTATTGGCAAGGCTATTGCCGAGCAAATGGCCCAGCATGGCGCCAGCGTGGTGATCTCCAGCCGCAAAAAAGAAGTCTGCGATGAGGTGGCCGCACAAATCAATGAAATGACTAAAGATGGGGCGGGATCTGCCGTTGCTATCCCTGCCAATATTTCCCGCAAGGAAGAGCTGCAAAACCTGGTGGACAAAACCCGTGAACATTACGGCAAGATAGATATATTGGTGTGTAATGCTGCGGCTAATCCTTACTACGGCCCGATGTTGGGTATCACTGATGATCAGTTCGACAAGGTGATGGATAACAATATCAAATCAAATCACTGGCTGTGTTCCATGGTGATTCCGGAAATGCAGGAAAGAAAAGACGGATCGATAACGATTATTTCTTCCATTGCCGGGCTGGTTGGCCATACTACATTAGGCGCTTATGGGATATCCAAGGCAGCGGATTTTGCCCTGACTCGTAATATTGCGGCTGAGTTTGGCCCCGATAATGTTCGCGCCAACGCCATTGCACCGGGTCTTATAAAAACAGATTTTGCGCGCGCCTTATGGGACAACCCGGAGTATCTAAAGGCAGCCACTGCAAATTGTCCTTTACGCCGCATTGGTACACCGGAGGAGATAGCGGGAGGCGTGGTTTTCCTGGCGTCTGCAGCCGGGAATTTTGTTACCGGTCAAACATTGACCATGGATGGTGGGCGTACCATCTCGAATGAATAGTCTAACGAATAGCATCATGCGGCTATCATTGGAGAGGACTATCATTGGAGGGGACTATCATTGGAGTTTACAGAGCGGCTCGCATCCACTGTTAAAAGCTGCTTATTGATATCATCATGTTATAAATATCAAAATTTAAAATTTGCAAGTTAATTAATAACGGGGGTTAGAAAAATGAAAGTTGGAATGTTGAGTGTATTTCAGGCTGGACTGGGTCAGGATTTGACTGATCTGGAGGTATACAAAAAGCAACTGGCAATTTGCGATCTGGTCGAGCCACTGGGTTTTGACTCGTTGTGGGCAGCGGAGCACCACTTTACCGATTACACCATGTGTCCAAGCGTGACCGAGCTGTTGGCCTATATGGCTGGGCGCACCGAACGTATCGGTCTGGGTACAGCGGTATTAATTCTGCCATGGCATAAGGACCCTGGCCGTATCGCCGTAGAAATGTCCATGCTCGATAACCTTTCAGATGGTCGAGCGCTGATGGGCTTTGGTCGCGGCATTGGCCGGGTTGAATACGATGGCTTCGGTATTCTTATGGAGGATTCGCGGGATCGTTTTGATGAGTCCGCCGAGATGATTATCAACGGCCTGGAAACCGGCATCATCGAATATGATGGCAAGTTTTTTAAACAGGAACGCAGAGAACTTCGACCGCG
>QNFP01000288.1 GCA_003645535.1 Gammaproteobacteria bacterium | reverse complement strand
GTGTTGCGTCTGGACGAGGAAACGACCGTCACACTGGTTGATATCGTGCCAGACCCTGAAGAGCGGTCATTTGTAGAATTAATAGCAGGAGCATTCCAGTCGCTTAGCCGTCACCCGCGTAGGCTGACAGTTAATACGCCCTACCTTAACGGATCAATCGAAGGGACAGAATTCGTTATTCGGGTTAATGAAGATTCTACCGACATCACTGTTTTTGAAGGCACGGTCATCGCCGCAAACGAACATGGCGAAATTCCCCTTAACGGGGGGGATTCTGCCACCGCTAAAGAGGGAGAGGCGCCGCAACATCGCGTCGTTGTGAACCCCAGGAATGAAGTTCGATGGAGTATTTACTACCCACCGGTGATGGCCGCTGGTGACAGCTCTTCGCCAGCAGTCGAAGAGGCCGCGCAATTATTATCTGTGGGCAGGTTCGACCAGGCATTGACCCTGCTCGATCAGGTGATTGCTGGGCGGACTGGCGCAGCTGATGCTTATGCCCTGAGGGCAATAGTAAAAATCACTCAAAATGAGACCGAAGCCGCTCGAGCTGATGCCGATAAAGCTGTTGACCTTGACTCCAGTAGCTCTGCCGCAAAAATAGCCCTCTCTTATGTATTGCAGAGCCAGTTCGATATAAAATCAGCGCGGGATTTGATACTTGAGGGTAGCAGCCAAAATCCCAAAGATGCTTTAATATGGGCGCGACTCGCAGAGCTAGAGCTGATGCTCGGCAACAAGAAAGCGGCGATGGAAGCGGCAGATCAAGCAGCGACAATCGACCCCTCCCTTGCGCGCACCCACATGGTCAAAGGGTTTGTGGCTTTGTCTAATTTCGATGCCAGGGGCGCTCAGGCGTCGTTTCAGCAAGCGATTAACCTTGACTCGTCAGACCCCATGAGTCATTTGGGACTGGGGCTTGGACTGATTAGTGACGGCCACCTGGCTGAAGGACGCAAAGAGCTGGAAGCAGCAGTTGCGCTGGACTCGAATAATGCCCTGCTCAGAGCCTACCTGGGTAAAGCATATTTCGAGGAACGGCGGCATCCACTCGACGCGCAACAATACGATATTGCCAAAACACTCGACCCGCTCGATCCCACCGCTTATCTCTATGCCGGCATACTTAATCAGACTGTTAACCGACCTGTTGAAGCTATACAGGATCTGGAGAAATCCATCGCACTCAACGACAACCGGGCGGTTTATCGAAGTCGATTATTACTCGATAAAGATCGAGCGGCGAGAGGTGCCAGCCTGGCACGGGTGTATAGTGATCTCGGGTTCGATCAGCTGGGTATCGAAGCCGCCACACATTCGATAGCGCTGGACCCCGGTAATGCTTCGGCCCACCGATTTTTATCCGACTCTTATCGTAATACTACCGGGCGCACCGAGATCGCACGTGTCAGTGAACTGCTCCAGTCGCAGTTGCTACAGGACGTCAGCCTTAACCCGGTGCAACCCAGCATCAGTTCAACGAACCTGAACATAGTGACTGCTGGCGGGCCTGCAAACCCAGGATTCAATGAATTCACACAACTTTTCGAGAAAAACACGGCGCAACTTAATGTGTCCGGGTTTGCCGGATCCAACAGCACTGATGGAGGCGAAGCAGTGGCGTCTGGCAACTATGGTCCGCTATCAGGAAGTCTTGGTGGGTTTACGTACGATACAAATGGCTATCGGCACAATAACGATCTTCAACACGATATTTACAATGCCTTCGGCCAGTGGGCTATTTCGCCAAAAATTAATGTCCAGGCAGAGTATCTGCACCGCAAAACTAAGCATGGCGACCTGAGACAAAATTTTGATCTGGACGATTATGACAACACTTTCCGTCGAAAACTTGATGGTGACGTATGGCGTGCCGGAGCCAGATTTTCGCCAACTCAAAACTCGGATTTTCTAGTCTCGTATATCCACTCTGATTTCGATGCCAGCGGACGATCAGTACCAATTGATATTCCAGGTGATTTCACTCTAAAAGAAGAAGCCTCCCAAAACGATAAAGCCGATCAGTACGAAGGACAGTATCTGTATCGAGCAAATCAGTTCAACCTGGTAGTAGGTGGAAGCTATGCAAAACCGAAAATCAGAGGCGGGTTTACCGCCACCGCCCTGATATCCGTACCGTTTCCACCCTTTGAATTCATAGATGTTCAGGAATTTCCAACCAATTCCGATACCAAAGACAAGCGGGTTTATGCCTACAGCAACACCAAAATCGGCGACTCAGTACTGGTGACGGCTGGTTTGAGCTATCACGATTACAAAGAAGACCTTACCAGCGACGGCATAAAGAACGATTTCGACCGTTGGAATCCCAAGCTTGGTATCCGCTGGGAGATGACAGATACTCTGACAGCTCGTGCCGCCTACTTTAAGACAGTCAAACCAGTGCTGGTTAGCAACCGCACCCTGGAGCCAACTCAGGTGGCGGGTTTTAATCAATTCTTTGACGACCCTGATGCCACACGATCCACTCGTTATGCTGGTGGCCTGGACTGGCGACCGGGGGCCAATCTGCATATTGGTGGTGAGATTACCAAGCGAGAACTGGACAGCCCCACTATCGATTTTGCCACACTGAATACCAGGTACGACAATCAGGACGAATGGCTGAATCGGTTGTACCTGTTCTGGACACCGGTAAAACAGTGGGCCTTCAGCGCCGAGACCAACTACGACAAGTTTAAAAACAAGGAAAACTCTTCCGTCGCGTTCAATGAGGCAATGCCAGAAAGAGTGACGACCTGGACAGCCCCTTTAAAAGCCACCTATTTTAATCCGACCGGCTGGTTTGTCGGCACCACCGTCACCTATGTAGACCAGAAAGTAGAACGCGATGCAGCTGCTATTTTCGACGACGGCACCAGTCAATTTGCATTAGTCGATGTCGCTATTGGCTATCGCCTGCCAAAACGTATGGGGCTGGTCAGCCTTAGCGCACAAAATATCTTCGACAAAAACTTTGATTACCAGGACGATAGTTATCGAACCTTCAGCGATCAGCCTTATGTTGGCCCCTATCAACCAGATGCCACCCTGATGGGCAGAATCTCGCTGAATTTCTAAACTGATTGCCGCGTGATCAAACCCAGGCAAAAAAAAGGAGGGCCGTTAACTGACAATTACCCGATGATCAGTTAATAATTAAAAGTTTCAAACGATTTTCAACAGTGTCATTTAAAACAATGCCACTAAAAATAGCACTAAATCAGTTATATGTTTTTCATTTAAAAAGAGGGAAAAAATCATGAAGACAAGAACACGAATATTATATTTTGGAGCACTAGCTTCTTCTCTGCTATTTGCAAATGCAGCCTGGTCAGCATGCAACACTGATACTAACGAAACCTTTGCATCAAGCGTTCTCGATTTACAGGGTCAGGGGAACTTCTCATGTAGCCAACTAGCTGGACCTGGGGGAACTATGGTGCCGCTTGCCATTGACATTACAATAGTCCCGGGGGGGCGGAAAGTAGTCGAATGGGATGCAAACGGAGATCAGGCCGATTATATTTATGTTGAGGACAGTGGCCAGGGTGGACGCTGTCTCTACCAGTTTGACGCCGTTTCAAGCGGCAGTTTTCTGGAGCCAGCCTCTAATAAAGTATCTGTAACAGCCTGTTGGGACGGTGAGAATACCGTGGTGCCGGAACCACCGAAAGAACCAATCAGCAGCCTGGACGGTCGTTGTGATGGCGATCTACAGGGCATACAGGAGGCCCTCGACGGCGGCCAGGGGGAGTTGGCCATGGTTGCCACTGAGGACGAAAACGGCGAATACTTGCCAGGCATCTGTGCTGCTGGCGGTCAAACCCGTTGTGTTAACCAATGTATAGCGCCTACGACAACAACCTATGACTGCCCGGAAACATTAGCTGCGGGTGAACGCTGTCTGAGCGACCGGGCTTGCGCAACTGCCGATGAGCTAGTCAATGGCACCGGTGAGCCAGGTGTCGACCAATTCTGCTGGGAGCTTTCTCACGCAGTGGATACCGATGCCGGCACTTTTATGCCGGTGACAGCACAGGAAAAAGCAACATTCAGCCTTGAAGGCATTAAAGGCAGCCACTGCCGCCTGGTAACAACGAGCTATCGTGGCAGAGTCTATTCGTATTATTCACCTTCGGGCTGTCCTAGCGCTAACTAGTCCTTCAATGTTAAAAGCTATGGCGGCATATACAGTGCCGCCATAGCTTACCGTTTATCAAAGCATTACGAAGCGGAACAGGGGTCAGTTCTAACATTCCAACACTCCACCCCTTATCATTCATTACCCTCGAACTTCTTCGCCGCCTTGCTTACCATCAAAAAATGCACACCAAAGTACTGACCAATCTCTGCCATCATATAGGCACTAGAGTGAGGAATAGCGGCGGGTTCAATTAGTCCCACTGATACAGGG
>QNFP01000287.1 GCA_003645535.1 Gammaproteobacteria bacterium | reverse complement strand
CCTCCTCGGGCAGATCGATTAACATGTCGTCAAGATCGGCCGGGGTTAACAATTCAGGTTCGTAGTGCTGGTCCATGGTTTCCTCCTCATCTGCGGAAAACGACTGATCGTGCGATCAGCGCAATAGGCTAAACATCTCACAACCGGCCCGGCCCGTGGTCACAAATGGTCAAACAATTGATCCAGGCCAAGTTCCGGACAGGGATGACGTCTATCTGCCGCTAAGAGTCGATCAATTAAGAACACCCCGGCACGTCCAAACTAGCCCGGCCACACCCCAGTTAGCGCGCGCAAATTCCAGAACGGAGCCAAACGAAATTTCGCCGTAGAATAAACCTATCCAAAGTCGCTCATCCTGTGGAGAAATCAAATGCAACTTACCGGACCGCTTGTCACCACTGCCTGGTTAGCCGACCACCTCGGCGATAACGACTTACGTATTTTTGACACCACCATCACCCTCAAACCCAACCCAGATGGCTTTGGCTACCTACCAGAAAGCGGTCTCACCGAATGGCAAGCCGCACATATTCCAGCGGCCAGCTTCATTGATGTCATGGCCGAGCTTTCCGACCCCGACAATGCAATTCCGTACATGATGCCCCCGGCAGAGACCTTCGCAGCGACCATGGCTACCAAGGGCATTGATGACAGCAGCACCGTGGTGCTCTACAACAGCGGCCTGCCGATGTGGTCAACCCGAGTCTGGTGGATGTTGCGCTCCATCGGTTTCGACAAGGTCGCCGTGCTCGATGGCGGCTGGGAAAAATGGAACCGGGAAAACCGACCGGTAGATGACGTAACGCCGGCGCATCCGCCAGGGGTGCTCGGCGCCTCGCCACAGCCAGCAATGTGGGCTGATAAAGAAGCAATGCTGGCAATGATCGAATCCGGTGAACCGGTGGGCATCAACGCCCTGTCACCGCAGGTCTATTCTGGTGAGGTCAACACACACGGCCGCCCCGGTCACCTGCCCGGCACCCATAACGTTTTCTATAACAGCCTGATCGACCAAGACAGCGGCGAATTTCTGCCACCCGATCAGTTAAAGCCACTGCTAGCAGCCAGCGGCGCCCTCAATGCTGACCAGGTAATTCCCTATTGCGGCGGCGGTGTATCGGCGACGATGGTCAGCCTTGCGCTCGAGCTATGCGGTCAGCGCGAGATCGCCGTGTACGACGGCTCAATGTCTGAATGGGTTCGTGACGAAACGCTGCCGCTCAAACTTGGTGCCGCGCCTTAAAGCTGACCTTCAAAAGCGGACCCTGATAACACCGGGCCAGAGGTATTGAGTCTCCTGTAGCATCGGCCACCGTCAATAACCAAACCACTAGAACCCACCCGCTGCAAACGCCGTGAAAACAGGTAGCTAACCCCATCAGGACGCACCCTCTTCTTTGATTCCAATCGTGGCCATCGCGTCGCGTTGATCTAGCCACTCCAGCAACTGACTCATCTGATGGTCGCGCTCGGTGACGATGGCATCGTAGCCGTCATCCCAGCGGTACCAGCCCTGGCCAGATATTGCCCCTTCCTGCCCGGCATCGATCATTTTATCGAGCAGCGCCGTACCACCGAAATGGGCGAAATTTGGCATGTCACTCATGTAACGCATGCTGGCGTGTACGGTGCGTTTGTTGACCACCAGATCTTCCGTAGCGAGGAGCCCCCAAAGCGCCCAGCGCGGTGCCAGGCTGAGACGCATCATGTTGTCGATATCCTGCGGGCTGGCGAGGCCTTCATCCACCACGCGGTGGGCTTCTGCCACCATCGCTGCCTGCAGCCGGTTGACCAGAAAACCGGGGCTCTCTTTACAAACAATGGCAACGTGGTCGATCGACGCTAAAAACTGCCGGGTCCACTCGACAAGCTCTGGCGGAGTAAAGTCGGTAACAATCACTTCTACCGCTTTAACGATGTGCGCAGGGGTGATGTAGTGAATACCAACAACCCGCTCACGGTGTTGCACACCACTGCAAATATCAGTGAGTCGGAAAGACGAGGTATTGGTACCCAGCACCACATCAGCGGGACAAAGGCCGTCCAGCTGTTCGAACAGTGCCTGCTTCAGCGGCAACTGCTCGGGAATCACTTCATGCACCAGGAAAGACCCAGCCACGGCGGTAGCAAGGTCCTGTTCAAGACGTATGGAGTCGATCAGTTTAGTGATCGCAGCGTCAGCTTGCGGACCGGCCGGTATAAGGCTCGCAACAATTGGCCTGGCGCGCGCGGCAAAACTGGCGAGCACCTCCGGGTCCGCATCGTGGAGCACAACTTCGTAGCCATGCTGCGCATAAACAGGGGCAATAACGCCGCCCATAAAGCCGGCACCGACGACCGTGATCTGGTTACTTTTGCCCATTGCTGCTTCCCCCTCAGGAACATCAGATAGCGTTATTTTTTCAGTCAGTCACCAAACAATACAGGAATATTTTCAGAGCTGGTTTTATATTGGGAGGCATCTCAATTTCATGGCATTTCCACGGCGGCAGGAGAATGTGAGGCTTTCCCCTGCCGCATTTGGTTAAGTGGATTGGAAAAACCCGACGCCCACATTTCGCCCCAGGGAGCACGCTCAGAACTTAACCTCCACCAACCGCATCGCGATCACGCTAACTGGTTGACAGTAGCTGCAGGCGGTCGCAGGATCGCCCTGGGAGTCAGGGAAATTCTGTACCGCAGCGGGCTGATCACACCCCCGACAGGCTCTGGGGTTCTGATTGTTAAACTGAATCTAAGCCGTAGCCGATAACGACCAAACAACCACCGGACCAAAAGCCGCAGAAATCCTTGATTGAGTATGGGTAGTGGGCGTGCCAGCAAGCAGTAACTGGCACGCTGACCATCCGTTTCGAGGAGGAGTGCAGCATGAGCCAGAACTACGACGTGGTAGACGCCGACATCCTCAGCCAGTCAGATGTGATGCAGGAGTAGGCCGGGGTAAAGTTTGATGGCTCGCCAACGAACACATGAAACCGCTGTTGAAGTCCCACTGCGGTAGCCCCTGTGGAGGGTGTGGATAGTCGGGTTGGTGTAAGTCCCATAGTAGGCGGATAAAGGACACCCGCCTGCTCGGCTTCTATCCCACAAAGCAAGCTCATTTTACGGCTTGCGGGGCCTGGTTTCGTTCAAATAGGGCGCTGTACCAATATGACAAACCGTTTCCTTTTTGGCGGTGCTGCCAGGGCGTTATAGCCGTAGCTGCCGCACCTGGCACTTTCGACTCGGACGTCTGGTTAATAGATAGGCAGAGAGGCATTGAATTTAGACCCTCTGCTTGCTCTTCTCTCCTTGCTTCAATGCTTCAGCAAAACTCCTGTCAGTTATTTTTACACTTGAGGTCAAACTCCTGTCAGCTATTTTTACACTTGAGGTCAAATTCCTTGAAGAAGAAAAATAAAATCCCTTAAAATCAATAATTTATGATATAGGCATAATTATTGCCTCACAATCAGCGTTTAAATACCACCAAGCAAGCAACGTTAGTTAAATTTGGAGATAAACTCATGAAAAAAGCAATATTGCATTTTTTTTGTGGCTGGGTTTGTTCTTTCTGGCTGTTACCTGCAAACGCAACGCTTATTGGATTTCCAACCTGTACTGGAGCCAATGCATGTCAAATTACGACCACTCCACCAAACCCCGTTACATCTAACCCCAATGATGGAATCTTATTGGCCTGGGACGAAATTCAAAACTTTACATTAACTCAAGATCTTCATGTGGACCGCGTTTTTGACGAAACAGCATCTTTTGTCGAAGCCGACGGTAATGGCTTTATAATTAAGATGGGGACTGTGGTTTCGAGTCACTATTTACAATGGGATCCTGGAAACGGAAGTGACCGTAGGGTGAATGGGACAATCGAATTGGACTCCCAAATATTCGCTTTCATAACAGGAACTCAAGAGCTTTTTGATAGCGACTTCTTGGGACTTCCAGGACTTGACTATAACGATTTCGGTTTAAGGGGGCTTGAAGGCGGGGATACGACTGTCTTCAACGGTAATAGTGCAGATATCAGTTGGAGCGCTGGTAGCCCTGGCGATTGGACTCGCTTGATTACTGCCTTCTCACCGGGGGGAGAAAACGGGGGAGGAAATACAGTTCCGGAACCTTCAACCGTGGTATTACTCGGACTTGGTATTCTGGGTATTATAGGATTTAGGTTTGGTAAAAAACGGAAGAGAGTCGCATAGAATTGGAAATATCAAATATTAGTCACTGCTAAGCTGCAGTAGCTCAGATCTGATATGACAGTTACCCGTTTTTAATTGATGCCTGTCAGTTTAGATTTGAGCTTAATTTTTCTCAGCCAAAATCGGTTTACCATCAAGCGAAAACAGAGGCATCGGGGTCAGATACGAATGGCACTAAGTTAAGCCCTTTTAGCATGAAAATCCCGGCCCTGTTTTGATGCCTAAAATGCGATAATATCGCATGAAAAACAATAGCTTATTTCTCCCTGGCTTCCAT
>QNFP01000286.1 GCA_003645535.1 Gammaproteobacteria bacterium | reverse complement strand
CGGGAGCGGTGTTGCCCCTGCCAAGCTTCAGACTCACCTTGCTGGAGGCGGGGCAGTCATCCCGATCCGGCCCGAGGGTGGGCTTGAGTATCTGGTCTGGCCCGCTGGGTCGATGCCCGATATCGAGGGGCATCTTGAAGAGACATTGAATGCGATGCATGACCTGTCGGGTAAGCCCCGGTCGTCCTTCGGGCAGACCGTGACGAACCAGTCGGGCGTGGTGACTAACCTCACCCTGACTCCAACGCTGCAGTCGAATGAGTTGCGGCAGACGATCTGGGGTGCGGCCCTATCCCGGCTGAACACTTGGATCCTCATGTTGTATGAGGAGAAGAGTAGCGGGCAGAACATCGAGTTTGCTGGTGGGCGGGTGCTTCGGCGCCGGTTTAAGGGTGCGGCTACGATGGAGTTTCCGCTCAAGGTCAGCATGCCGGGCAAGGCCATCAGCGGGTGGTACCGCAATAGCATCAATTGGCCCTCGGCTATCAGGATCGATGACCCGGTGTATCTGGACGGCATCATGAAGCAGGTTCAGTCACAACCGCAGGTCATTAGTCTGTTCGACGCCCATGAGATGCTCGGTTATGAGGATAGCGAGGCCATGACGGACCGCATCGCGGACGAGCATGAGGACCCGCGCATCCATCCGGAGATTCTGGAGCAGACGGTCAACTCCCTGTCGGGGCTGGCCGGTATGAACTCCCCGGAGGCCGAAGCACTCTCAGACACGGGGTTGAGCCCAGACGAGGAAGCATACGAGCAGGGTTTGAGTGAAGGCGAAGTCTTCAATCAGACGGCTCGGCCTCAGCTACCCACGGCTTAGGCCATGGCAAAGGGCCACTACGAAGAACGGCCAGTCTATTCGAATGGCATCCAGGTCGGGACGACTAAGGTTTGGGTAAAGGATCCTGAGCCTAAGCCCGGCAAGCGTGCGCCGAAGAAGAAGCCGAAGAAGAAGTCTAGCCCGCCGTTGCCGGGCGATCCTCCCGAGCCTCCTACCTCGAAGAAGGACTCGAAGAAGATCGCTCGCCGCGCTATGCGTGAGCGCGAGAAGGAAGTCCTCGGGAAGAAGGCGGCTCGTCAGGCTGCGAAGAGTGCTGCCGAGGCGAAGCAGGCTGAAGAGAAGACGCTCATGGATGCGACGGCGTCTTTGTGGATGCAGCATCAGGAGCGCAAGGTCGGTGAGGCGCGCGAGGCGAAGAAGTCCAACTCGCAGACCCTTGCTGCCAAACGTCGTAAGGTCCGAGAGTTGCGCCGTCGACAAGCACGGCTCCATAAGAACGATGCCGAGCAGGACCGGCAGGATGCGGTCAACTCGAAGTTGCGCGCTGCCCGGAAGTCGAAGAATGCCCGCAGTGATGTGTATGAAGGGCTGAAGCGCCGCCATCATCTCGAGCAGGTTCGCTTGCAGCAGATGCGCGACCAGATGAAGTCGAACAAGCAGACTGGGCGTAGCGCCCTGTCGGACTTGACGAACCAAGTCGCGCCGCAGCAGGTCATCGGGGATACCGGGAACAAGAAGCAGGACAAGCGGCTCAAGAAGAAGGGTATCGCTGATACGGTTCGTGATATCCGCGCCAAGCAGAAGCGCATGGGGTCGGCGGCCGTCGATCGCGGTGAGCTTCGGATTCTTGATGCTCGCGTCAACTGGCTGTCGGCCCGTTTGGCCGGTCGCATGGATGCGCTCGTCAAGCAGGCTAAGAAGCTTGAGGCCAAGGCGTCCGCCAAGGGTGCGACCCGTGCTGACCGGAAGCGGTTCTATGACTATGTGACTTCGCCCGAGGTCAAGCAGGTCTTCAAGGAGAAGGACCTGCTGTTCGGGTCTGGCCCTGATGGGGCCGGTGAATTCGATGTCTACTGGCGTACTCGTCAGCGGATCGAGTCCTCCTATGTCAACTACTGGACGGACCACTTCAAGACGCTGACCAAGTCGCGCGAGGGGATCGCGGCGCAGCTTGATCGTTCGCGTGGTGTGCCCTCTACGGAAGAGGATCTCCTGAAGACGATCGGCGCAGAGACGCCTGAGTTGTCGGTGCCCGGTGACGGGAGTGAGGCCTCGATGCAGGTGCTCGCCAACAATACGGTTGGTGAGATGATCCGGACGAACCCGGCGCTGAAGTGGATGAACAACCTTTCGCGTCAGGACAAGGAACGTAAGGCGAGCCTGCACGAGTACTTCAAGACTGCTGGCGAGAAGGCCGGGTTCGAGTTCGAAGACTACGAGTTGGTGAACCCCGACAAGGTCAATGCCTTGTGGGACGTGGTGAAGGATCAGTTCAACAAGGACTGGGAGGCCGAGCATGGTGGCGAGGTCGATACGGGCTTCAATATCGCTGGGCCCTTTGGGCATATCCCGATCATCATCAACTCCGGTGAGGAGAAGCGGCGCTCGGACGAATACTGGAAGGCCGAGGAAGAGCTTCACAAGAAGTTCTATGAGTTGTATCAGGATCGCGACAAGGGCTGGCTCGGGCAGATCGTCGAGGCTAGTTTCGAGAACATCGGGCTTCCGGCCATGGAGATGCTCGGCGCTGCTGTCGGTGGGATCTGGTCAGATCTTCGTGGAGACTTCCAGTCTGGTCGCGCGAAGCCGGTCTTCTTCGATGAGATCAAGAAGGACCCGACCGTCGAGGCGGCACTGGGTTCGGGGGCGTCCGAGGATGTCCTGAAGATGCTGACGGTTCCGGAGGAGGAACTGCGGGCGGCTCTTGATGCGCACGAGAAGATGGATGTCTCGAGTATCGAGTTGACTGATGCTGATATCCAGGAGATGGTCGACAACGGGCGGCTTGAGCAGACCCTCGCTGAGATCAACTCCTATGAGGGGCAGGGTCGCGGGGTGTCCGGTGGGCTGAACCTCGATCTCAATGCTGCGCGTGGCGGGGCCAATGATGAGGAGATTCTGCAGTTCGCGCGAGAGCAGGGCTTGAACCCCATGCTGTATCTGACCGATGGGGAGTTGGACCGGCAGAAGTGGGACAAGCTGGTCGACTCCGATTATGCCGTGCGTCAGGCCTACTTCAGCAAGCACCCTGAGAGTCAGGGACTCTGGATCCCGCCTGAGCACCAGATGAATACGCCTCCCGACTCGCAGATCATCAATGGACGTGATGTCGGTCTGAGCGCGCTTCATCAGGAAGCGGATATCCGGCAGCAGTTCCAGGAAGACTTTCATGGTGCTGACGCTACGGATGTGCTGGGTCGTGCCCGCGCGCTGAATGAGGTTCCTGGCCAGATGTTGCGTGAGCCGGGCGGCGGTGCTCTTAGCCCCGGTGTCGCTAATTGGTTCGTTGATCCGTTGATGCTTGCCAAGGTTGGTCGGCTTCCCCAGATCGCTCGGTATGCCCTGAATAAGGGGACTGGTCTTCGGGGTGTCTCCGGTGTCTTCACCAAGCAACTCGTCAATCATCGCTTTGGGTTCAAGCTTCCTGGTCACGGCATCATGGATAACGTCTATGGCGCTCCTGATGAAGTCGGGATGTTCAACATCCAGCGCAGTCTCGCCAAGGACTTGCATAAGGCGTATCAGACCAAGTCCTTCTCGAGCGCCGAGATGGAGAAGATGCTGGACGACTTCGTTCGGAAGAACGGTGTCGATCCTCGTTCGATCTCTTCGGAAGAGTCATGGCGCAAGAAGTTCTTTGCTGAGGTCGAACGCAAGACCGGCAAGGCTCCCGTCAGTACGAAGCAGATCCAGTCGGCGACTCAGAAGTACATGCGCAAGCGGCTCGCCCTCGATGGTGTCGACATCATCGAGCAGGCTGATCAGGCGCGTCTCCTGAAGCGTGCGGATGATCTCAATACCATCGCTGAGACGAATGCTGCGGCGAAGAAGCAGGCCCCTGCTCGTGCGGCCCGGCAGGCCAAGCAGCGTGGGGCTGCGCATCAGGCTGCTGAGAAGCGGCATTCGACTGGTGGGTACAAGCGCCATTCGCCCTTCGAGGCTGCTGATGATTTCCTCGATGATGCGACTGGGTCTGGTGACTTCCGGGCCCCGAAGCCGCATAAGACTCGTGGTGGTTTCTCTGAACGTTACTACGGTAAGGGTCTGAGCAAGGGGCGTACCGACTCGACTAGTGTCGTGGTGATGGGTACTGCTCGGCATGCGCCCGACCTTATCGCCATTGCCGACAATATCGCCCGTCGCTATCACGTCGCAGTTCGTTGGGCTGCGAACCCGCGTGCCCTCGGGAAGGGTAAGGGTGCCAGCGTGGTTGTCGAGGTCTATGGCGGTACGCGTGAGGCGATGGCGCAGGTCGCGGACGAGTTGGACACTCTGACGCGTCAGCATCGCCGTGGGCAGAAGACGAAGAATGCGACGTGGCGTGCGTATGACAAGAGTGATGGACGTGTCTTGTACCGGGATACCTTTGCCGACTCTGCGCTTGATGACCTTGCCGCGAAGGGTGATCCCGGTGGGATCTCGGCCTCGCGTGATATCGAGAGGATCCGTGGGAAGCGCAATCTGAAGGACCGGGCCCGCCGCATGCTTGATGAGGG
>QNFP01000285.1 GCA_003645535.1 Gammaproteobacteria bacterium | reverse complement strand
GCTCGGGCCAAGGATGTCGATCGTTACCGTGCTCGTTTTCGCAAAGCGCAGGGCGAGGAACCACCACCCATTGTTGCCAACGTGTTTTGTGTTTGCGATGAGGATGAGGCGCGTGGCGACGAGATGGCGGATAAGTACATGCACGATTACTGGATTTCGGCACTGGACCATTACGAGATGGACGGCACGCATTTTGGTGATAAAAAAGTTTATGACTACTATGCGAAAGGCGCCGCAATCATGCGTAATCGGGGTCGCGAATCTGTTAGCGAGTTGTTTACCAAAAATCAGGTTCACGGCACGCCAAAGCAGATACTGGAACAATTCCACCGGATCCGCGAGATAGCCGGGCCGATGAACCTCAATGTTTCATTTAGCTATGGTGGAATGCCTTTTGACTATGCTGAACAAAGCATGCGCCTGTTTGCTAAAGAGGTGTTACCAGAACTGCACAGTTGGTCCTGCGAGCCAGAGGCCAAAAAAGCCAGTGCTTAACTTCAGAAAGTAACCTTTCATAGAAGTAACCTTTGAAATAAAGCGCTCCACTGTAGCGTTTTATTATTTATAAGGAGCCTTGATATCTATGCTCAATTGTCGAGGATAAATATCGGCTGGTTAACTGGCAGCAAGCTGATTGCGGACGGCTGGCCTTTGTAGCAAACTACGGCGAGATTCTGGCGCGAGAGTAAAATCATCTCTCGAGCGGAGTTTTACGGTGCTTAAAATGTATTAACAATAACGCTGAATTTGATCCGGGGGTAGAGAGCATGGCAAGTGTACGCAGTAAGATGTTGGCGTCGGTGATGCGAGTCACCATGAAAAAAATGTTGGGCAGAAGTGGTGATGTCATCAAGGAGCGGGTCTCTCTGGATAAAATGTCATCGTTCACGTCTAGCCGCAAGCCAGGACATACCGCCACTGTTGGTGGCGTACCGGGCGAATGGCAACACCCGCTCAGTGGGGAAGCACAACGTACTATTCTTTATTTACATGGTGGAGGCTATGCCCTGGGTTCACCGGATAGCCACAGGGATATGGTTGGTGGGTTTGCTGATGCTGCGCAGGCAAAGGCTTTGATCATTGATTATCGACTGGGGCCCGAGAACCCGTTCCCTGGCGCTGTGGAAGACGCCGTAGCAGCCTACAAAGGCTTATTGGACGATGGAGAACTGCCTGAGAAAATCTTTCTGGCGGGTGATTCAGCTGGTGGTGGCTTAACGGTTGCAACATTAGTCTCGATCAAAGAACAAGGTTTGCCGATGCCAGCGGGTGGCGTATGCCTCTCGCCATGGGCGGATCTGACCTTTGCCGGGCGTTCTATGCACACCAAGGCTTTGGTCGATGCCATGCTCAGTAAAGAAACCCTGAGCTGGATGGCGGGTCTGTATCTCGCTGGTCAGGACGCCAGCCATCCTTTGGCGTCACCGATATTTGCGGATTTAAGCGGGTTGCCACCTCTATTGATACAGGTGGGCGGTGATGAGGTGCTACTCGACGATGCTTTACGCCTCCACGACGTGGCTAAGGCTGCCGGTGTCGATTCGACATTGGAAGTGTGGGATAACATGATGCACGTATGGCATCTGATGGCGAAGTTTATCCCCGAGGGCAAATTGGCTACTAAAGTGGTTGGTGAGTATATAGTCGAACACACCTCCTGATATTCATTTGCTGCACAGGGCGTTTCGGCGCCCTGTGCTTAGCGACAACTTTTTGCTGGTCTGTAAGTTCAATGTATTCTGGTGAGAGGTTTACCCTTACCCCTCAGGGGCACGAAAGTACTCCCTGTTAAAAAACTATCTACTATAAAACTATCTACTAGAAAATAACCTGCTAATAAATTACCTAAAAAAAAGACACGCTAAAAAAGGCCAACGCTATAAAAATCGGGCCGATAAAGCGCAGGCAAAACAACCAGATCTTGCCGATAGTACTGTCGTGAAAATCGGATTCTTCAAGGGCTTTCGCTTTACCCCAGCCCCAGCCCGTAAAAAGAGCGGTAGCGATACCCCCTAATGGCAACAGGAAGTTTGATATCGCGTAATCATAAAATTCGAGGATATTACGGCTGCCAATACTGGCTGACTTAAGCACACTGTAACCCAGTGACGCTGGCACCCCGACGGAAAATATTATGATACCCAATGCAACTGTAACAGTGCGGCGTGACAGCCCGGTCCGACGTATAAAGTAAGCGACAGGCACTTCCAGAATTGAAAACATGGAGGTCAATGCCGCGCCTACCAGTAGGCCAAAAAATAAAATGGCTAGCCATTTGCCAGCGGGCATGAGCTGGAATAGTCCGGGTAAAGTGATAAACGCAAGTTCTGGGCCTTCAGCGGGATTCAGACCAAAAGAAAATACGGCCGGGAAAATAGCCAATCCTGCACACAGAGCAAGCAAAGTATCGCCTGCTACGATGATTGCTGCTGCCCGTGGAATGGAGTGGCCCCTTGCTAAATAACCGCCATAAGTGAGGAAGATGGCCATACCTATACCCAGTGAAAAGAATGCCTGGCCAATGGCGGCGATATAGACTGAAGGGCGGGTAAACGCGCTCCAGTCAGGAGCAAACAGGAAGGCAAGGCCCTGGGATGCTCCGTCTAATGTCAGTGAGTAGCCGGCCAGAAATACCAGGATTAACCCAAGCACGGGCATTAAAAATCGATTTGCGGCCTCAATGCCTTTTTGTATCCCGCCGGCTACGACAATAACAGTAAGCGCCATCATGATCGCTTGCCATATCACCGGCTCAATCGGTTGCGCGATATAGCCACTGAAATACGTGCTGTAATTGTCAGTAATCCATAAGTGACCGGACAGCGCACTGACAAAATACTTGAGGGACCACCCTGCGATCACTCCGTAAAATCCGAGAATAAAAAAACACCCGATTACGGCCATTCCCCCGGTCAGATACCAGGCACGGTCAGGCCGCGCATGACGGAAGGCGAGGACCGCATCGCCGCGTGCATTGCGGCCAATACTGATTTCGGCAATAACGATGGGCAGCCCGATGAACAGAATGCACAACGCGTAGATGATTAAAAATGGTGCGCCACCATTCTCGCCGGCAACATAGGAGAAACGCCAGATATTGCCTAATCCGGCGGCTGAACCTATAGCCGCCAGCAGGAAGCCGACCCGGGATGCCCATTGTTCGTGTTCCTGGCCTGCCACGGTGTTTATCGTCTGACCTCGGTAAGTTGCCTGATTTTTGCATCTGAAAACAAATTCATTTTTTGTGTAGAGGCCTCAATATAAATTAATATGGAAACAGGTTAACATTTGTATCCGATCAGACACGCTGATTTGCCTGTCCATGTGAGATTAACGCACAGACCGGGTGCTCCACACTTATTCGAAATCAAATTTGACCAACAGGAACCGACGATGGAATTTACCCTTTCCGATGAACACCAGATGTTACTTGATACCGTTGATAAAATTGGCCGGGATTTCCCCCGGAATTATTACGTTGAGCACGCCAAAACCCAAACCTTTCCGCAGGAGCAGTGGGACGCGCTGGCCCAGGCCGGAATTCTTGGGGTAAATACGCCGGAAGAGTACGGTGGCTCCGGTATGGGCATGTTAGCGTTGGTGCTGGTACAGGAACGTCTGGCCGAGCACGGCGTTGCACCGCTGTTCTTTGTGGTCAATCAGGGCATTGCTGTGCCAAGTATTTCTCGCCATGGCACCGATGAGCAAAAGCAACGCTGGCTGCCCTCGATAGCTTCTGGAGAAAAACGTTGCTGCTTCGCCATCACTGAGCCTAATGCGGGCACTAATACGTTCAAGATTCAGACCGTCGGGCGAGAAGAGGACGACCATTTCGTGCTCAATGGTAACAAGCTATTTATTAGTGGTATCAATGACGCCCATCAGGTACTGGTAGTGGCTCGAACCGATGAGATGACGCCAGGAAAAAAGGCCAAACTGACCCTGTTTGTTGTTGATACCGACACAGAGGGTCTGAGCTGGGACAGAATGGATACCATGCTGATGAATGCTGAAGGCCAATTCTTTGTTTACTTTGATGATGTCAAAGTGCCCAAAGAGAATGTCCTTGGTCAGGTGGGTGGCGGTGTCAACGTGCTCTTTGATGCGCTCAATCCAGAACGAATGATTGTTGCTGCAGGCTCTGTCGGTGGCGGTCGGCACGTGCTTAAACGCGGCACTGAGTATGCCAATGAGCGGGAGATATTTAACGGGCCTATTGGCGCCTATCAAGGTCTTCAACATCCCATGGCGGAGGCCAAGGCGCTGCTTGAATGCGCTTCGTTGATGGTACAAAAAGCGGCCTGTTTGCACGATGATGGTCAGCACGCCAAGGTGGTGGGTGACATAGCCAACATGGGTAAACTGGTGGGTACGGATGCGGCCTTTAAAGCAGCTGACGCCGCTATTCAGTGCTTTGGTGGTTACGGATTCTGTGAAAGTTACGATATGGTTAGCCACTTTATTGGCGCTCGTCTTGGCAAGGTGGCACCCATCAATCGCGAGATGACACTGAACT
>QNFP01000284.1 GCA_003645535.1 Gammaproteobacteria bacterium | reverse complement strand
CGGCGGGTTTCCGTATACAGGCGCTCCACCAGTTCGCGCTTGGCGTCTACCACCATCGCTGAGACATCGTGATCCTTTCCGTGCACACGCAAAACATGGGTATCGACAGCCTTTGCAATGCTTTGCTCGCCCAACTCATCGAGATCAAACTGCTCCTGAATAACATTCGTAACACGCATCGTCACGTTGAGCATCCCACCGTTTAGGGAACCGGAAGAGCTGTGGACGATACCTTGATCCTGGACCACCACATAGTCCGTGGTGCGCCCACCGATATCCACGATAGCGATCAGCGCATTGAGTCGATCTGCATCTAAGGAGTGATAGCTAAGACCTGACCTTACAAACCGTGTCAGTTCCAACTATTATGCCACTGGATGGAATCCGTACAACGGGCGCTCCAGAATGGACGATCGGAATAAACCAGAATTAGTGTTCTGAATGGTAGAAACGATAGTCCGCAGTGAAACAACCCACCGCGACCGGCCTTGTTGGTAGACCTCATTCAGCGCTGTTCACCTCTTGCTCAATCTCCTCAATAGCCTGCATCACAATCCCTTTTATCTCATTCAAAAACTCAAACACCAGCTTATCTCCACGTGCATCGGGTATGGGGACATATTCAGCGTAAATGCTACTGATGCGTTGGCGGCGCTTGAATGTGCTGCCTGTACCGCGCAGTGCATAGGCCTCATGCCAGGCGGGTTGTGCCAGCTCCCTGAGGCGGTGGGAGCTGAGCTCCGGAATTTTCTTGGTGATGGCTGTTTTAATGCGGTCAATGGTTTCGCGCCTCTGCTCCTCTGTTGGGTTTTCGCTCCACTCAATTGGATTTTCCAAAAAGCGCGAGATTGCCGCCGATAAGGCGGCAATAAGATTGGATACAGGGCGAAGGTAAAAACCGTCATCCCAGCCTTCGGCATAGCGTCGGCTCATTGCTTTTATGCCTTGCCACGGGCTGGGGGTAAAATCAGGGTGTTGGGTTAAGCCCAGCCTGCCATTCCATTGTTGGCGGAAGTCATGGCTGGCCTCCTGGATGGCGAGCACCAGGTTGTCCAGGCTGTATTTGGGAAAGGATACCGGCGCGAATATCGGCGGCTGAGCGGCGACCAGGTGCTTCAGCAGTTTGTTGAGTTCCGGTATAGCGGGCTTGGGGTCAGGCTTGTCAATTCTGCCTACGTAAAATGCGCTGGTTTCAAGGTGGTGCAGCAGATGGCGAGCAGCTTCTGTTGAGACATTTTTTGCCAGCTGGTTTTCGGCGACGTTGCGCAGCCCGCCAAAGATGTGATCTCTCGTGGCTTGGCCTTTAAGGTTGTCGCCCTTCACTGCATCCATGTGTGTAAATACCACGGCGAGTTTTTGTGTGTGACCGGTATTGACGATACCTTCAAGCGCTTTGCCAGCGGCAAAGTTGGTCATGCTGTTTTTGGCGCTATCCACCAGCAGGATAATATCGGCGCTATGCAATAGGCTCAGTGTTTGTTCGGAGAGGTCTGCCGTTGCACCGGCTTTATGCCCCAGTCCCTCGGTATCAATTAGTACCAGTTTGGCCGGGCTGTCGCTCCAATTGGGTTTAAATGGGCCAGATACTCGCATGCCATTGACTAAGGGGGTGAGTAGCTTGCCCCAAGACCGGATGGCAATGCCGGAAAAAAAGTGCACAGATTTGAGGAATTGCTCGCGGTGCATCGCCTGTGTTTCGAGATGCCAGGCGCGGGGCCAACCAGTGGTGGTTTTCTCGAATTTACCATTAGGTATTAATTCAAATTTAGTGCGTATTTCATCAAGGATATCGGAGGTCAGTTCCAAAAACTGACTTGAATCCCTAGCCTGTTCTTCGATTAGATCAATGGCGGCATTGCGATCTTCTGCCGACATCTCTGACAGCGCCCCTTGTTGGCGTTCAACTTCGGATTTTTGCGCTTGTGACAGGGCTATTATGCGGCTGATGTATTCTTTTAGTAATTGATGAGCGCGCGCCTTCTCTTCGTCGGAGGACGTAATTTCATTCTGATATTCTATGGCTAACTCGGTCTCTTCATCATCATAATCATATGGGTCGATCTCTTCCACTTCGACAGGCAGCCCGCCCAAAATGTATTTCAGCCTGAAGCGCATATCGCTTTTTTCTAACAGGGTTTCTGCCACCTTCTGTTCGCTGCTGTCGATGGCTTTAACGAGGGCGGCAGAGAGCGACTCTTCAATCTCAAAACGGGTTTCATGTTCCGACATGAAGGTGACAACGGCCTGATAATACTCGCTATCGGCGGTGGCGATTTCTGTGGGGAAGGTGGTGGTTCTATTCACAGATGTAGATGGAAAGCGCTCCTTTTCAGGGTGGGTGCCAATGAGCTGTCGCAACAAAGTGGTTTTGCCTGCGCCCGGCACACCCAACAACGCCACCCTGGCATAGCCTTGGCTGTGGTCGGGCAATGGCAATAGCTTATCGCGTAACTGGGTGGCAGATTGGGTACGGGGCGCGATCTCGCCATAGAAGATTTCCACTACTTTAGCGTCAAACTGCTTGGCGGCATCAGCCTTTGAGCCGATCGACCACAGCGATTCATCAGCAAGTAGCTGGTTGAGCTGGGCCGTTATGCGCTGCGCTTCCTGTTCATCCTCGGTACCCAAGCCTTTGCGGGTCTTCTTTCCGGGCTTATTGCTATTGTCGGTCTTCAGCGGGTGGCGAAACTCCACCAGCCAGGATTTCCGACCAGGGTTTTTCTTTGCGGTCGCAGTGTAGCGTTGAGTCATGTGACGCCTCCGTATGATGTTCCATGATGTTCCAATAATACCCGCACTAGAGAGATTGTCAATCGTCTTGGAACATCGGGGAACATCGTTACGAAATGATATGGATTGCGTCGGAGTAGTGAGAACTGGGTTTCTGTAAGAAGAGAGGTAGTAAGGCATCCAGAAACGGCAGTGGCTCATCGTGAAGGATGTAAACGTTGCCCTTGAACTGCCCACTTTTTTGTCGCTCCTTGGCGCACAGGGTCAGCCATCGAGTGAGCCGCAATATGGCAATGGCTCGGGATATCGTCGACGTGGAGGAGACATTGGCTTTGCTAGCCAGGGTGTCATAACTGGGAAAAGCCGTACGCCCACCGGTTTCTCTGGCCTGCAACATGATCACCATCCAAACCAGTTTATCCACCGGCTCTAAGACGGGATCCTGAATGACCATTGAAGGGATGGCCTGGTGCCAATTGCCCATGAACAACATGGCATCGGCTTTGTCGCTGTCTATCTGGTTTTTTACTCGCTCGACAGTGGCCTTGATCAAGGCATCCAGTGCATGGGTTTCGGGACGTAATACGGCTTCATCATGGGCCATTCTCAATGACCTGCTTGGCGACGGCACCAGGGTCATCGTGTCCATAAACCTCCCAGCGCTGAATCAAGCTCCAGATGGCACGCAAGCCAATGCCGGTTTCTTGCTGTAACGATAGATAGTCGGCACCTGTCAAAGAACTCTCTTCACTGTCCCGAATGAGGTCTTGCCAGGCATACCAAAGACGATGAGTAGCGGCCTCATCGGGTTCCGGCGGTCGTCCCACGGAGGGTGCCACGGTCAAAACCCGTCGCCACCGGGTGTATTCCCGCGAACCGAGACCAAACAGTACCTGCATCATCTCCATGGGTGCATCAGAGACGATCAATTCCCGTTGTAGCTCTTCGGACTCTCGCTGGTGACGCAAATGTGCAAGCATTGGCCAGAAGACTTCTCGATTTAGATCGACCCTCAGACAGTGGGCTCGCAAATTATCAACACGGTAAAGATCGGCCAGATTCATACCCTTGAGGGCATCCAGCTCTTTGGGGCCAAAATTCATAGCACGCAGTGCCTGCTGATCACCTTCAGCCAAACAGCGCATGGCATACAACAATACCGCTGTAGTGAGGTCAGCTTCTTTATTGGATGCCATCAGCCATCTCCTTCAGGTGAATCCCAAGGGGTTGTGCCCGTTTCCAGAGCCAAACGCTTTATGCTTCGATAAAGCGTCATCATTGCCAGCAGCTCCTGCCAATCTGTGTCATTTAATTGCTGCCAAAGCTGTGATCCGATATGTCCGGGATCCAGTGTCCAGACGCTTTCAAACAGCAATGCTGCATCCTGCGTTGCCAGCGCCTTGTGCAAAACGGAATCTTCTTTTAGGTAAGCAAGCAAGATTTCAACGGGTGCGACGGTAACTTCTGAGCAGGCCGCCAATTGCCACCAGAGTGAAGACACCTGGCCCAGTAATTCCTCATCCAGTGTTTCCGTCAGCTCAGCACTGGGGACATCGCAGAGCAAAAACCCTAATCCTTGGCCGGGTAATGGGATAACGCGATCTCCCATCCCATTGCGCTCGGCCAGGGCTAAAGCGCATTCCCACATCTGGGTTCGCAAGGTGTCGATATCTTTCGGCGTGTTGTGATCACTTACGGGAGGGGACGAATCCTCTGTTGTGTCGCCACTCAAACCAGGGGGTTCATCAACAACGTGCCCTATTGCTTCGGCAACGGTTAACTCGCTCCCCTCATT
>QNFP01000283.1 GCA_003645535.1 Gammaproteobacteria bacterium | reverse complement strand
GTGTTGATGGTAATGTTTTTCTGTGTGCATCGCTTTACCGCCAGCAGCGTCTTGGCAATGGTGACAGGGTTGGGAGGGTATTCGAAGTAGGGATAACCATCTTCCAGGTGCGCGGTTGGCTCACCATCGGAAATCATAATGATTTGTTTGGTGCCGGTATGCTCCCTGGCCAATTTTTTTTCGGCGAGCAAAAGTGCATGCTGTATGTTGGTTCCCATGGTGAATTGGTCAACATCAACTGTCATCAGGTCTTTAGCTTTGATTTCGCGAGCGTAGGCGGAGAAACCAATAATCTCCAGGGTATCTCGCGGGAACCTGCTGGTGATCAGATTATGTAGTGCCAAAGCGACTTTTTTTGCAGGTAAAAAAGCGTCACGCAAAGCCATGGACAAAGATAAATCGAGTAGCAACACCGTGGAAGTTTTGGTGTTAAGTTCATGGCGATGAACTTCAAAGTCATCTGGATGAAGGTTTATCTTTTGCCCTGGTTTTGGAGTGACAGTTTCGCTGGAAAACTCTCGACGGATAGCATTTTTCAACGTGCGCGGTATGTGGAGATGCAGCGGATCACCGAATTCATAGGCTTTACTATCTTCCTGCTGATCGCCGAAACAGCCTTCCTTACCACTGCGATGACTGCCCAGGTCGGCATGCTTTAATTTACGATAAATTTCTTCCAGGGCTTTTTGGCCGATAATCCTTGAGCCCCGTGGTGTTATTTCCCAGCCATCGCCATCCTTGCGAAGGTAACCGGCTTTTTCAAGGGTATCGAGCAGATCTTTGAGTTCGTTGAGATCATCTGCGCCCTCTTCGCCCAATAGCTCTTTAACCAGTTGTTCATCGATTTTATCGAGATCAGAAAAATCCCTTACCCCGCGCAGATCCTGCTCAAGATTTTCCATTTGTTGCAACTCATCCATCAATTTCATCGCGGCCTGGAAATCGATGGCTTCCTCTCCGGAAAACTGATGCTGACCGGCCTGAGGGTTTAAAAATGCTAATTCTTTACCCAGCTTCATTAGTTCCTGTTGCAGTTCTGGGTCACCGAGTTTGCCGTCAAGCAATGATTCCAGCTGGCCTCTTTGATCAGCTGAAAGAGAATTCATCAACGACTGCGCAGCGCCCATTTGCGCTTCCATCTGCGCCAGTAATTCATCGAGGGATTGAGGCGGATTGTCACCAAACATATCACCGTACTGATCCATAAATTGTTCAAAGCCGGGATCTTCCCCGGCAATTTTCTTGACCAACATAGCGTTCATGGCCTTTACCATATCTTTCATACGGGCGAGGTCACCCTCAGACATAGAGTTGACCATCTCGGTAATATCTTTGAAAAAAGTCTGAGTCATGGCGTCACGCAACTGTTCCATGAGTTTGTCGAACGATTGCTGTGCTTCAGGATTTAGAAACTCATAGTCCTGCAAAGCCTTGATCTGCCCACTCGCGTCATTGGGCAATTGTTCAAGCTCATGCTGATGTCTGGCTGCTATCTTTTTGAGCATGTCGCTGGAAAAATTGCCCTCTGGCTTTTGACCTGAATGAGAGGTATCACCTGCCACGGCTCCTTCTGGATGATTTTCTACCGAGGGATTTTCCTGCGGAGATGGGCCGCCGGATTCACCCGGACTCCCATCCTGCGATACATCATCCCGTGGCAGCGAACTTTGTCCATCTGCAGAATCACTACGGCCTTCGAGCCAGTCCGCCACCGTGGTTTGTTCCATGGCAAGGATTTCATCAAGCTGCTCTTTGAGAGCGTCGAATACACTATCCAGGTTGTAGCGCTGCAACTGCTCCCGTCGCTGTTCACGCAGTTTGCGAATCATGTCATGAATACCCGGCATACGTTGCTGCCCGGACATCGGCATACCTCGCCGCAACAAAGATTTCAGCGCCTGCTGTATATTGCCCGACTGTAAAAAATCGTCAGACAGCGCGCTCATCAAATCATCAGCGCTATGGCTTTCTCGTTGCGTACCATCCCATTGAAAGTAACGGTACAAAGCGGTGTAAGGGGTCGCCATAATAAGCTCCGTTTAAGCTCGATAGACAAATTGACCTTGCATAGCGTCCTTGCTAAGCCGGTTATTGACGTACAGACCTTCCAGAATGAACTCCACTGCTGAAGCGCGGAGAGCCAGATTTTCCGACGACGTCAGTTGGGTTACAGCCTCACCAAGACCGGGAATCTGTCCAATCACATCCTCGTAAAATCCCGAATGCAGGGCTTCGCCAGTATCGATGGTCGTGTCACTATTAAACGCTTCCACAAAGGGTTCCAGTTCCTCCAAAGAAAAATAGTTCTCGAAGGTTTGTTTGACTGCATTTTCAAACAACTGTTGCAGGATAAGATCTTCCTGATCCTCTTCCAGCACCTCAAATTCAATTTTTCCTGCCAGCGCAGGCACCAAAAAAGGCAGATCTGAAATCCTCGGCACAATGGTGTTATCTTTCAGGCGGATGGCGCGACGCAAGGCATTGGCTATCAAATTTTCATAATTGGCGATGGACGCTCTCACCGAAACGCCTGAGCGCTGACTAATATCCGGGGATTTCCGCGCAGTCTGGCTCACCTCCACAACAATTTGTTTCATGTATTCTGGCACTTGCAGGGAATACCCTTCAACGGATGCTTGCTTGTATTCCTGCTCCATAATCCGTACTTCATCGTCCCGGTCAATGGGGTAATGGGTACGTATCTGGGACCCAAAACGATCCTTCAGTGGTGTGATAATGCGCCCACGATTAGTGTAATCCTCCGGATTTGCAGTCGCAACAACCAGCAAATCCAGGGGCAGGCGTACCTTGTGACCACGAATCTGAATGTCCCTTTCTTCCATAATGTTGAGCAAACCAACCTGAATTCGTTCTGCCAGGTCAGGTAATTCATTGATCGCAAAAATGCCGCGATTGGTTTTGGGAATGAGTCCATAGTGCAGCGTTAGCTCGTCGGATAAATAACGTCCTTCAGCGACTTTGATTGGATCGACTTCACCGATTAGATCGGCAACCGTGATATCTGGTGTAGCCAGCTTTTCCCCGTAACGCTGATCGCGATGAAGCCAGCTGATCGGTGTGTCATCGCCCTGCTCAGCAACCAGCGCTCTGGCTTGCGCAGAGATCGGATCATAGGGGTTCTCTGGAATCTCGACGCCCTCAATAATTGGCGTATATTCATCCAGCAACTGTATCAGGCCGCGCAACAATCGAGTCTTTGCCTGACCTCGTTCACCAAGCAACACGATATCCTGGCCGGCGAGGATGGCATTTTCCAACTGAGGAATCACAGTATCCCCGTAGCCGATAATGCCCGCGAACAGGGCCTCACCAGCGGACATTTTTCGAATCAGATTGCGCTGCATTTCCTCACGAATCGGCAGCACCTGATAACCCGACTTCTTTAATTCCCCTAACGTGTGTGGACGTTCTTCTTGTGGCATCTTATTATCCTCCTTAAACAATATGACCAGACTGAGCAAACAATTGCGCTGACCATATCCGAGTTGCCTATCTATTGCCCAGACTACCTACTGCCCAGACTACCTACTGCTCAGGTTATCCATTTACCCAGGCGGCTTACCCAGACGGAAAGTGTTGCGAGCGTATCGACTGGAAAATTGATCTTAATTGATCACCCGACCCAACACAGCTTACTTTGACCAGTAGTTAATTCAACAAGCGTGTCAGCAAATTCTGTTATCTTAAAGCGTGGCTTTTTATAACAGTCTTATTAATATAGGGTCCTGCTGGCATCGACCCTGCTGATTAGGTTGCCGTCGGATTAAAGCACCTCCATTGTCACGCCCCGTTTAAATCACTATGATCAATCGGGATATTAACTAAGGAATCTCTGATTAATTCTGGACGAAGTAGATTGTGATTCAAAATATCCAGATTCGAGGCGAAAACCGCACGTAATAGCTAGCTATTGCGAAGGTTTGCAACGAAGAAGCTGGATATTTTGGGCGCAAGATACGAGTTCATGAATTGATCAGAGGTTCCCTAAATAGATATAGCAAAGGTCTCAACATAAAAAAAGCAGGGTGGAATAAAATAATGGATAAGAAACACATACTTGATGGCATCCGCGTACTCGATTTCTCACAACACGTAGCCGGGCCGGGTTGCACCAAAATGATGGCCGAAATGGGTGCTGAAATTATCAAACTGGAACTCGCCCCCGCAGGCGAACAGATTCGGCAGGTGGGTTTAAAAATAAACGACCGCAGCATCTACTTTATTCAGCAAAACCGCGGTAAAAAAAGCATTTGTGTTGATATGAGAACCGATGAAGGCAAGCAGATCGTCTACGATCTGGTCAAGAAAGTAGACATAGTTCTGGAAAATTTTGCCCCCGGCGCCATCGCCCGACTGGGCCTGGACTGGGCAAAGGTTCAGGAGCTAAACCCTGAGGCGATCATGTGTTCTGTCTCGACGTTTGGCCAGGAAGGACCGCTTTCCACCTTGCCCGGCTACGACTTTATTGGTCAGGCCTACGCCGGCATCACCAGTATGATTGGCGATCAGGAGG
>QNFP01000282.1 GCA_003645535.1 Gammaproteobacteria bacterium | reverse complement strand
TAGAGCCAAGAGCTGTAAAACGAAGGCCTAAACCATTTCCTTTGCTGATGAAGCCAAGGGTAAAAGCACGGGCTGAAGTAGTGAAAAATGGTCATCCGAAGAAGCTTAAGTAAGTGCCATTCGGGACAGACCACGAATATATTGGCTATAATCGGCGAATACAACTAGTCATCCAATCTAATGCCCCGTCGAGGTCGTTTGGTTGTACCGAAATTTTCCTTGCATAAACGTGGTCTGTCCCCTAATACCGACGCCACTTCAGTCTTGACCGGCACACCCCAGGTCAAGTTAACTATCACCAGCCGTCAGGACTCCCCCTGGCTGCAGGATAACTGGCAATGAATATGCACCAAAGGAAAGGAAATTACTGTCCAGGGTATAGGGGTCACCTCTATGAGTCATAACCTATTTAGATCTATTAAATCTCTATCAAGGTTCATTGCGATCTTATTAACCACCCTTCTTGCCATGTCGCAAACCAATGCTAGCCCAGAACTAACTGTTATGGGTGCCGAGAAATCTGGAAATGCCGACCAAACAATCCCACCCTGGACGGGAGGCATCACCAGCCCACCGGATGGCTATGAACCAGGTGAAGTTCACCCCGATCCATTCGCTGATGATAAAATCTTGTTTACTATCGATTATGCCGGCATGGCCGAATTCAAAGATAATTTAACTGCCGGGCATCTGGCGATGATGGAGAAATACCCAAATACATTTAAACTTAATGTGTACCAGACGCGACGCAGCGCTTCGCACCCCCTGAGAGTACTAGACCACACTGAGAAATACGGCGGGCAGGCACGCATTGTTGATGACGGCGCCGGACTTGAGGGCATTGTCCAGGGTATTCCGTTTCCAGAACCAGGCAATGGCGAACAGGCTATCTGGAATTCGCTGGTCAGCTTCAAAGGTGGCAGCGTCAAGGGATACGTCAATTCTGCGGTACCCTCGGATAAGGGAAAGTATCAGCTTATGGTAGTCCTTCAGGAAATAGAGTTTCCCCGGCAAACCGAGGAAGCCACGCTAGAAAATTTTGACGGAATTCTGGCACGAGGCATCAACTATGTTAAGTCGCCGAGTACAGTGGCAGGGGTAATGGTCCTTTTCCACACAAATCTGAACAGCGTAGAGAAAGAGCGAAACGCCTGGATCTACAATCCAAAAAGACGTCGCGTTTCTCGCGCACCTGCTATCGAAGGAAACACCCCGACCGCCGCTTCAGACGGCATCCATCTGTCAGATCAAAACGGAATGTTTTCCGGCAAGATCACCAATTTTAACTGGCAATTGTTGGGGAAAAAAGAAATATATATGCCATACAATGCCTACCAATTACATAGCGATAAGATTACCCCGGACGATATTGTCAGACCTGAACATATCAATCAGCAATTGGCTAGATATGAATTACATCGTGTCTGGGTGGTCGAGGCCACCCGTAAAGAGCAGGTCGATCACCCCCATAAGCGGAGGGTTTATTATCTCGATGAAGATTCGTGGCGCATCCTGGCTGCTGAGCACTACGACGACAACGACAAGTTAGATCGTTTTTCCGAATCTCATACCGTTAATTACTACGAGGTGCCCGTACTGGCCAGCACCCTCGATTCCTTTTACAAACTCGACTCTCATCAGTATTTTGTGCAGGGGCTTGACAACCAACACCCTGTTAGCGATTTCAAGTTTAAAGAAGATGCCAGCTATTTCCAGCCGGGTAGCTTCAAGCGAAAAGCGAAGCGATAGGTAAGATACTTTATTTTAATTGATTGTCTTCAAATATGTCTACCCGACGATCTGCTCTGGAGGTGAGATGATAGAGCATACCGGCAAATTCCAACCTTAAAGGTCTGGCCATGGTTCAATGTTTATTTGCTACGGGAAAGCGAGGAGGCTAACGGAATATTAATCATAAATCAAAGACTTGACCGCGTGTTTCGCCCCTTACCCAAATCGTTAGCGAGCAAAAAAATGAGTCAGCCTTATGAATCGAGGTAATCGTTTTTACGCATTAGATAATTTGCGCGCCGTCATAATGTGGTTGGGCGTGGTATTGCACGTTGCCGTCAACCACTTACAGGGAGAATCCCGTTTGCCATGGCGCGATAGTGCAACAACCATGTGGGCTGATATTATCGTCATTTGGATACACGTTTATAGAATGCCATTGTTTTTTATCCTTGCGGGCTTTTTTGCAGCAATGTTGGTGTCAAAATATGGCTTTAAATATATGCTCAAAAATCGTTTTAAACGTATCGCTTTACCCTTTATAGTATTTTGGCCTCCCCTTTTTATACTCACTTCTTTGCTAGTTATGATGTTTATTCACTTGATGAAAACTGGTGTCATTGGTTTAGACCCCAATCTAGTGCGTGATCCAGCTGACGATCGACCGATACTCCCTACGATGCATTTGTGGTTTATTTATGATCTTATATGGCTCTGTTTATTGTCTATACCTATCTATTGGTTAATGGGTAAAGTCGGCCCTTCCATAAAAGATAAATGCCTGGCTATTCATAAAGTACTGGCCACAAAATGGTGGGGTTTTCTGGTGTTGTCCTTGCCCTTAGCTGGAATTGGCGCCTTTTACCACAATGGATTAGTTCATCCATCCGGATCTTTTGTTCCTAATATGGGAGAGCTTGGACACAATGGGTTATTTTTTGTATTTGGTTGGTTGTTTTATTTCCATCGAGAAAACTTATTTCAACATTATCACGCTCATGTATGGCGATATAGTCTTGCTGGAGTGGTGACATTTTTTGTTTTTTTAATCACAGTACGTTTAGCAAAAGAAGGTGTATTGCCGACAGTGCAAGCAAATCTAACCAGTGCTTATGTGTTTAATAGCACTACATGGTTGTGGAGTTTCGCAATCATCGGTTTATTTCTGCGTTATTTACCCGATCACAATAAATTTATGCTTTATATATCAAATAGCTCCTATTGGGTCTATCTAGTCCATATGTTGGGTACTATTGGGTTTGGTATATTACTTTACAATATGGATTTCTCCGCCATCACGAAAATGTTGATTAATATCACGTTAACAACCGTGTTTGCTTTAGCCACTTATCATTGGTTTGTACGTTTTAGTTTTATTGGTAAGTTCCTCAACGGTACTAAACATTTACGTAACAACATACCCAGCGCTGGTGGAAAACACGAAGCCACTGAGTCCTAGAGTTAGGCGAATTCAAGTTGTAAGTGGCCTACCACATGTCGACTACGATGATTTATACCCATGTTATGAACCGGCCGGGTGTGGCGCCCGTTACCAGTCCAGCTGATCTGCTTTAACACAGGTTTTTTTCGCCGATCAGGCTGATAGGAGCTACGCCATAGCGGCGTCTATTCGATCGTCCCGCCATGCTCCAGCCAGTGGGCGCACTCAGGGGTAAGCAGTGCCTCGATTCGCCGGTCATACAGAGCCAGTTGTTCCGGTGTCATGACGTCTTTCCAGCGGCCGTTAGTACCCTTGTTAATGAAAATATCAGAACCGCCTTCGAAAAACAGTTTGGCCATGGGTATGTCCTGGCCTGCTTTCTTTTTCATGGAGTCGAAGGAGGCGTCTTCAGTCACTGTTTCGAGGTACTCCGGGGTGACATCGATATTCAAAAAATCGGCTATACGTTTGATCTGACCCTGCCGGTCTTTTAACAAATCAGCGTAATGCACAAATAATATATTAGGCAGGTGGCGGTATTCCCACCAGGTCTTAACACAGTGGAGGTTTGACCAGTAGGGATAACCGTCACCCTCCCAGTCAAACCAGCCTTTGGATAACCAGTTGTCGAGAAACTCGTGGATGTCGTCTCCAGCGGGAGGGAAAGCATCCCCCACTCGCCCGGGATAATTGACAATCATTTCCAGAAAATCCGGGGAGTAGTTATGATAGTTGTTCCACAGGGACATCGCCATATCGCGACCATCGCGGCTTACAAAAATGTGCTTAACTTCAGGATGAAAAGGAAAGCCATCCAATGCGAGATGGGTTTTAAGAAAGCGACGATGACTTTGAGCCTCAAGAGTTTTCGCCAGTTCTTCGCGATCAGACAGTCTCATATCGACGTAAACAGAAATATCGTGAAATGGTCCCGACGGCTCTTCGTTTTGAAAGATCAGCAGCGAGACGATTTTCTGAACCCAGGTGGTCCCGGATTTCTGTGTAGTGGCGACGATGATGTCGTCGGGACGAGGTTTTAATACCTGCCACCGAGTACTGTCGATATGGTGATTTTGATAAACGCGGGTGACTTTAGGCAAAGTAGACTCAGGCGAGGTAGATATGTCAGTCATTTTTATAAGTCTTAAATTATGGATTAGGCATTGCTATAGTGAAGCAAACGTAGCATAAGAAAAACATAAAATTGAAACTATTTATAGAAATTGTATGGTTTCAGGCTAACCACGGCAAGAGGGTGTCCAAATGAAGGATTACGCAAGTGCGATTGCCAGGGCGGCTGCGGACGACAGCGCAAATGACTGGCGTTTAGAAACGCCCGGCATTGAAGGCTGGACAAGAACGGC
>QNFP01000281.1 GCA_003645535.1 Gammaproteobacteria bacterium | reverse complement strand
TTGTACATATCCCACAAAGGCGACAACTCACGCAGTTTGCCTACTGCTAAGCGTACTTTTTCTATCGTATAGTCAATCTCTTCTTCGGTGGTAAATCGCCCGATACTAAAACGCAATGAACTGTGTGCCAGTTCATCCTCAAGCCCCAACGCTCTGAGCACATAGGAAGGCTCCAAACTGGCCGATGTACAGGCCGACCCCGATGACAGGGCGAGATCTTTGAGCGCCATAATCAGCGATTCACCCTCAACATAGGCGAAGCTGACATTCAGGTTGCCGGCAACTCGTGGCTCCAGGCAACCATTCAGGAACACCTCCTCCATGTCTTTAAGACCGCCCCAAAGACGATCTCTGAGCGCAAGGATATGTATATTGTCCGCATCCATTTGTTCACGGGCTATACGAAACGCCTCCCCCATACCAACAATTTGATGGGTGGCCAATGTTCCAGAACGCATACCACGTTCGTGGCCACCTCCATGCATCTGGGCCTCAACTCTGACCCGCGGTTTACGTCGCACATACAAGGCGCCCATGCCCTTTGGCCCGTAGATTTTGTGCGCCGAAAAGGACATCAAATCTACTTTCAATTCAGCCAGGTCAATCGGCACTTTACCCGCACTCTGGGCTGCATCGACGTGAAAAAACACGCCTCGCTCACGACACACCTCACCAATAGCGGCGATGTCATTGATGACACCAATCTCGTTATTGACGTGCATAATCGACACCAGAGTTGTGTCATCGCGAATCGCATCAGCCACCGCCTGTGCGGAAGTTAAGCCACTGCTGTCTGGAGTGAGATAGGTGACTTCGTAACCCTCCCGCTCCAGTTGTCGACAGGTATCAAGCACTGCCTTGTGCTCGATTTTGGAGGTAATAATATGTTTGCCTTTACGCGCATTGAAATGGGCCACGCCCTTGATTGCCAGGTTATCTGACTCAGTGGCTCCCGACGTCCAGACGATTTCCCGAGGATCTGCGTTGATCAGATCAGCGACATTCTGCCGAGCTTCCTCAACTGCGGCTTCCGCCTGCCAGCCAAAAGCGTGGGAACGCGAAGCAGGGTTGCCAAAAACTCCCTCACTGGTCAAACACTCTGCCATGCGGGTGGCCACTCGTGGGTCTACCGGGGTCGTTGCCGAATAATCCAGATAGATGGGCAGTTTCACTTAAAACACTCCGTATTGATTACAAATTGACTATTTCAGCATCGATCAAACCATGATCGCTTTGCTGCGCTAACTGTTGCGCATCCTGACGATCACAAATCGACTGCACATGCTCTTTTTTGGTCAATTCCGCGAGCGATATAGCGCTCAAAAAATGATGAATTTGTTCACTGAGGTCATTCCACAGATGGTGGGTAAGACACATTTCACCATTCTGGCAAATGCCCTTCCCGCCACAGCTGGTCGCATCGGTAGATTCATTAACAGCATCGATAATCTCAGCGACATTTATTTCGGTATTGCTACGGCTCAAACAATATCCTCCGCCAGGGCCGCGGACACTTTTAACCAACTGCTGTTTCCGCAACTTGGAAAACAGTTGTTCAAGGTAGGAAAGTGATATGTCCTGTCTGGTGGATATGTCTGCGAGGCTAATTGGCCTGCCTTTGCCGTGCAAAGACAGATCGAGCATAGCCGTCACCGCATAACGCCCTCTTGTGGTTAGCTTCATCCAGAACCTTTAGAGCTTTTTAAAGACGCGCATTATCAAATACCCAACTTATTTAGTCAAGTAAATACCTGATCTTTTTAGTCAACTTTACGCGGCTTGTCCTGATCGCGCTGATTCGCTCCGGTTAATCTATATACGTTATTCTGGATAGCCGTCAGTACGCCACGCATGATCGAAAGCTCCATGGTGTCCAGGCGAATTCGGTTAAACAAGCGTCGTAGCCGAGTCATGGTTTGACGAGGATTGTCCGGATCATGAAAACCCAGCGCCACCAGCGCCTGCTCAAGGTGCTGATAGTAAAGTTCCAGTTCCGCTACTTTAGCGGGGGGGATATCCCAATCATTTAAATGCTGATAAGGCTCTTGCTGCTCGGCCAGAGCGGCCATACGCACCTCGTAGGTCAACACCTGAACGGCGGCGGCCAGATTCAATGAGCTGTAATCGGGATTAGCAGGAATATGGACGTGAAATGTACATTTATGCAGCTCTTCGTTGGTCAGCCCCCTGTCCTCACGACCAAACACCAGAGCCACGTCATGATCACTCGCTTCTCGCCAGATCTTTTCACCACATTCGCGGGGATTCAACATGGGCCAGGGAATACTCCTGCCTCTGGCACTGGTGCCAACGACCAGGCCACAATCCGCTATCGCTTCATCGAGCGAGGCCATCACCACCGCCTGCTCGAGCACATCCGCCGCATTAGCGGCTCGCCAAACCGCACGGTCGGCAGGAAAATCACGTGGAGAAACAAGATACAGACGCCGCAGGCCCATATTTTTAACAGCCCGCGCCGCAGCACCAATATTGCCCGGGTGGCTGGTATCCACTAATACCACGCGAATATTGTCGAATCGTTTGTTCATGGTCAGCTCAAAAAAAGGTCGGGCATTGTAACAAACCACAAAGTTGGTATCAGAAATCAAACCACAAACGAGCTATTAGCGGAGCCACCGACTTTGCTACAATCCGCACCCCTCGACACAAAGCCCAGAACTGCCCATGGAACCGATGATCAATATCGCTTTACGAGCCGCTCGCAGTGCCGGTGAATTGATTGTCCGCGCATCTTCGAAGCTGGATCGTATTCAGATCGATGAAAAGAGCCAAAATGATTTTGTCACGGAGGTTGATCATGCCGCCGAAAACGAAATCATCTACCAGCTCAGAAAAGCCTATCCTGACCATTGTATTATCTGCGAAGAAACCGGGACGCATAAAGGCAGCGACAGTGATTCTGTGTGGATTGTCGACCCACTGGACGGCACGACCAATTTCATACGTGGCATCCCCCACTACGCGATATCCATAGCTTTTCTATACCGCGGCCGGCTGGAACACGCCGTCGTTTATGACCCCATCAAATTCGAAGAATTTACTGCCAGTCGTGGCCGTGGCGCTTTCCTTAATGAAACTCGCATCCGTGTGTCGGGCCGCATACAGGCTAATGGAGCCCTGTATGCCACGGGCATTCCTTTCAGTGGCAAACCTTTTGACAACATGTCGCCCTACCTGATGTCTATGGCGGCGCTGGCTAACCAGTCTTCCGGCATTCGTCGTATGGGCTCTGCATCCCTCGACCTGGCTTATGTGGCCGCCGGACGCTATGACGCATTTTGGGAAATGTATCTCCAAACCTGGGACATCGCTGCTGGTGTGCTGCTGGTACAGGAAGCCGGCGGCCTCGTCGCAGATTTCCAGGGAGGCAATCAATTTCTGGAATCGGGCCACATCGTCGCTGCTACGCCACGGTTGCTAAAACCCTGCCTGCAGGCTATTGGCAAACATCTTGGCCACTTAAAATAGCCCTGACTGAACTCCTTATTTGATAAGATTTTTCCAAGCGGCCTGTGTAGCAGTGAGCGCCAACGGAACCATTGGTATTTCAGATAAATGTTAATCTAGATAATTGACCAAAAGGCTTTTCGCCCATCGTGGTAAAGAAGTCACTTTGAGGACAAGCTGTCCGTTGTGTATTTCAGCGATTTGTTGAAAAGGGTTGTCGAAACGTGAATTATCCAATAAATAGCATCGGTTAAATAATGGCAGGGTCTGCTTAATGTTTGCCAAAACCCTGGGGATTCGACTGCTTACTTTATCTTCTGGTACTGAATGCCCGCCTTCACTCACCCGCTGTGAAACACGCGCCTGATTGAGTGAAACGTCATCCAGGTGAACAAAAACCAGTACAACTTCATAACCCAACGATTTTGCCTGGGCGACAAAATCAATTTTTGAAGGGTGTGAAAAAACGGTTTCAAAACAAAATGAACGGCCTTCTCGTAATAGCCCCTTGCTTATCGTTTCTGCAATTTTGGCAGCTTCGTAGCTGTGTTGCTCTGGCTGTTCTGGATAAAGCTGCTTTGCCAGAATATCGGCATTAACAAAAGGCAAGCCAAGCGGTTCGAGCCGTGTTCTGTAGAAGGTGCTTTTGCCAGCACCATTACCTCCGGCAAGAATCCAGAGCTGCTTTTCCCTGCTCAAGTATCAGATTCCTTTAACTCAATAAACTCTCCATTTTCAAACTGCCCTGTCGTGATATTTCCATTTGGGTCAATTTTCTCCAGATAGCCGGGGTGCTCTGTTGATGCCTGATAACGAATAGCACTACTTGTTACCGTACTGCTCAACACACCTTTGTCCCGATCATTTTCAAGTACTTGAAAAACGTTATCCGGATCAATGGGCGCGCTATAAACAGGTTCTGTCTTTATTACTGTTAGCCCGGATGCAACCGACAACAATACGTCAGGGTCAAGGTTTAATGCCACCGTGCGACCAAGATCAGCCCAATATTCGATTTGCTCGGCGGTACTACGGTGAAACCGTTTTGCTGTGGATTCTGCCGCCTGCATCAATTCTGCCTGCAGACGGATTGGTGA
>QNFP01000280.1 GCA_003645535.1 Gammaproteobacteria bacterium | reverse complement strand
TCATGACGTGAGCTGATAATTTCTGTTCTTCGTTCATCGCCAAATTCTTTATCTATGGCGACAAGCTCATCCTTGATGACTGCCATCAGCTTGTCTGGATCACCTAAAATGGCCAGATAACCGGCGATCTCATCAAGCTTTTCACTATACTCACCAAGCAGTTTGTCATGCTCCATACCCGTTAAACGGTGCAAACGTAACTCGAGTATGGCCTGAGCCTGGACGAGTGATAAATAATAGGCGCCATCACGCAGGCCATATTGTTCTTCGAGATCGTCTGGGCGGCTGGTTTTGTCCGCGCGTTCGAGAAATGCAAGGACATCCCCTGGCGCCCAACCCTGTGCAAGTAGATTTTCTCGCGCCACTGCCGGTGTCGGTGAAGCCTTAATCAGCTCAATAACGGCATCAATATTGGCAATTGCAACTGCCAACCCTTCCAGTATATGGTTTCTCTCTCTGGCCTTGCGCAACAAATAAACGATACGCCGCGTCACAACCTCCATGCGGTGACGAATAAACACTTCCAGTAATTTTTTGAGGTTGACGGTTTGTGGCTGGCCATCGACCAGGCCCACAATATTGATGCCGAACACAGTCTCCAGCTGAGTTTGAGCGTAGAGATTATTGAGTATCACTTCACCCATTTCACCCCGCTTCAACTCGATGACCACGCGTAGACCGTCCTTGTCTGACTCATCGCGGAGTTCTGAAATGCCTTCTATTTTCTTATCCTTAACCAGCTCGGCTATTTTTTCTATAAGACGCGCTTTGTTTAACTGATAGGGAATTTCATCGATTATGATGGTTTCCCGCTGCGTCTTTTTATCGACTTCGACCCGAGCTTTCGCGCGCACATAAATCCGACCCCTGCCCGTTCGGTAGGCCTGAATAATACCTGCACGGCCATTAATGATAGCGCCGGTGGGGAAATCTGGCCCGGGAATATGTTCCATTATTTCATCAACTGACATATCGGGATTTTCAATCAGCTGCAGGCAAGCGGCGATCACTTCGCGCAAATTGTGGGGTGGGATATTGGTGGCCATACCGACGGCAATGCCCGAAGAGCCGTTGACCAGCAGGTTGGGCACCCGCGTCGGCATCACCACCGGAATCATTTCAGTTTCGTCGTAGTTAGGCGCGAAATCGACGGTTTCCTTGTCCAGGTCAATGAGCAGGGAATGGGCTATTTTCGACATGCGGATTTCGGTATAGCGCATGGCTGCCGCAGAATCGCCATCGACTGAACCAAAATTGCCCTGGCCATCGACCAGCGGGTAGCGCAGCGAAAATGACTGCGCCATACGCACAATGGTGTCATAAACGGCAGTATCGCCATGGGGGTGATACTTACCGATTACATCACCCACCACCCTGGCCGATTTTTTATAGGGGCGGTTCCAGTCGTTGTTTAACTCGCTCATGGCGAATAGCACACGACGATGCACCGGTTTCAAACCATCTCGCAGGTCGGGGAGAGCTCGCCCGACAATCACGCTCATTGCGTAATCGAGATAGGATCTCCGCAGTTCATCCTCAATATTTACTGGCAGGATTTGTTTTACTGGCTCAGCCACGTGTACTACTACCTCGAAACCTCGAACTTTTGTTATTTACCAACCCTTGACAAGCATACAAAATAGCTGTCAGAGGGCCGGACGCAAGCGGCGAATTGTACCATAAAAAAGCGCTGTAATGCCGATAGACATCGTTGCTTGCAACCATCTGGCTTGCACTGTGCATCAGGTATACTGCGCGACTAAAGCAATTTCATATACATGTGGCAGCTGACTTTTTATCTATGGACAATCAAACAGGCAGAATCTGGGCTGACCTGATAATAAGCCCGGGCTGGATAGTCACCATGACGCAGCCTGGCAATGTTCTCGACGGCTGCAGCGTAGTGATATGCGATAAAAAAATCACCGCAGTTCTACCCACCGATGAAGCGCGGCTTCGCTATACGACGGACAACGAGCATTTGCTGCCAGACGCAGTATTAATGCCCGGTCTGGTGAATACCCATGGCCACGCAGCCATGGCGCTTCTGCGCGGCATTGCTGATGATATACCACTGCAAATATGGCTAGACAAACATATCTGGCCCGCTGAAGAACGCTGGGTTAGTGACGAATTTGTTCGCGATGGCACAGAGCTCGCGATTGCAGAAATGCTGCTTAGCGGCACCACCTGTTTTGCAGACATGTATTTCTTCCCCGATCAGGTGGCTGCGTGCATGCGCAGAGCGGGAATCAGGGGCGAAGTGGCCTTTCCTGTTCTGGAATTTCCTTCCGCATGGGCGCGTGATGCTGATGAATATATCCATAAAGGCCTGAACCTTTATGATGAGTGCAAAACTGATGAGCTGATCAATATCGCATTTGGCCCCCACGCCCCCTACACCGTAGCCGACCAAACCATGCACAAAGTCGTCGCTCTGGCCGGGGAACTCGATGCAGCCATCCAAATCCACCTGCACGAAACTGCGCAGGAAGTCGATGATGCAGTGGCTAAGGATGGTCGACGACCTCTGACTAAACTCTATGAATTTGGTGCTATCTCCTCATTGACTCAGTGCGTCCATATGACCCAGGTAAATAAAGCAGATATCGATATTCTGCAACGCACTGGCGCCCATGTACTGCACTGCCCCCAGTCAAACATGAAACTTGGCAGCGGGTTTTGCCCCACGCAGGAACTACTTGATGCTGAAATCAATGTTGCGCTGGGAACCGATGGGGCGGCCAGTAACAATAGCCTCAATCTTTTTGCAGCAACGAACCTCGCTGCCCTCATGGCAAAGGGGCGCGGTGGTAACGCAGCGCTGGTTGATGCCGAACAGGCGCTACATATGGCCACCATCAATGGCAGCAAAGCACTGGGTATAGAAGATAAAACCGGCAGCATTAGCGAAGGTAAAGCCGCTGACCTTATTGCCGTCGAGATGTCCACCATCTATTCGCAACCCCTGTATAATCCTCTGTCTCAACTGGTTTATACGGATTGCGCCAGGCAGGTCAGCCATGTGTGGGTTAACGGCAGGTTATTAGTTGCTAACGGCCAGCTACAAACCCTTGACCAGGACGAGATCATCAACAAGGCCAAATATTGGCAAGACAAAATTGGCGGCTAGACTCCATGTCAACAAAATCAGACAGCAAGCAAGTAGATACTCAAGTAGACAATGTAGATGAAGCAGAAATAGCCAAATTTGAAGCCCTTGCCACACGCTGGTGGGATGTCAATAGCGAATTCAAACCGCTCCACGATTTCAATCCCCTACGCGCCAACTGGATAGACAGACATTCTCCTGTCGCCGGTCAAACTCTCCTGGATGTAGGCTGTGGCGGCGGCATTTTGAGCGAGGCTATGGCTCACAGAGGGGCTTCGGTAACAGGCATCGACATGGGCGCCACACCCCTTGAAATTGCGCGCCTACACTGTATTGAGTCCGATTTGAGCATTGATTATCAGTTGACGACCGCCGAACAACTGGCTGAAACCCGTACTGAGTGTTTCGATATTATTGCCTGCCTGGAAATGCTCGAACATGTACCCGACCCGTCATCGGTGATCAATGCCTGCGCTAAACTGGTCAGACCAGGCGGCCACCTGTACCTGTCAACAATCAACCGTAGTCCGAAATCATTTTTATTCGCCATAGTGGGTGCGGAATATGTTCTCAATCTACTACCCAAAGGTACACATAGTTACAAAAATTTGATTCGTCCCTCAGAGCTGACCAGGTGGGTTCGCGATGCCGGGCTTGAGGTGAACCACATGGCAGGCATGGTCTACAATCCGCTCTCACGAAAATATCGTATTCACCCCAGTGATGTCAGCGTCAACTATATCGTTCACGCCAGCAGACCACTGTAATGCCTGCCGTTAATTACCAGGCCGTTCTTTTTGATCTCGACGGCACCTTACTCGACACCGCTCCAGATTTTGCCATTGCGCTAAATCAATTACTGGCGCGCAAGGAACGTCCACCGCTCACAGAGGCGGCTATTCGCGCTATCGTTAGTAATGGTTCCGCTGGTTTGATCGCCCACGCTTTCAATTGCACTGAAGAGGATGCTGAATTTGAAGCTATTCGCAGCGAGTTCCTTGAGGTATACCTGGATAATCTCTGCCAACAAACCCGTCCCTTCCCAGGTATTGAAACTCTGTTAAAACAACTGGGCGCACAGGGTACACCCTGGGGTATCGTCACCAATAAACCCAGTCTCTACACGCAGGTTATTCTCGATGAACTAAAGCTGCAACCGGCCCCCGGTTCCGTGGTATGCCCAGATCATGTTGAACATGCAAAACCCCACCCCGAGCCCGTGTTGCTGGGTTGCAAGCAGCTCGGCAGTGAGCCACAACACACCATTTACGTTGGCGACCATCGCCGCGATATAGAGTCCGGTCGCGATGCCGGCACTATCACTATCGCTGCTGCCTATGGCTATATCGACGACGACCATCCGCAAACCTGGGGTGCCCGCCATCTAGTTAATCATGTGGATGAACTGACGGCCCTGCTGTTCTGAACCTGACCGCTCTCAAGGCTGCCACCGCAC
>QNFP01000279.1 GCA_003645535.1 Gammaproteobacteria bacterium | reverse complement strand
TGCTGGGCTATACGCATTCGATTGCACTTGACCTGGCGAAATACGGCGTCACTGTTAATGCCATGGCTCCCGGCCTGATAATGCATGAAGGTTTGAAAGGCGTCATGCCGGACGAAGTATACGAAGGGCTGGTTGCTCAGGTGCCCATGGGGCGCGCGGGTAAACCCCATGAGATCGCTGCGACAGTAGAGTTTTTGTTGTCAGACGACGCCTCTTATATCACCGGCCAAACCTTCCATGTTAACGGCGGGCTATATTTGCCGGGATAAGGTTGGCCTACCAGGTCTGAATTGAAGCTGCTGGATTAATCACTGTGTGTGGACGCTTTGCCAACCACGTCAAGGATATGGGCCGGTGGGCCGAAGTTCTGGGCGACTGGCCTACTGATGTGCAGACCAGTTATAACATTGCTCCTGACGCGGATATCGCTGCTTTTACCGTTGAAGGGGGAACGAGCATGCGCTGGGGTCTGGTGCCGGCCTGGTCAAAAACACCCAACACTAAATATTCGACGTTTAATGCCAGAGCCGAATCTCTGGCTTCCAGACCAGCATTCAGAAGCGCCTGGAAGCACTGCCAAAGGTGTTTGATCCCGGTTCAGGGTTACTATGAATGGCAGAGGGTAAACGGCAAAAAGCAGCCTTTTTACATCAGTTCCCCTGGTGGTGAACCACTGGTCTGCGCTGGTTTGTGGGATCAGTGGGGCGAAGGCAGGGAGCAGTTTCGATCCTGCGCCATGATTACCTGCCCGGCCATCCGCTCAATTTCGGCTATCCATCCCCGCATGCCCTTGTTGATGGAGCTAGAGTACGCTGATCTTTGGCTACAGGGTGAAGCCGGAAAATGTGCTGGTATTTTGCAGCGTGAACCGGAGGCTGAGCTGAGCTATTACAGGGTCAGCCAGTTGGTTAATAATTCGCGTAATCAGGGTGCAGATATTCTCACGCCCGTGGAAGATTAGCCCGAGTTGTAAAGTGATTGGTGGCATCAACCCTGGAATTTTTACCTGCCAGTTGAATCCCAACCCCGCAGTAACGCATACTGCGTTCCCCTCATAAACTTGGCGACACCCAAACCAGAAGCTTTGGCGCGTCAGCAGAACAAACTCACACAACATTATCAGGAGAATAGCAATGGGTAACAGACTCGAAGGTAAAGTAGCCATTATTACCGGTGGTGCGAGCGGCATCGGTGAAGGACACGCGCACCTTTTTGCGCGGGAAGGTGCCAAGGTTGTGGTCACAGACATTCAGGAAGAGCTGGGTGCAAATGTTGTCTCGGCCATCCAGGGTGAGGGTGGTGATGCCATCTTCGTACGCCAGGATGTCACCAGCGAATCTGACTGGGCCGATGTTGTCAAAGCCACGGTCGATAAGTACGGAAAAATTACTACATTGGTCAACAATGCCGGTATTGCCAATATGCTGGGCGTTGAAGAAGAAACTCTGGAAGGTTTTAACCGGGTTGTTGCGATCTGTCAGACCGGTGTCTGGCTGGGTATGAAAGCCTGTATGCCGGAGCTTAAAAAGTCCGGTAATGGCGCCATCGTCAATATTTCGTCCCTGTACGGAATTATGGGCACGCCGAGTATGGTTGCCTATCACGGTGCAAAAGGCGCGGTGCGGCTGATGACAAAATCTGCGGGTCTGGAATACGCTAAACAGGGCGTACGCGTTAATTCGGTTCACCCCGGCATTATTAAAACGCCGCTGGCGGAAAGCCTGACCAGTGATTACGTCGCAGAGATCACCGCCGCCACGCCTTTGGGCCGTATGGGTGATCCCATGGATATTGCCACCATGTCACTGTTTTTATGTTCGGATGAATCCGGTTTTATTACCGCTAACGAGTTCGTGGTTGACGGCGGCTGGGGTGCGCAATAGCACTCTCCCTGTAAAACTGGATGTCGGTCGGGGTGACTAGCGCCCCGATCGCTTATTTTTGCGCCTTTGGCTATTTTCTGCGTTTGAAATCTTTCCTGCTCCCTGGTCGTGGGGCGTAATATCGGAGTGACTATTGAATCCAGAAAACACGTTTCGTCGTGGTGCCACTGTCATAGGCACGCTATTTCTCACCTTAGGACTGCTTTACGGCATCTGGTATGCCTACTCGGTTTTTCTGGTCGCACTCATAGAGCATTTCGGCTGGTCGCGCTCAGTTACTGCCGGTGCGATGTCGGTATTTATTCTTACCCACGGGATTTTTGGTCCATTCGCGGGTCGCCTGGTAGAAAAGTTTGGCCCCACACAGCTGATGATGATTGGCGCCCTGGTCATGGCCGCTGGTTTGCTATTGACCTCGCAAATCAACCAGTGGTGGCAGCTCTATATTACCTTTGGCGTGGTCACCGCAGTAGGCCTCGGTGCCTGTGGCTGGGTGCCCTCGGTAATTTTGTCCGAGCGCTGGTTTCCTCACAAAGTGGGTACGGCACTGGGTATTGTTACCTCCGGCATTGGTGTCGGCATATTTGCTGTTGTGCCCCTTACTAATTTCCTTATTGAAACTGTCCAGTGGCGTCATGCCTTTCAAATTCTTGCCGGTATGGTAGTCATTATTATCTGGCCCGCTGCATTTTTTATTTTGCGTTTGCCCGCTAGCTCAGCAGACTCTACCGATGGTGAAGTGAATATGGATGAGACTGAGGATGCTCAGCCTACTCGTCAGGCCAACTGGACCGTGGCCACCGCAATTAGATCGCGTAGTTTCCGCTTTGCCGTACTCGCGTTTTTCACCGGAGGTTGCCTGTCGCAACTGCTGATCCTGCATCAATTTGCATTTATGGTGGATCACGGTGTTGCCAAAACACTGGGTTCAATTATCGTCGGTATCATTGGTGTTGCCAGTATTCCGGGCAAGATTGTCTGGGGAGCCCTGTCGGACCGAATAGGCCGAGAGCTTACTTATACCTTCGGACTCGCCTGTACATTGCTTGCCGTTATCACCCTGTCTTTTGTCGGCTCCGTACCCGGATTGCTGCTGCCGTTCACATTCGCGGTATTACTGGGCATTGGCTATTCTGCCAACGCGCCGATTATTCCCTCCGTTGCCCGTGATCTGTTCGCCGGCCCACGCTTCCCCAGCATATTTGGCACCCTGTCAATGTTTGCCGCTATGGGCGGAGCGACCGGTGCCTGGCTCGGTGGCTTTTTGTTCGATCTCTCGGGTAGTTATGAGTTGATGCTTACCGCCGCTGCCGGGCTGGCAATCTTTGGTCCGGCAATGCTCTGGCTAGCGGCGCCCAGGAACCCAGAGGCCCCGCCTGCCCTGACTTGAACGGCTTAGTTTAACGGGCTGCAGAGTTACGTGTTTTTAATGGTACACTGCGCGAAATCGTCTTCCTGCGCGATAAAAATGAGTTGCAAATCATCTTGCAACACCGTTAAGAGTAACCGGCTGGTAAAAAAATATGCTTAAAAATAACCGATTAAATTATGCAAAACTATCGATTTGCGTAATCCTCAGCTTGTTATCGGCAGGCCTGTATGCCGGAAGTACATTTGAGGCCGAAGTATCGTCACGCATCAAGGCGGCGGGAAGCTCAGAAACTCTCCAGGTGAGGCAGGAAACTCTTTATGGGAAGGGTTTTATTACCCTGTTATATCAGACCAATAGTTATAAGCCTGTCTGGAAAGATGCCGCGATCAAACAATTAAGGGAACAAATCCAGGGCCTGAAAAATGATGGCCTGAATCCTGATGACTACTGGTTTTCAGCCATTGATACTCTGCTCAGTGACAGGAAAAAACAGGCTTTGGACGTATCCTCTGCGGCTGACCTGGATATGTTGCTTTCTGAGACCTTCATCCGCGCTTATTACAACCTTCTTGTCGGTAAGGCTGATCCAGAACGGCTGGATGATAACTTTAATTTCTCAAGGCCACTTGAGGTTGAATGGAAAAAACAGCTTCCTGGCGTTATCGAAAAAGTCAGACAGGCGAAAATTGCCGAGGCTTTTAATCAGGCACGTCCGCAGGCCAAATCCCATGCTTTGTTGAGAGACGCCCTGGCAAAGTATCGCGGCTATCGAGAAGCGGGTGGTTGGTCGGCAATATCGCAGGGGCCGGTACTTAAGCCTGGCGATAGAAGTGCTCGCGTCGCCCAGGTGCGAGCGCGTCTGACAGTCACAGGGGACTATACCGCTAACGCAACGGATCCAGAATTGTATGATTCGGGCCTGGAAGATGGGGTAAAACATTTTCAGCAACGTCAGGGTCTGGATGTCGATGGCGTAATTGGTGGCGGCACCCTGGCGGCGATGAATGTGTCTGTGCAGCAGCGTATCGATCAGTTGCGGGTTAACCTCGAACGGCAGCGCTGGTATCTACATGAGAATCATGGTGAATTTATTATTGTCGATATCGCCGGGTATCATGTCTACTGGGCAAAGGATGACAAGGTATTTTGGGACGGCAAAGCACAGGTGGGCAAAGAGTACACTCAGACACCTATATTCAAGGATACGATTGAGTTTATAGAATTCAATCCCACATGGACTATTCCGCCTGGCATTATGCGCAGGTCGATCCTCCCCAACTTGAAAAAGGATCCCGATTATCTGGGTAAAAAAGGCTACCTGCTGT
>QNFP01000278.1 GCA_003645535.1 Gammaproteobacteria bacterium | reverse complement strand
TCGCCCTGAATTGCGGCGTAGGCGCAGATGCGGTCTCCGCACTGGTGGCAAAAAAATTGTTTGTTCGCTTTTTCCAGGGGTTTGATGACTGCTGCCTACCGTTGAATGCTGACCCTGGAAAAGACTTTAACGTTATATCTTTCCCCGGTGGAAACGACACCGTTGCACGACATTTTCTCAAGGCCATCCGACCAGAGCTTATTAGTGGCGAAAACACCGCAGACGGGATATTCAATGGCAAACTAAATTTTGCCGATTTCGATAAGCCGGGGATGCGGGCACGTATACGATCAAGAAGTACAGCAGTAGATATCCGCCACGATGGTGATCCCAGCCAGGCTAATACCGTTTCTATCACCTATTACCAGGAGGGAAAATTACACCGGGTACGTGCCAAGACGGTTGTTTCTGCCGTTGGCGCCTGGGTGAACAAGAAGATAATCAAGGACATGGATGAGCAGCATCGCTGGGCATTTTCACAACCGCATCACGGCAGCAATCTGGTGGCAAACGTGGCACTTACCAACTGGCGTCCGATGGCCAAGTTGGGAATCACCGCATGCCACTATTTTACTGATCAGGGCCTGGGGATTTATTGCAACATCCGAAAGCCCATGCTGGTGGGCAACTACGCTCCACCGCTGGACCCTGACAAACCCGTTGTACTCACTTTTTATATGGGTTTCCCATCCAGCGGCTCCGCACAGGAGCAGGCAGTCCGGAGTCGAACAAAGCTACTCCACACCGGATTCTCAACATTTGAGTTCGAAATCCGTAGACTTTTGACAGAGATGTTTTCGGACTACGGCTTTGATGCAAAACGAGATGTTGCGGGTATCGTCCTTAACCGCTGGGGACATTCCTATATTGTTCCCGAGCCCGGTTTCTATTTCGGCCGCGACGGGATGCCGCCAGTTAGCCATATTATGGGACAAGCTCACGGGCGCATCGCATTCGCGCACTCGGAACAAGCCGGCATTCAAGACTGGCATAATGCTGCAATTTTCGGTGAAAAAGCAGCTGAGCATGCGCTAAAGATATACCGCTAAGTTCACACGAATTGAAAACAAACATGAATTGAGTTGCCTGTTGAGGTTGTTCACGAAGGGCACGTCAACAGTTTTGGCCGCGCTCGCCTACGGGAAAAAGCGGTATGGAAACCGATGTCTGTGTGGCTCACTCTGCACTGGGCTTGATGGAAGCCGGATACCAGGTTGTCGTATTACAGGATGTTGTGGCAACTACTGCTGGAGATGAGGAGATTGGTTTGCGCCGCATGCGTGATGCAGGTGCCGTTATCAGTTCAGCGAAAGCAATTACCTATGAGTGGCTGCGCTCCGTATCAAACGCAAATGCGATTTTTGAAGAAGCAGGTGCCAGCGAAGATACAAAACCGGCAAATATACTGGTAACACTGCGTCTTCTAGCAAATATACGGCTATATGGTTGTCATATTTGCGGACAAGCTCATTCCCATAGTTATATCCCCTTGTTTTTATTAGATAAATTATTATGGCACGCTCTTTGCAAGTTATATTTTAACGATTAAGTAAACCTTCAAAATGTTAGGAGTAATTGCGCCATGATGGATGATGAAATGAAAAAAATGTGGTCCGAGATGGACGGGACGCCTTATGACAGCATGGCGGGCATCCTGCGTCCGCGCATTCATAGTGATGTTCCCAGTTTTATTGACGTACCTGTAGCCTACGAGGCCAGTGATCTTGAAGGGCTTGACGTGGGTTTTATCGGCCTGCCATTTGAAGGCTGGATTCATCCCGCGCCTATGCAGTGGCCGACCTCTGGTGCCAGGCCTGCCGACCCGGATGTTCTGGAAGGCAGAAGCGGTGCATGGGACGCCCCCGATTATATTCGAAAATGCGCCGTTCATTATTCGATCTGTACCAGTGGTGGTTTTTGTCCGGAAGTGGCGGGTGATTTCAGAATTTGTGACCACATTACAATGGCGGATTATCGCAATGTAGAGTTTGACCCATGGGACGTAGAAGATTTTTCCAAGAAGGCGATTGAAAAGGTTGCTGACATTGTGAAAGGTGGTGCGATCCCTTTAATCTTTGGTGGCGATCACTCCATCTCATATCCGCCTGTGCGAGCAATTTCTGATAACTCAGATGGCGAGATCGGCATCATTTTGTTTGATGGCCACTATGACAATATGTACGGTGGTGATGCCCCCTTTCCCGAAAAAAATGCAGTTACCCGTTTGAATTCAGGCAACCAGTTCTACAAGATTTTCGATACCTGTAAAGCTCATCCCAAAAACATGGTAGTGATTGGCGTTAAAGGTGGAGCCGCCAATATGATGAGTTGGCACGAAATGGCAGTAAAACTTGGGTATACCATTTTCACCAACGAAGACGTTGAAGATTTGGGTATTAAAGAGGTGATGCGGCAGGCTATCGCGGTGGCGACCAAAGATACCGATAAGGTCTATTGCAGCCTGGATGTTGATGCCTGCGACCCTATCAGCTTCCCCGCGCAAAAATACCCCGATCCGTTTGGAATTCCTGCCCGCGATATACGTACAGCGTTACGGATTCTATCTCGCGAAACTAATCTGTGTGGTTTTGACATGGTGTGCCTGGGTCCGGCTTATGACAACAGAAATGACGGCGGCCAAACTGCCGCCAAGCTCTATATCGAAATTCTTAAGGGGCTTGCGTACAGAAAGGCTTACGGCATTACCACTCACGGCCCTGAATAGCCGCTGACAGCCGGCAGTGTAGATAGTAATGAAAGTGTGACCTTTTGCGATACGCTTTCAGGTTTCATCATGTGGAGAGTTTGATATGAATCATGAACAAGATAACAAGCTGCCGGGCGAGTTGGTTATTGAGGGGGACTGGACGACGGCCTTCTCCTACCACGCTTTCGATGTGGAGCTTAAAAGCGCAAAAGGTATCTACCTGTATGATACCGACGGCCGTGAATATATAGATGCGTCGGGTGGGCCTGCGGCTATAAGCCTTGGGCATGGCGAGGAGCGAATTACCGAAGCCATTAGCAAACAGATGAGCAATTTTTCCTATTGCCATCCCATTATGGCGAATCGGCCCAGAGCGGATCTGTGTGCTGCCATTTCCGAGGTGGCGCCGGGCGATCTCAATGCCAGCTTCCTGGTTTCAGGTGGCTCTGAGGCGGTAGAGTCGGCGATAAAACTGACTCGCCAATATCATGTGGTGACGGGCAATGCAGGCAAGTACAAGATTATTAGCCGGTACGACAGCTATCACGGCATGACACTGGCCACCCAGACCTTGAGTGGCAACCCTTTCCTCAAGGGAATAATGGAACCGATGCTGCCGGCGGGCTCTCATATTGGCCAGTACAGCGACTATGAAAAACCAGCGAGTCTAAGCAGAGAAGCCTGGGGCATCCGGTGTGCTCAGGAACTTGAAAAGGCGATTTATTTTGCCGGTGAAGACAATGTAGCGGCGTTTATTGCAACACCCGTCGGCAATGGGGTTGAGTATGCTGTGATAGCACCTGCGAGCTATTGGAAAGAAATACGTCGCATTTGTGACGAATACAATGTGCTGTTGATTGCAGATGAGGTTGTTACCGGTTTCGGGCGCACGGGCAAGTGGTTTGGCATGGAACTTTTTGGCGTGCAGGCTGACATGATGACCATCGCCAAGGGCATGTCCAGCTGTTACATACCGCTTGGTGCGGTCACCGTCAGCGACAGGATCAACGAAGTCTTTAAGGGTGATATTACTTTTATACATGGTTTTACCAACGGCGGTCATCCTCTGGCCTGTGCTGCAGGCTTGGCGACCATCAATATTATGAAGTCTGATGGCCTGGTAGAAAATTCTGACCGCTCAGGCAAGCATTTGTTTAGCTATACCAGGGAGTTGATGTTGCACCCGACGGTAAGTGATGTTCGCGGCTCGGGGCTGTGTATGGCGATAGAGCTGGCAGAGACGCAGGAGCCGAGAAGTTTTTTTGCGCCAGAGACCAATGCCGAAGCGCTGTTTATGTCGATTGCGTTAAAAAATGGCGTGGCATTTTACAGCACCTTATACGGCCCCAAACGCAGTCCTCTTTTCAGTCGAGGCCTTTCCATGCTGGTTGCTCCAGCCTTGTGCATAACCGAGGCGGAGGTGGATGAGATGATGGGTCGTATGCTCAAAACCATTACCCAGTGGGAAGACATCATGGGAGTGGGTTAATACTACTTCCTTCGACAATATTTTGGAGCACAAAACTATGACAACAGAAACCCTTTACACGCTGCCTGAACAAGGGCAATCCTATGATGAAGTCCTTACAAAGGTACGCGAGCTAAAAGCGGGAATGACCTCCGGACAGCGCGGCAAGTTGGCCAACACCTCATTCCAGGGGCAGGGTGAAATGCAGCGTGTACTGCATGACGCTTTTACCGAGTTTATGGATTGGAACGCCCTGTTTACCTTTCAGGAGGCGCCTGCCGCTAAAATGGAAAATGACGTGATTGATACCTGCGTCGATATTATGAATGGTGGTGAAACGGGGCGTGGTAATTTAACCAGCGGTGGGACCGAAAGTAACTTCTGTGGCTTGCACGCGGCGCGTCGATGGTCTCGAGAG
>QNFP01000277.1 GCA_003645535.1 Gammaproteobacteria bacterium | reverse complement strand
GATCTCCTCATAACGGTAGCGAAAATCACCTTTTACTTTGATACGCTCGGCCCATGAACTGGCAGAGTTACCCTTTACCACACCTGCCAATTCTGTCTGGGCAACATCCAGCTCTGTCACTGTAGATTCGCTGATTTCCCGCAAGTTTGCGTTTTCTGCCTCCAGGGTGTTTAAGCGCTGAGCCATGGCTGCAAGATCAGCCCTCAATTGGGCAAAATCATCGTCGCTGACTGTAGCGTGTACCTGGCTACTTGCCAGTACAGCACTTGTTACAGCTACGGAAATCAATCGCTTCATATGTCCATCTCCAGATAGTAAAAGCCCGCATTAGCGGTGTTTGTCTTACGAGTGAGGATATTAAGGGGGAAAGATGACAGAAATATGACTGTAAAGGCGGTTTATTACAAAAATACGACATTTTTATTACGTTATGGCACATATGCAGTGCACGTGTACTGGTCCTGATACCTTATACTTACAGCTTTACACTATTCATATCGGGCCATTCACCGCTAAAAACTGAGTAATATCCATGGCTCAACCCAGCGACTCCTGTCACAGAAAACGAAACAAAGCACTCGGCATCCCCGAGCTGATCGCTATTGCCCTGGGAGGCATGATAGGCGGTGGCATATTTACAGTTCTTGGAATTTCAGTTGCCATGGTGGGTGTTTTTGCCCCTGTTGCGATAGCACTGGGTGGCCTGATTGCTGCCCTGGCAGCCTATTCCTACATTAAACTGGGTGTCTACTATAAAGATGAAGGCGCCACGTATTCATTTTATAAGAAAACATTTCCCCGCTCTCCTTTTGCCGCTTCACTTATAGGCTGGTGGGTTATATTTGGCTATATAAGCACTTTAGCTCTCTACGCCTACACCTTCGCATCCTACGCTATTAGCGGGTCTTCATTTTCTGACAGCGAGTGGCTGCGGAAATTGATTGCCGGCGCAGTAATTCTTGGCTTCGCACTCGTTAATGTCTGGAGTGTTAAGGGCATGGGCAAGATAGAAGACATTATGGTTTACTCAAAACTACTGATACTCGCTGTCATTTCAGTTGTGTTGATGAGCAACAGTGAAACCACTATTCCAACTCTCTTGCACAATAATGGTCACACCAGCGTACTGTCCATTCTCATCGTCGCATCAATCACCTTTGTGGCGTATGAGGGCTTTCAACTTGTGATTAACGCCGTCCATGAAATGGAGAACCCTGAAAAAAATATCCCAATAGCCATCTACTCCGCTGTATTCCTGGCAGTTATAATTTATGTTGTCATATCACTGGGCGCTATTTTAGCAATACCGTTTGCAGAGATAACCGAAAACAAAGAGTATGCACTCGCTTCAGGCGCTGAGGCTGTAATGGGGCCCTGGGGTGCCAGGCTTATTATTCTGGGCGCAATATTGGCAACCAGCAGCGCTATAAGCGGAACACTATTTGGTGCAAGCAGGCAGGTGGCAGTTATTGCCAGTGATGGTTATTTCCCCAGGGTATTTTCCAGGCGAAAAAATGGTATTCCCATATATGCGGTTATGGGAATGGCTGCACTGGCCTTTATACTGGTACTCGCGGGCAGCCTGGAAGTTATTCTTGAATTTGGCAGTATGACATTCTTGCTGGTATCTCTGCTGATGGCCTATGCCAATTTCAAGATACGAAAAGAGACAGGCTCCTCAACAATACTTACTATTCTTTCCATTTTCGGCCTTTCACTGGGCGCGATATTTATTGCCTATTATGAACTGACAACCCAGCCACAACAGTTGGTATTTATTCTCGGCTTGTACATCTTATTGACGTTCGGCTCGTGGCTATATTCGAGAATGAATAAAAGTAATAATGGGGTAGTATCTAGTGAGACTCCTCCACTTGAGAGATGAGTTCCTCCAGTTCTACATGCCTGACATCCAGCCCACGCACCAGGTAGATAACATGCTCTGCAATATTACTGGTGTGATCCCCCACCCGCTCCAGGCTTTTTAACGCCCACATCTCGTTGAGCACAGAGCCAATCACCCGGGGGTCTTCCATCATAAAAGTGACCAGGCTGCGCATGGCACTGCGATACTCTTTGTCGACCGTTTTATCCGCCTTCACCACCTCAACGGCAAGCTCTACATCCAGTCGCGCAAAGGCATCCAGGGCCTTTTGCAGCATACCGACGACATAATTGCCGATGTGCTTAATTTCGACATAATTACTGGGCGATGCTGCGGCCTCCGAAATGCGAATGCACTGACGTGCGATCTTGGCAGCCTCGTCACCAATACGCTCCAGATCCGTGGTGATTTTAGTCACGGTGAGAACAAGACGCAAATCGCTGGCCGCAGGTTGGCGCCTGGCCAGGATGCGCGAGCACTCCTCATCTATACTCACCTCCATTTGATTAACAGCGTGATCCCGGTCTATTACGACCTCGGCCTGGCCGGTGTCCATTTTCACGAGGCAGTCAACGGCGTCGTTCACCTGTCTCTCCACATTGCCGCCCATTTCAAGCAAGCTATTTTTAACACCCTCGAGCTCGGCATTGAACTGGGTAGAGATATGCTGCTTGTATGTTTCTTGCTCAATCATAGTGTCACTCACCTCAACCGTAACGTCCGGTTATATAGTCTTCAGTCTGCTTGCGCGCCGGGTTGGTAAACAGCTTGTCTGTGCTGTCAAATTCAATCAATTTACCCATATACATAAATGCAGTCATATCAGACACCCTCGCTGCCTGCTGCATATTGTGGGTAACGATAACAATGGTATAGCGCGATTTTAGTTCATTAATAAGCTCTTCAATCTTGAGCGTGGATATAGGGTCCAGGGCCGATGCCGGTTCATCCAGCAATAGAACTTCCGGTTCAACAGCAATGGTTCTGGCAATAACCAGTCTCTGCTGCTGCCCCCCGGAAAGGCCGAGAGCGCTGTCGTCAAGCCTGTCCTTCACCTCGTCCCAAAGGGCCGATGAGCGCAGCGACTTTTCGACCACCTCATCCAGGACCCGCTTCTTGTTAATACCCTGTATACGCAGGCCATAAGCCACATTTTCGTAGACTGATTTGGGAAAGGGGTTAGGTTTCTGAAACACCATACCGATACGCCTGCGCAGGCCTGCCACATCCACATCCGGGGCGTATATGTTTTCGCCCTCCAGCATGATCTTGCCCTTTACCCTACAACCGTCAACAAGGTCATTCATGCGGTTAAAACAGCGCAGCAAACTCGACTTGCCGCAGCCGCTGGGGCCGATAAATGCCGTCACCCGTTTCTTTTGGATGTTGAGGTTTATATCATGCAGGGCTTGTACATCCTCGTTATAAAAGAGCTGCAAACCCTCAACCGCCAGGCTGTTTTCCGCCGGGCGAGCGTTGTCGACTCGCGAACGGCCCAGGGCTGTAATATCAATTGCGTGGTGTTGCATGGTTGTTATCCTGTTATAACAGCGTCAGTGTTGACGCTCTCTAAACGTCCAAAGATTTATAGCGCTCGCGCAAACGATTGCGCAGAGCGACAGCGGTGAGATTCAGCAGTGCAATCAAGCCCACCAATAAAAGGGCAGTAGCGTAGACCAGCGGTCTCGCCGCCTCCACATTAGGGCTCTGAAATCCCACATCATAAATATGAAAACCCAAATGCATAAATTTCTGATCCAGGTGAATGAAGGGGTAGTTGCCATCGACCGGCAGGCTGGGTGCCAGTTTTACAACCCCCACCAGCATCAGCGGCGCCACCTCCCCTGCCGCTCTCGCCACGGCCAATATTAATCCCGTCATCATCGCGGGGCTCGCCATGGGAAGCACTACCCGCCACAGGGTTTCCGCTCGTGTTGCCCCCAGAGCGAGACTGCCCTCACGCAATGCCTTTGGTATTCTCGCCAGCCCCTCCTCTGTCGCCACGATGACAACGGGCAAGGTCAGCAGGGCCAGGGTCAGCGAGGCCCACATGAGTCCCGGCGTACCAAAGGTGGGCCTTGGCAGTGCGGCTGGGAAAAAGATTTGATCCAGCTCCCCACCGACAAAATAGACAAAAAATCCCAGACCGAACACACCGTAGACAATAGAGGGCACACCCGCCAAATTATTTACCGCGATACGAATAGTGCGCGTCACAAAGCCCTGCCGGGCATACTCTCGTAAATAGACGGCTGCAACGACACCGAAGGGTGTAACTATGATCGACATCAGCAGAACCATCATGACGGTGCCGAATATGGCGGGGAAAACACCGCCCTCCGTATTGGCTTCGCGTGGCTCGGCGCTCAAAAACTCCCACAAACGCTGCAGATAGAGTACAGATTTCGCTGGAATACCCATTCCATTGGGCCGATAAGCGCGTACGACTTTGGATACAGGGAGGGTAACCTGCTGCCCGCTTGCCAGTTCAACTGAATATTCGATGCCGGCCATGCTGGCATACAATATCCGCAACTCGCCCTGCAATGCCCGGTACTGCGTGTCCAGCTCACGTCGAGCTGAGGCGAGTTCTTCCTGTACCCGTGGTGACAGCGCCTCGTCCAGTTCATAGCTGCGCTCTTTCAGGCGCAGGCGTTCTAAAGCGTGGTTAATATGGCCAATATCAACACGCTCCAGTGTATGAATAGCTTC
>QNFP01000276.1 GCA_003645535.1 Gammaproteobacteria bacterium | reverse complement strand
TACTTGACGTCACCACCCAGTCTGAGCGAGCTTTTACCGCCGCTGAGGTATTGGCGTAAACCACTACCGTGCGATCCGGATGCTGGTCACAGAACGCGGCAAATTCGCCAGCCGGACAACCGATATCCAGCGAACAGGTCGCCTCCAAAGTGGGCATCAATACGGTTTTTTGAGGGGTAAGGATCTTCGCAGTCTCTCCCATAAACTTGACGCCAGCCACAATCAATATCGAGGCCGGGTGGTTCTTGCCAAAGCGGGCCATCTCCAGGGAATCCGAGACAATACCGCCGGTTTCTTCGGCGAGGCTCTGTATTTCGGCTGCGGTATAGTAGTGGGCAACGATGACTGCATTGCGCTCTACCAACAAGGCTTTGATGCGTTCCCTGTACTGCTCACGCTGCACTGATGTTTCAGCAGGCTCAGCGTGGATTCGGTCCAGGTGTTTCTCAACCATTTCACGAAGTTGTGGGTTTTCTGCGATATTGAAGCGTTGTGATTGAAGTTGTTTTGATTCAGACATGACAAATAATAAATTGAAGCTATGGGACAAATTCTACCACAACAGCAAATACTCTAACGCCCTGCAACATCTTCGCTTCACCAGGATAAATCTCTATGAGGAAAAGTAGTGTAGTAATTGCAGCATCGCATATGTGCAAGCTCAAGCTTTAACCACTGCAATATACTAAGTCTGCGAAGTATTTTCCTTTTCAAATGGAGACACAATTGCTTTTCGAGACAAGTGGTACGCTAGCAATCTTATGGGCATTCGCAAATAGTGCCCACGTACATGAAAAAGTGATTGTGCGATCCTTGTGCCTGGTAGATCACAGCTGGAATGTGGTGGCCTCAATATCCGCTCAAACCAGGCATCCATCTGAGCCACAGGCAACCGTGGTTGCCATAATTGCAAGCAGTCCCTTAATACAACATCGGGCACTGGGGTATCAAAAACTCGGCGCACATGACGCAACGCATAAATCAGCGGCGGCAGAAGATCCATTTCCTCCGCCCGTGCTAATAAGTCCTGCCAAAAAGTCTCGGCGTCGTCACTATAAAGGCGCAACAACCCGTCTATATCTACCAAATCTCTAAACGCATGATTGTATTCGGAATCCATAAACAGGTGCGTGGCTGCATGGAGAATCATGTCATGGGGAGACAAGGTCCACACACCATCGAATTTTTTTGTCGGTACCGCACTGTCAAAAAGCTTCTGCGCCGGTGGTTTCAAACGTGCCGTAAGCGGTAAAATAGTATGGTGAATATCCAGCACCGTACCCCGCTTATTGTGCTTAAGGGGCGGCAGTTCATGCATCCATTGACGATAATACTTTTGATCATATTTAGAATGGTAGGAGCTATTCCAGCCATAAAAATGGAGTGCTTTTTCAAGTTCCTCCAGACGAGGCTCTGGCACAAGAATGTCCAGATCACTGAACGCTCTACCCCTTGCAAAACTCGCATCGATGGCAAGATAAGCTGCTCCCTTGAGTAAGATCAGCGGAATATCAAGCCTTTTAAAAACAGGCAAAAACTGGCTTATTTCAACAATGGCATCGCGATAGTTTTTGTTTGCAACGACATTAGCTGCGTCAAGATGCCAACGTACTGACTCCGGAACATCGGCAAATTGTCCAGCACTTTCCAATCGGGCACGAAGGATTCCCAGAACTTGCGCACTGCGCCCTTGCTGTATTATCAAATTCCATCCTGACAGAGGCACGTCCTGGGCAGAAGTAGCTCCTGCCAGAAGGCCACAAAGCATGGTAAAAGCTGTTTGGGTCATTTAACGAGGTGTTCAAACTCATCTATAGCTCTATCAAGACTACTATACTCAAAATCGAACACTTCTACCTTATCGATAACAGATTTTAAGACATCAAAACCCTCAACACCCAATAGATGATAGTTAAAGGCATTTTCTACCATGAGCATAAAAGCATGACCCTTTTCCTTTGGTATCAAGTTGCATTCAACAGAAGGCGCATACCTGGGGAAAATCACAAAAGCCGGGACAGCTGGAATATTAGCATTTCGTACACTTTCAGCCGGTGGCCGAAAATGGGCAACTCTGCCTTTAAGGGTGTCTTTGCACACTTTACCGACAATTGCTTCGGGCCAGAATTCACTAATGATTTCTATAGACTCATTTTTTAAACTAATTGGCTTGGGGATGGGTAGTATTTGCCCATCGCTCACACGTATCAAAGTGAGCTCATCCGACAATAGACGCCAACCCCGAGCTACAAGTCCTGCGCACAACGTACTCTTCCCCGAACCCGAAGGTGCGGGCATGATAATCGCGCGACCGTTTTTTTCAACCACAGAGGAATGAATAACGAGCAGGTGGTGGGCGTGGGCCGATACACACCAGTTAATGCCCCATTCCAGCAGTGCCGGTGCCTGATCGAGCGCCAGGGGCGTAAATGGCACGTTACCATTGAAGGTAAATTCAGCGAGAGGTTTCAACCACCGGCGCAATCCTGGTGCACGCTCCACTTCAACAGGGAAGTCAGTAAACTGTGAATCAATATCAATTTCCGTATCTGGGTAAAGCTCATAAAGATGATCGCAGACGCTGGCCAGTTTGGTCTTTATGCAGCATCGAAAAGGACCAATACTAATACCTAAACCATTGCTCGCAAGTAATTTGCGCAACTCTGGTCGGGAGCTGTCAGCAATAATCACAATTGCTGCGGTTTGAGTAGTCGTTCTGAAACGAGGGACTGTATAAATTCCTCGCAGTGCGAGTCCTCAAGTGTCGGGTCAGAAGACTCTTCCCGAACTATACGCCTTAATGCCTCTGTTGATAACGAAGTGTCAGGAAGACGATTTAACACCCTGGCGGCAACCGTAGTAAGCAGATGGAGATTATCCGAAGCTAGTTCGTGGTAAACCACCTGTTCTCCCCAGACAGCTTGTCGACTATTTTTATTGTTAACAATAACGCTATAGGACCACTCGGTCATTCCTTTTTGCGCGACCACTAGTGCTATTTATTTTGACCGGGGGCGCTACCACTACGGCCTGGAGAGCTATCACCAGATAATTCTTCGACGGAGCTAGTGGGGTAAATAATATTAGGGAGGTCACAAGTGGGATCTTTCGTCTCATCAATGCAATCGTAATTATCAAAGTAGTCCTGCCAATCGGGACTCCAGGGCAGTCCTGAATACATCCCAGTAGTAATCAATTCGCAAAATATGGTCTTCACCTCCAAGACTGAGAGGGGGTAGCCTGGCTGCCCAGTTTTAGCATTGAGTATTGCGGCAGCGGCGTGGAAATTAATATTTTGGGTGCCCTTTTCAATTTCCAGGACTTCCTGCAATGTCGTGTCTCCATTACCACCGTCTGGATTACACCCAAACGCATCATAAAATGTTGTTCCGTCCCGGACAAATTTTGAATTGCCTTTAGAATAACAAGTTTCACCGGCGGGGCAAGGATCGTCTTTATCCGCCAGTATGCTGTCCGAAACACAATCCGGATTTGGCCAGGCACAGGGATGGTTCATCCAGAAACCGGGACTACATCCCACCGCTTCACAAGGTACTTCCCCTGGTTGGCTAGAAGCAAACGCAGCTGACGCAAAGGCTGATGGAGCACAAGCCGGCCCTGCCCACGCAGTGCGATTAACCACTGATAGCAAGACGGGAGCTGCCAAACCGGCTTTGGCAAAATTTCGCCGGCCGACATTAGGCGGTTGGCCTACGCCACCTTCATCATTGATAGTGTCAGAAACCCTGATGCTGGTCTTCACTTCACTTTTTGTGCCAGAATTTTCCGTCATTGCAAATCCCCTTTCGCCCGACTTCTACAAAACAGTATATCTTTGATTCGCTCTTATACTAAACTATTTACTAAACTATCCGGCTACACATTAAACCAGGTGAAGGCTACCCTATCCCCACACATTCGCGTCGCCCCACCCAATAATGCAAACCCAATAGCTAAGAACTGCAAGTCTACGTGTAACATTTCAAATCAGCATCGTCGTTTATCACCAATATAGCCCCTTTTGTCGGAAAACAGCTGTTTATTAGGTCCCTACTCTCAAATCCGCGCAAAACTGTTTGCGCTAGTGCTTTTTTTACATTGCCTTTTTTATAGCAGTCCTCTTTCTTATAATAGTCCCCTAATTCACAATACAATCCAACCAACCAACAGGAATGTAGTGCTATCGAACCTTTCAAGGACAAGTTAGCCAGTCAAGGATCTGCTACGCAGGCATTTATAGGTAATCAATTATATCTAAATACCACCGATGATAACTTTCTACTTACTCCTGTGCCAGAAAGACATTCGTTACAATAATCTTTTATAATAGTCTTTTATAAAAACGCTAGTAACACCTTGATCATAAAGATAAGATTAATGCTTAGGATCAGTCTTTAGCGTATCTTCACCCGACACAAGTAAAGTTTAATTAAAGTTAATTGCAATGCTTCTCCATAAAATACAGCATTCCAAAAACTACAGCTTTTCTGAAACCGCAACTCACCAATACGGTAATCATAAAGACCTGTGAACGTCGGATTATTTAGTTATCTCTCTGCTTTTATAGGCTATCTCGCCCTGACGATACTGCTTACCTTAT
>QNFP01000275.1 GCA_003645535.1 Gammaproteobacteria bacterium | reverse complement strand
TTTGCAGTTGCAGCTATACGCCTCTAATTATGAGGCAGATTCTTTTCTCCAGGCGGAGTCCGATTCCTACGGTTTAAGAGGGGGATTTGAAACCGCTTTAACGGAGCGTTTGCAGCTCAACGTGCTGGCCGGGGCATCGCGGGTTGAAACCTCGTATCATGCGCCAATTGCTAACCGATCGGATGAGCGGGACACCGCGACGTTTGTCGATTCCAGCCTGAATTACAGCAGTGAGCGGTCCCGTTGGAGCGTGCATTTTAGTAGTGATGCGATGCCCAGTGGCGATGGTCTTCTGTCAGTTAATAATCGGATAAGTACCAGCTGGGTGTACCAGCTTTCACAGCGCCTGGAATCGACATTGCGGGCGCTCTACGGTGAGAATGAAGCGCTGGACGATCGCATCAACAACAAGCGAAACTATGCAAACTTCGAGGCGAGTATGCTTTATCAGCTTACGCAGGAGCTGGATTTCATTGCGCGTTATCGCCATCGTGAGCAAGATCATGAAAACCGCTCAGGGTCGGCAGATTCCGACGCATTATTCCTGACACTGCGTTATTCTCCAAACGGGGTCAAATGGTCGCGTTGACCCTAACGACTGTGCTAATTACATTATGCGCGTTACTCTTCGATAGCACTCTCTTTGCCCATCTTGATGAAGCTTTTTTATGAATAACAGCGTTACGTCAGAAGCATATGAGTACGAAGATCAAGCGCGGTCAGCGGGTGATTATTGGGCAATATTCAAACGGCGGCGCTTCCACATTCTGGTACCCGTAGTTATCATTTTTCTATTGGGCCTCGCGCTTGCGCTGCGGTTGCCGGCAGTGTATCGCTCGACTGCAACGATTCTTATTGAAGAGCAGGAAATTCCGCGTGATTTGGTGCGTTCCACTGTTACCAGTTTCGCCGCACAACAGATTCAGATGATCACCCAGCGGGTCATGACCGTGGAGCATATTGAACAGATCGTCGCCAAGTTTGGATTGTATGACCAAAACGTGGCGCAGTCGCGGTTGCCGCGCACCGAGCTTGCAGCGTTGTTCCGTGAGCAGGTCAACCTCGACCTGGTTAGCGCGGATATCATCGATCCGCGCAGTGGCCGCGCTACCGAAGCTACCATCGCCTTTACGCTTTCTTTCGACGATGGTAATCCGTCGACCGCTCAAAAAGTCACCAATGAGCTGGTTACGCTTTATCTCAACACAAATTTAAAGGCGCGTGCTGACAGGGCGGCGGGGGCGTCTGAATTCCTGGCAGCACAATCGGAGTCTTTAAATAGTGAACTATTAACGCTTGAAGTGCGGCTTGCTGAGTTCAAGGCTCTCAACAAGGGTGCCCTGCCCGAGCTGCATCAGTTCAATCTCAGCGTAGTGGAGCGTACTGAACGAGAAATTTCCGATGTTAATTTGCGCCTTCAAGTGCTGGAAAAAAACCGCATACGACTGTCTGCAGAGCTGGCCCAGCTCAGCCCGACGGCGCCGACGGTGCTGAGTACCGGCGAGACAGTGCTGAGTGATGTGGATCGGCTCAAAGCAATGCAATCGGAATATCGCATCAAGTCAGCGCTTTACAAGGCTTCTCACCCTGACGTTAAACGACTCAATCGGGAGATAGCCGCCCTGCAGGCCGCATTGGGCGTGGGCGAGGATGTCGTCGCCCTGCAACAACAAGTCCGGCAACAGCGGGAGGTGCTGCAGCAATTAGGTGATGACTACGAGGCTGATCATCCCCAAACGCTAGCGGCAAGCCGTGTCTTGCGGGATCTTGAGGCGGAGCTTGCCCGGCAACAAAAAACCCCCGTGTCCGGCGGCGGCCGGAGCCCCGTAGCTGACAACCCTGCCTATGTGTTTCTCGATACACAACTCAAGGCAACGGAGGCTGAATTTGACAGCCTGCGTCTTAAGAAGATTGAACTCAAGAGCAAGCGCAGTGAATACGAAACGCTGTTACAGCGAGCGCCGATAGTTGAACAGGAGTACCAGGGTATTTTGCGCGAATACAACACCGCCCAGGCAAAGTACCAGGACCTACGCTTGAAACAGCGTGAAGCAGATGTTTCTCGCAACCTCGAGCAGGACCGTAAGGGCGAGCGCTTTACCCTGATCGAACCACCAAGCTTACCCCTGATACCTAAAAGCCCTAATCGCATGGCTATTATTATGCTGGCTTTTATTCTTGCCGGTGCGGCAGGCGTTGGTAGCGCGGTTCTTTTTGAACTCATGGATAAAGGTATATACGGTGCGGAGCAACTGCAAAAATTGAGTGCTGTGCCGCTGTTGGTGGTGGTCCCCTATCTGAATAATAGGGAGGATGAAAAACGCTTAAAAAGGCGGTGGCGCTGGCTGATTGCTAGCTCGTTAACGCTGGGGTTGGCGCTGTTGCTCATTATTCATTTTATGTACAAGCCTTTAGATGTGTTGTGGTTCTTGCTGATGAATCGTGCTGGGCTGAACTAATGTGGTTTTGTAAAACTGGATGGTTAACAAAACCTAAATAGAACGAGCGTTATACCGCAACTTAACGAAGCCGAGTTCCTATAGCAGGAGCTTATGCGGATGGAAATAAGACAGGTATCAAGTGGATAAAATAGAACAGGCGATTGAGCGGGCCCGACAGCAACGTCGGGGCAAAATCGGCCAGACCAGCGGGCATGAAAATCCGCCCGTATCTGTGGCGGACTATGAAAATATCGATGGGATAGCTGATTTGTCCAGCGAGTCTCTAGATAGAGAGCCACCCGTCAACAAGGAGTCTTTAACGGGAATCGAGCCGCGAGCACCTGGGGAAGAATTGTTAGATGACCTGGAACTGTTCACAGAACATCAGGCAGAGGTCAATCTAGAGCATTTTGTGTACTCGCGAACACCAACCGCGACCGCTGAAGAAGACACCCTGTACCAAAACCGTGTTATCGCGGGGATTAATCTTGACCCGCGGATTGAAGTGTATCGGCAGTTACGTACCAAAGTCCGCCAGACGCTTGACAGAAACCACTGGAATACACTGGCTATCACCAGCCCAGGGGAAAATGCGGGCAAAACCTTAACCGCAGTCAATTTGGCCATCGCGCTGTCGCGTGAAGTTACCCATACAGTGTTACTTGTCGATCTCGACCTCCGTCAGCCATCGGTGCATAACACCCTGGATATTAAAGCAAAATACGGCCTGGTGGATGTCCTCGCGGGCGAGGTTGAGCTAGAAGAAGTGTTGATTAACCCGGGCTTTCCGCGCCTGGTAGTGTTACCAGGCAGGGCGTTGGGTCATTATTCCTCCGAGCTATTATCCTCGCCTGCTATGAAGCAGCTGGTCGAAAATATACGTAACCGCTATGCGTCGCGTGTCATTATTTTTGACCTGCCACCCCTCCTGCGTAACGATGATGCTCTTCTATTTACACCGACCATTGATGCCACCCTGTTGGTGGTTGAAGAAGGAGTAACCACTACGGACGATTTGCAGCGCTGCGAAGAACTGCTAGATGGCGCTAATCTAATCGGTACCGTACTCAATAAAGCGAAAAGCTACGAGTAATTATATGTACCTTGAGCATTTCGGTTTAAAAGAAAAGCCGTTTTCCCTGATCCCCGATCCCGACTACCTGTATTTTTCCCCCAGGCATCGCAGCGCATTCACTATGCTGGAATATGGCCTGTTGGAGCAGAACGGCATCACCGTGATTACCGGCGATGTTGGGGCGGGCAAAACCACCCTGATTCGTCTGCTGCTCAAGCGTATTAATTACGATGAACTTACCGTCGGTATAGTTAATGACGCCCATGGTTCATTCGGCGACCTGCTCGAATGGGTGATAACCGCATTCGATATTCCCGCTGAGGGCCTTTCACGGGTGGGACATCTGCGAGCACTGCAAAAATTTTTAATCGACGAATTCAGTAAGGGTAAACGAGTCTCGTTAATCATCGACGAGGCGCAAAATATTGATGAAAAAGCACTCGAAGAACTACGGCTCCTTTCTAACATTAATACCGACAAAAACCAGTTAGTGCAAATAGTGCTTGTTGGTCAGCCCGAACTACTCGATTTGTTTAAAAAACCGTCGCTGCGCCAGCTGGCGCAGCGTGTGTCATCCGAGTTTCACCTGGAGGCACTCAATTACAAAGAAACACTCAACTATATCCGCCATCGCTTACGGGTAGCTGGCGCAACCCGGCTGCCGTTCGAGAAATCGGCAATAATGGCAATTTATTACTTCAGCGGCGGTGTACCGCGGCTTATCAACACGCTTTGTGATCAGGCGCTTGCTATTGCCTATGGTGCCAATAAACAGAAGGTGTCTCTTGAAATAGCAGTGGCGACTATTAAAGGCAAACGGATTGGTGGGATGGACCACCACAAAAAACCACTGCCGGAACTAGAAAAAGCCCGTGCTCATGTTAAACACCATTGGGGAATAGATCTCGCCCAGGTATCAAGTGTGGGATAGTGAAAACTATTTTTTAAATAGGCTGCGCTGGCGCTGCAGAGCAAAGATTCAAGCTAGCGTAAGGCCTTGCATAGGCAAAAGGAATATTGATGTCAAAACAAGCGCAAACTATCTGCGTGCTGGGCCTGGGTTATATCGGTCTGCCCACCGCCTCCTTGCTTGGTACCAAAGG
>QNFP01000274.1 GCA_003645535.1 Gammaproteobacteria bacterium | reverse complement strand
TGGAATAATTACTACTCATTAACGAAATATTAAGATTGTAAGACAATATAGTCCCATACTGTTTTATTATTTGTCAACCTGCATGGTTTACATCTCGCGTCGTCAGACTGGAAGCCTACGCCGATGAAACTGCCACACGTTCCCCATCACGAGGGTTACGAACTATAAATTTAAACGTGTGCGAGACCGACCAGGTTGCACGAGTGATATACGATTTCTTCGAAAATATTTACTTCATTTGGCTTTGTTTAAAGGATTCATACGCCGCGAGCCGAGCTTGTTCCACATGGTGAACCGCGGCAAGGCGAGCGGCCGCATTATCCTTCTTTTCTATCGCGTCGAGAATGGCCTTCATTTCATCGAAACTAATCGCCGCACGTCCAGGCAATGACATCGAACTAACACGGAGAAAATTAATGCGCGCCAAAAGACCGCGGATCATTTCCTCAATGATTCTGTTTCCGCAGAGACGGAAAATATGTTCATAAAATTCCGTTGTTGAGTCGATCTCCTCTACGGTATCAACCCTGCGCACTGCCTTGCCAAAGGCCTTAAGCAAGACGCGCATCGCTTCGATATCCCTCTCGGTAGCGCGTTCCGCGGCTATTGCAGCAGCCTCTCCCTCTAACAAAGCGCGAACCTTATAGATCTCGGTCGCCTCCTCCCACGTCAAAATTGAAATATGGGGCCCTTGGTTAGGGATTATCGATATCAATCTTTCAGCTTCGAGACTTCGTAACGCCTCTCGCACCGAGGGACGACTAACACCCAATAGATTGCACAACTCGGCCTCTACAAGCTTGTCACCAGGTTTGAACATTCCAGAAAAAATTGCCTGACGAAGTTTTCCGATTATCTGCTGCTGAATAGTATTCGGTGCTATGCGAAGATTAATATCAGTCAACACATTTACCTATATCGTAGTCTTGAAAATAATTGCATAACCCTGGGTTTAAATTATCGAGTCGGCTTCGTCAAAGTATATTACACACACCTGTTAATTTCATTAAATTATATGATTGACAGATTGTCTTACAATCTTAATACTATTGCTTACTAATTACCTCCCTGGAGAAGCAGCAATGGAATTAAAATTTTGCCGAACCTACACCATTACAGAAGATAAGTATGAGGAAGCAGGCCGTGACGCCGAGATTCCGTTACGTAAGGTCGGCGTTGCGGGCATTTTAAAAAATCCTTATACATCTGGGTACATTGAGGATCTGTCACCGCTGATCAATGCAAGCATTCCACTAGGCGCAAAGTTGGGGGAAATGATCCTTGACGCCATTGGTGATTTCACCGTTCAAAGCTATGGGAAAGGGGGAATAGTCGGCCTGAACGGCGAGCAGGAACATGCCAATGCACTGTTAACCACCGCCTTTGCTAATCCGATTCGTGAAGCTATTGGTGGTGCAGAGGCATGGATCTCGTCGATGACAAAAGTTTCCGCACCCGGCACCACAATTGATATCCCAATGAACCACAAGGACGATGTATACGTCCGTTCACACTATGATGGCATGTCCCTCACCTTGCCCGGCTCACCTCAGCCGGACGAAATTGCCATTATTTTTTGTGTGGCGAGTCGCGGGCGTATCAACGCGCGGGTCGGCGGCCTTACACATGAAGAGGTCGTTTCCCGATGACGATCCTGTTATTAGTACTGGAACAACTGAACCATTCAACGGCTTAGGATTACTGGAATACTTTTCCATGCAACCAGTATAAGTACTCCTCCTTGCACTTCCCTTGGGATCATACCTTCCAGCCCGCATTTCTCAGTGGAGAACAAGCTGGCCCCAGGGGAAGTGGTTTTTTGATAGAGGCTACTGATTTAACCGGGCGAAGCAGGTTGACTAATTTCGTCCCGGATTCTCTATTTTCGTCCGACATTTCTTGGCGCCATAACAAAATTCGAGAAAAATAATCCCTGGCCCAGGGTTAACCTCACTAAACAATTTACTACCGACCTTGTGTCGGAAATCCGGAGTTGAATAAATGAAGCTTAGTGATTTACGCAACAACGATACGTCATGGCGGATAGTCGTGCTTAACGGCCCGAATACGACAGCAGCAATCAACTCAATTGGAAATTTAAATGAATTACTGAAGGAGTGGGCGAAATCCCTTGGTGTTGAAATAGATCATTTCCAATCCAACCACGAAGGCAAGATCCTGGAGTACATACACGCCGCAGTACCAACGGCAACAGGTTTTCTTGTCAATCCAGGTGGTCTGACATCAGTAGGTGAATCGCTCCGGCACGCCCTGAAGGACTCTGCCCGTCCCGTTGCCGAGATACATTTCGATAATGCCGAACTTGGATCTCAATCTATCTTTTCACCAAGTGTGACCAGTATTTTCTCCGGGTTGCATCAATTCAGCTACCTTGGCGGGCTCGTAAGTCTTGTGCTTGCGCTTGATGATCTGGATTTCCTGCATCCTGACGGAAACAGCGCTACCAACCGGTCTCACGGAACACCAAAATCACTTTTCGTGTAACCAGGGAATCTACGACATTATGAATGCAACAATATCTGACTCTCCAAATACTGAAACAAAACGATGGAAAATTGCGCTCCTCAATGGTCTCAATATGACCAGTCTTGGTCAGCGGGATAAGAATGTTTACGGCACGATCGGCTCTCTCCAGGAATTGGAAGATCTGGTATCTGACACAGGCGCAAAGCTTGGTGTCGACATCGTTGCGTTTCACTCCAACCACGAAGGAGACCTTGTCGACTTCATCGAAGCGGCCACTGACATTGATGCATTTATGATCAATCCCGGAGGGCTCTGGAGATTTGGTGAGCCGACCAATATAGCTTTTGAGCAGGCAGGAAAGCCATTCGTGGAAGTTCACTTCGCAAATATTTATGCCACCGGGGACAAGTCTGTTTACACCGATTCGGCGTTAGCAACAACGATGGGTTTCCGACACTACGGCTATCTGGGATCGCTCGTGGCTTTAGTCGCCGAGTTAAACCAGGGCCTTTTGTGTTCTCACTAAATTGATGCGCCAGGAGCATGGATAGCACTTTGTCTAACACCTGCAAAAAGTCATACCTGCGGCCACCAACAATTGAGGAGGCGCTTGAACTGATCGAAAATCCGGGCGCCTGTATTCTTGCCGGTGGCACGGATTTGATCAATATGCGCGCCCAGGGAATGATCAAAGTCGATTGCCTGGTTGACTTGAAACATATTGAGGGGATCTCGGGGGTTAACAGGGACAATGGTGCAACCAGAATCGGGCCAGCTACCTGCCTCGACGATCTCACTTCCGATGCCACGTTTCCTACCAATGCAGTGACCGATGGTGCAGCGCTGGTAGGTGGCTGGCAAACGAGATCGCGAGCCACGATCGGAGGTAATATCTGCCGGGCATCGCCTGGAGCAGATACGCTTTGCGGGCTTATCGTACTGGCTGCGAAATTCGTGCTTATTTCATCTGCAGGACAACGCACGGTAGATGCCTCCGATTTCTTTACCGGCCCGGGCAAGACCCTGCTGCAACCCAATGAAATTCTGCAACAGATCATCGTGCCTGAACGTCCCGGTGGGTCGGCATATGCCCGTTTTACCTATCGAAATGCGATGGATCTTGCCGTCGCGGGGGTCGCGGTTTTTATGGAGGTTCGCGACGGTGTTTGTATTGATGCTTCGGTTGCCATTGCCGCCTGTGGCCCTACCCCACTACTCGTCGCTGATGCTGCCCGGGTTCTGATTGGTTCTGCCGTCGACGAAGCGGCTATCGAAGCGGCGAGTCAAGCCGTTGTATCTGCGGCTCAGCCAATCGATGATGTTCGTGGTACACGCTGGCATCGTTTGCGCGTCCTGCCATCATTGACACGACAGGTAATTTGTGTGGCACACAAGCGGTGCATCGATGCGAAAAGTGAGGCGCTGTCTTGAAAAAATCAACGCTGGAATTTTCGGTAAATGGCCAGGCCAAAGGTTTGAGTTTTGCTCACGACACGCTCCTTCTCGACCTGATTCGTTATGAACTTGATTTGACTGGCGCCAAGCTCGGCTGTGGAACCGGGGACTGTGGCGCCTGTACCGTGCTTGTCGATGGACGCCCGGTCAATGCCTGCCTGGTTTACGCGGCAGAGTGTGACGGTTCTCAAATCGAAACGATCGAGGATATTGCCAAATCCGAGACAGGAACTGCAATCGTTGATGAAATGGTAAAAGCCGACGCTATTCAGTGCGGCTTCTGTACGCCGGGGATAATAGTAACCGCATACGCGTTATTGAAATCCAGCCCTGGACAAATTCCTGGCGACGCGCAGATTACGAAGGCGCTGGCTGGAAACCTGTGTCGTTGCACTGGCTACATACCCATCATGGAAGCAGTTCGCTCGGCTGCAGAGAGGTTGGTAAGTGGTGATGTGACATGACCGAGATCGGTTCGAAAATGACTCGTCGCGATGCCCGGGTCCGCGCAACAGGCGAAGTAAAATTCACCGAAGACCTCATCGTCTCGGGAAAGCTCCACGCCGTACTTGTGCGCTCCCCTGTTGCTTCGGCACGTATCGTCAAAATCGACACCGCCGCCGCCGAAGAGACGCAAGGAGTCGTTTGTGTTCTTAAGGGCAAAGATGTAACCGATCGC
>QNFP01000273.1 GCA_003645535.1 Gammaproteobacteria bacterium | reverse complement strand
TTAATTCTGGACGAAGTAGATTGTGATTCAAAATGTCCAGATTCGAGGCGAAAACCGCACGTAATAGCTAGCTATTGCGAAGGTTTGCAACGAAGAAGCTGGATATTTTGGGCGCAAGATACGAGTTCATGAATTGACAAGAGGTTCCCTACGTAATGAAACCGGTTTTTGCCAACCAGTCTATGTCATCGATATGGCATCGATATGGCATCGAAAATGCCCGGTGGCTTATATAAGACCGATGAGGCAGACAAAATTACCCATACATCGGTAGCGCGTAAAATTGTGGGCGCCCTGAACCACTAATTGCATGGTCACCAGGAGTGGTATGACCTTTATCAAAACTTCATAGATGCGACGACAACGAGTGATACACTAGCCATTACTGATATAGCTTTTGGAATTATGATGTCTACCGTCGACCTGTACGAAGAATTAGAACAAATGGTGCGTGGGGAAATTATAAAAATGCCCCGCGAGGAATTCCGCGATCGATGCGATGAAGATGACCGCTTCGTCTACCTGAGCGTCGCTCGTAAAATAGCCAAATTGAACCGGTTTACGCTTCACGTTCACGAGGATGAGCTGGAATTTGTTTGCCCTCCCCCATCAAAATTTTGATCGGTAAAAAAAGGTAGCGAATTGAGTTCCAGAGCCAACCGATACCTACAAAGGCCTGTTGGCGGCTTGCTTATGAAAGCCTGGTGATCTGAATATCACCACTTTAACTTTCTTATTTTCATTGACCGCGCTAGATTAGCGCCCTCGCACATTCACCTTATTGTTCTATCATTTACTCTAACCATCTATCCAAATAATCGACCCTAACTATTCAGGAGAAAACCATGACGAACCCTGGAACATACGCAGACATTGACGTTACACTGAATGACTACGTCGCGACCGTAACCATACAGCGACCGCCTCACAACTTTTTTGATTTCAATTTAATTTGTTCCATAGCGGACGCTTTCGAGGATCTCGACAAAAATAACGACTGTCGGGCTATCGTGCTCACCGCTGAAGGTAAATCTTTCTGTGCTGGTGCCAATTTTGGCGGTGATGATGCCATTAACAAAGACGATGACGCCAAACCCGAAGAAAACGCTTTTCGCCGTCGCTCAGGTCGTCTCTATGGCGAAGCCGTACGCCTGTTTAAAGCAAAAAAGCCCGTGGTCTGCGCAGTCCAGGGTGCGGCTATCGGTGGTGGACTTGGCCTGGCGCTGGTTGGCGATTTCCGCGTAACATGTCCTGAAGCCCGCTTCAGCGCAAATTTTTCCCGGCTCGGTTTTCACCCCGGATTTGGCCTGACCCACACTTTGCCCGCCCTTATTGGCCAGCAAAAAGCCCACCTTATGTTTTATACCGGCCGCCGCATCAAGGCGGAGCAGGCAGTAGAATGGGGTCTGGCCGATATACTCGTTCCAAAAGAGGATTTACTTCCGACCGCTACAGCTCTAGCCCGGGAAATCGCCGGTTCTGCGCCGCTGGCAGTACAATCTATTCGTGAAACTGTCCGTCAGGGCCTGGCTGACCGAGTTCAGGCCGCAACTGATCGCGAGCTTCAGGAACAGGAGTGGTTGCTAAAAACGTCGGATGCCAAAGAAGGTATCAAAGCCACCGCTGAGCGTCGTGAACCAAATTTTTCTGCTAAATAGATGCCCGACTATTTAACGTGCATAGCAAATCATATAGGAACATTCGGTTGAGGGAGCAGAAACGTGTTTGATTTGGCGCTCAACGAAGACATCGCCATGATCCAGGATGTCGTGCAAAAATTTGCTGACGATATGCTGGCGGAAAACTATCGGGATTTCGAAGCTGACAAGGCGATTCCAGAAAGTGTCCTGTCGGCTTATACAAATCTAGGGCTGGCAAGCCTGGAGATAACTGAAAGCCTTGGTGGTGCAGCATTGGGTGCGCTAGCGAAAACGATTGTTCTTGAAGAACTCGCTTTTGGTGACGCTGGATCTGTCCTGGCACTCGATGGCATCGGCCCAGCTTTGTACGCTATTGCAGAAACGGGTGGTGACAGCGCTGTGCAGAGTTATGTCCTTCCGCTTCTGGATAAACCTGAGGCCCGTGTGCTGCTGATATGGGACGATAACAGCCAGGCAACTGATATAGAACGTATCAGCACCGATGGTTACCGAGCCACTATTCCCTGGGTCCCCGCTTCAAAGGCAGATTTAATCGTCGTACTTGATCCCCAGGGCGCATCGTTAATAGACCAGGGTTTTGTACTGAATCCGGTCAAAGGCAGCGGTCTTCGAGCCGCGGGCGCAGCAGAACTTGTCCTCGGTAACGCAACCAACCCTGCCCCAGTCAAGATGCGTTGGGATAACAAAGCAGGGGCGGCCAGAGCCTTAGCACGATGGCAGCTATATATTTCAGCTCTGATGATGGGTGTCTTCCGAGTTGCCGCTGAGACGTCACGCGAGTACGCCATGGAGCGAGTCGCCTTCGGGAAACCAATTGCCCACCACCAGGCCATCGCTTTTTTAATCGCAGATATGCGTACCGCGGTGGATGGGACACGCTTGCTCATCCAGGATGCTGCCTGTCGAGCCGATGCCAGGCAGCCATTTGAAGCTATCGCCGCTGCAGCCTTTGTAGAGGCCATAGAGGCGTCAATGTTTATCACACCCAACGCTTTGCAACTATTTGGTGGGCAGGGCTTCATGCAGGACTTACCGCTGGAAAAATATATGCGCGAAGCCCGCACCCTGGGCTTGATGGCCGGCGGAGTTGATCTCGCCCGGGAAATTGCCGGTCGCGATATCTGCGCCAATGATGGCGTTATAGAATTATCAGCGTTGGCTCAACAGGACAACTAAGTCACTGGACCTGTCGGAGAAAACCCGACGAGAAAGCAGTAAATCCAAATAAAAAGGCAGAGCAAATAATTATGGATTTTTCCATAGACCCATCTACCCTAAAACGTATTCAGCGAATGGATGATCTGGGCCGCGAACACATGCGCCCTCTCGGTCTGGAGGCCGATCGCCTGGGTCGACCAACACCACCGGATCATCCCTATTTCGAAAAGCTGGTCGGCATGGGCTTTGGCCGAACCCGTTATCGCGGGCCCGAGACGGATAATAAAACCGCTAAAAACCATGAACCATCGGGAAAAGCCGAAAAGAAAATTGGCCGTTCCCGCTCTACCTTGCTGGTGTCTGAGCAAATGTCCTACTGGGACAGAGGCGTCGCGGTTTCTGCACCGGGTCCGGGTTTGGGCGAAGGTGCCATTATCTCGATGGGTACTGAAGAACAAAAAGCACGTTACCTGAGTCCTTTTATCGAACTGGACAAGCCCCGTTGGGGCGCATTCGCCATGACCGAGCCGGCGGCAGGATCTGACGTCGCAGGGATACAAACCAGAGCCATTAAAGATGGTAATGACTGGATACTGATCGGCAACAAATCTTTTTCTGGCAATTCCAGTCGTTCAGATTTCATCCTGGTGTGGGCGACAGTCGATACCGCCCTGGGGCGTGATGGACACCGCGCATTTATCGTAGAACATGGATTCCCTGGGCTTCAGGATTTTCATATTGAGAAAAAAATGGGTCTTAAGGCCTACGAATCGACATCTTTCCGGCTTGAAGAATGCCGTGTACCGGGCGAAAACTTACTCGGTGGTGAAAGCTATTATGAAACCCGGCAGGGGTTCAAAGGTGCTATGGCGACTTTTAATGCTACGCGGCCTTTGATAGCCGCTATGGCAGTCGGTATAGGCCGTTCAGCTTTAGATGAAACACTGGCTTTTGCCAGAGAAAATCAGATGCTGGATGATCCCAGAGTAAGAGACAGGCTAGAGCGAGTCGCGCGAAAATTGCGAATGGCTCGGTTACTTTGCCTGAAAGCGGCATGGTTGGCCGACCATCAGTTGCCCAACATTGTCGAGGCATCTATGTCCAAAGCTGTTGCACCCACTGCTGCATTTGAAGCGGCCAGCCTCGGCATGGAGCTACTGGGATTATCAGGTGCCCGCGGCGATCATATCGTCGAAAAACTTTTTCGTGATGTAAAGGCAATGGATATCGTCGAAGGCACGGGGCAAATCCAGCGCATAGCGATGGCTCGTAAACTGGTTGACCTTCCTAGTAGATAAACGAGAGCAGATAACCCCTAAGTTGCTAAATAATGACTTTCAGAATAATTTATATAACCCTTTATTCAATTTATATAACGCCGTATTAAGGATATACACCATGAATAAGTCAAAAATAACATCCGGAAAAACACGCTTACGCAACAGGTGGTTCGGGAAAACTTCGGCCCTGGCACCCCTAACTCTGCTGGCGCTGCTAAGTGCCTGTGGAGGGGGTGAGTCCGACTCAGCTGAAAGTAAAAGCTTGCTGGAATCTGAGGGCACTAAAGACCCCTACCTGGTGCAATACCTGGTGGGCGGTTCTGATTTTCTCAGCATTCATGGCTCAACATTTGACGCTGACGATAATCTTTATGTCGGCAGTGTTATGGGGCAGAGCATTCACAAGGTTGACTTAGCAACTGGCGAATCAACGGTATTCGTTGGACCACCGGAAGGTATGGCCGACGACCTTGAATTCGGACCTGACGGCACACTGGTGTGGACGTCGATACTTACCGGCAAAGT
>QNFP01000272.1 GCA_003645535.1 Gammaproteobacteria bacterium | reverse complement strand
TGGATTTTCTGGGTGATTACACGCGGGTCATTGTCACCCTGAATAGTCTCGCCAAGCTCCTTATCAAGATCCTGATAGTGGAGATCATATTCCCGATCATAGTCCTCCTCGACTGCAACCGAGCTATGTCTGACATAACCGTCGCCAATATTAAAGGTCTGCACCCAGTTATTGGGGCGATTTTCTTCAATGATAAACATACCGTTCAGGCCCATGAGGATATGTGCCTGAACCTCGACATGGCAATGGTAAAACATGGTGCCAGGCTGGCGCGGCTGCATTTCGTAGGTACGCTGTTTACCGGGCATAACCGGCTTTTCACTGATCACCGGCACACCATCGTTGCCCTCACCATCTGCAGTAAGAAATGGATGATCTACGCCATGAAAATGGATGGTATGGGGCATGTAGTGGGTATTTTCGAGCGTAACCTTGACGTGGTCACCCTGCTCAACCCGGATGGCCGGAGAGGGTAGTCGCAGCCCCGGCTGAGCAACCAGGGACTCGAAATTCTCGGTGGACATACCCAGTGACTTGGGCGCGAAGACCCACACACCAGGCTTGATGCCCGGGGCTATAGAATACTGTACAACCGGTTCATTGAGGTCTGGCGAACCACCATTAAGCTCAAACACCTCAAGGCGGATATGTATTTCGTCAGGATCGCCATCGCCGTCGAGATCACGCCCTTTAACCACTGCATCCGGGGACAACTTGGCGTTCATCAAGGTCATGTGACCGACGTTATTGGTGCCTTTGACAAAGGCCGCAACGGCGTAGGGATTATCAGCGAGACAGTTGGGTGACCTGGCGACATCGACACCGGCAATTGACTGAGCCTTGCGCCAGCCTTTTATATCAGGAGGACAGGCCTCCTCCACGTCTTCAGAGGCAACAGCAGGCGTGGTCGCAGCCGGCTTCTGATAATCGCTGGCGCCAAAGGTATCGTCGTACCACACCCGCCACTCACGTGGATACCATTGCCATGGAACCAGCGCAAGCCCCACCACGACAAGAATTATCAGTAACAGCGCTCGATATAGATGCTTCACGGAGATATGTTACTTAACCGTCTTTATCAGTCTGTTTATCAGTCTGCCCGACATTGAAAATATGGCCTCTACCGGCACCATATATAAATACAGCGCAGCCAATAAACAGCATAAGGAAGTATTTGATGTACTGCCAGTAGTCAAGCTGGCCTACGGAGAATGGAAATACAGAAGTGTATTTTAAGCCGGTCTCGAGATGATGAGCGTTGACAATACCGATATAACCACCTTCCTGAACAAATTCATGGCGGATATTCATAATCCCTTTGTGATACAGCTTAGGCTCCTGATAGTAAATAGTTGCCGATTTGATAGCCTCTTCACCACCCAGGTCGTTATAGGTCGCGGTCACACCAATTTCGTCAACATCACGGATAATACGAAAATCCAGCTCCATAGCGCGTAATTCGTCGCTGATAAAGTCGATCACAAAAATACTCTCGGTGGCGACTGGAATATCCTCGCAAAACTCCTGGGTGGCTCTTTCTTTGGGCAGGTAGCCGGTGAAATGGGCCTTATACCTGTCGATCTTGATAAGGCAGACATCGTCTTCAATAGACACACCGCCGTGAGCAAATACAGCAGAACTACCAAAGCCTGCCAGCGACACAGTGAGGCAGCAAGCAAAAAACCTTAACAATGCAGGGAGTCGTATCATTTGAATTTCTCAGACTGTTATTTTCTATTAGTTAGCCAAAAAAACATCCCCGTAGCAAGCTACGGGGCACTGGATTCTCAGCAAGAAAAGGCAACCCTCGGAAATTAGAAGAAGTCGGGCAGTACCGCCCCCCCCACTTCCTGATAATACCGGGTTCCATTGTCATCATAATAAAAGACCAAACCCGCAAAACGGCTATCCGGGTCATGGATCAAACCGGTCATGCGATACTGCTCCCACAGGGCATCAGAGGCAACCAGCTTAACGTCAACTGACTGACCTGGCTGGATGACATCTACCGATGCATTCAAGCCATCGCGAGCAACCATTTCTTCGCCTTCAACAACCTCGCCTGCATCGACATTGGCATTCATAAAACGAATATTGGCCGTTAAAAACTCTGCGATGCGAATGGGGCCCTCGCCATTGTTGGTCATCTTCGCACGTATGGTCAAACTACGACCGGCCAGTTCATAGCTGGCATGAGCGTCCTCTATCACAAGGTCACCTACAGGTACGTCGATAAGCGGCACATCGACCTTGCCGGTTTGCAGCGGAATGGTAATGGGGTACTTATATTCCGCCCAAAAATAACCGCCGAGTATCAAGGCCAGGGTCAGGGTAAAAAACAAACTGCTGGCAATAAAATCTCTTTTGGTCAACAGTTCATTGGCTCGCTCGTCACCCATTGCACGAATCCGTATAAAACGCGGAATAAATAACTCCCTACGAATCAGCCAATACAACAAATAGGCAATCCCCATAACAATCCACACTACATGCCAGAAATAAACACCACCTAGTGCATAAGTCTCCAGGTTAATAGTATCGCCCGTTAGTGTGGTGTATTCATTGATAAAAGGCTCGCCACTATCATTTTCCGCCACCTCCAGCCAGGTACCTTTGTCGACCAGAGAGCCCGCATCTTTAACATTTAATATGGGGTGAACATGATAGCGACCGGCAATACGCGCGCGTAGCACGGTTTTGTATTCATAGACCTTGCCCAGGGGAAATGACGTAGAACGCATCATGGGAACGCCATTGACCTCTGAGTGCAAACGCAGAAAAGTCGGGCCGGGCACACCGATATTCAAATAAACGGTGTCATCGATACTGGGCATATGTTTTGGCCACCATACCGAGGTGACAAATTTCCCTGTTACCGTAACGATGTCGCCGACTTTGACATTAAGTGGTGTCACCTGTGTATCAAACCAGTGCACCGTACGCATACGCATACTCGCCAACTGGGCACGTTCACCGTGAGCTAGCACATCGCCAGCCAGCATCATCAGGACAACCGCAGCCAATAAGCTATTGAGCTGCAAACTTTTGAGTTGCGCCTTTCGCGCTAAAATTCTGTTCATTTATCTGCTTACTCCAATATCAGTCTAAATAATACGCTTGGCGTACTTATCAAGCCCATTAATCCACGAGCCCACCCATAAAAATACCGCGTAAATGACGATGCCACACAGACCAGCAAATACTGCCGTCAGTGGCGTCACCGAGCCCCCAAAGGTACGTAGAGTTGATTCTTCAATAATACGCAAATACTCAGGCGTGGTGGTGCGGATATATTGATAGCCCATTAAATCTGCTACCGACATCAAGGTACCATTGAGCTCGACCGGCACCTTGTAGGGTGCCATAAACGACCAGTTAAGCGGATAGACCAGGGCGCCAAACAAACCACCGCCAATCATCGCGGAGGCTATCAAGCTACGCGTCATGGCAAGAGCACAATCCAGTAGTATGCCCAGGCCTATATAGGTAGAGGGGAAGGTAAAGGACATGGGGAAATGCGTGAACTCGTAAAAATTCAAGTAACGGCTCAACCACGACACCAGGCACAACAGCGTGGTCACTGCGGTGGCAATAATAGGTAGCCGCAAGCGCTGCCAGATGCCGTACGTAAATGCGCCGATAAACAACAATAAAGTAAACGGTGTCACCAGAGGCCACCAGCGTCGATCCCGCCAGTCTATCCAGTAGTCCCAGTCTCCAGCAGTCAGCGTGAACTGAATCTGAATTCCCAACGTTATAAAGGTAAAGAGAACGAGAATAAGAATGCCGTCAAAACGTCGGTATAACTTCATCGCTTTGGGATTACCAAGAGACTTAAGATCCAGCAGTCTTGCTTTCGCTTCAGTCTCTGAAATTGGCTGTGCTTCACTCATAACAATACCTCACCTTTACTTAAGATTGCCATCCAGAGTATAGGTTATATAAAGAGATGTGAGAAAAAAATATCCCCGCAAGTCAGAAGGCTTACGGGGATAGGGAGTTGCGGGGCTTATTCGAGACAAAGCCCTGTAAAGCTAATCGCGCTTAGGCTTCAGACGACTTATAGTCTTCATCAGTAGTCTGAGCAATCAGGCGGGCCATATTGGTGAACAACTGCATTGCCAGAGGCACCAGGAAGAACAGTGACCAGCCAAGGAATACAAAGCCCCAATGGATGGGTGCTGCAAATAACTCTTCTGCGTAGAAAAAGGTGTGGCCCCACTCATTAAAACCATAGTTAGGCATAATCATCAGGATACCAACTACCACAGCCAGAAACGGGATAGAAATCTTGTTCATATAGGCCGGTATGCGTGTGTGGGTCCAGATAAATGCTGGAATCAACATTGCCGTTAAGAAAGGCAGGGCAAAATAGAAAATAATGATATGAGTGGGCGTGAAGTCGGTGTCGCGGATAGTGACCTGGTGCCAGGCAGCATCAGACTCGACAGCATTGGACGCGACCGCTCCGGCCCAGACTCCCATCACCGTAAAAATACCCAGCAAGCGCCAGTAACGACTCAATTCAAGCTCTTTGCTGATGGAACTGGCATCGGTCTCTCTGGTCATCCAGAAATAGATGGAGAGGATTGTTGTAAATGAAACCAGAACAATTATCTCGCCATAGAGAAG
>QNFP01000271.1 GCA_003645535.1 Gammaproteobacteria bacterium | reverse complement strand
TATCTCAAGGTATCAATGGAACGCTTTTAAAGCTAGTAATGGCAACGATTGGGGTCGCTATTGGTGTAACCATACCAAATCCTTTTAATAAAAAATAAAATGGCAAGACTATCACAAAGAGAAAGAGACAAACTTACAAAGAAGAAACAAGAAAATGTTTTCCAAGGTACTGGAGGGTCTGAAGAGGAAAGGGCTAGAAGCAAAAGAGCAGATATAGCAGAGAAATCAGCTAAGCAAAGACCTCAAACATATCAAGCAGGAGGACAACAACTAACTGCTAAAGAGTTTGCAGGAGTTAAGGCTTTAACAGGTTCTACTACTAGGGGAGATATTGATGTTGGGGGGAATGTTAAAGATACTGCAAAAGAAATAAACTTAAATAAAGAACAGAAAGATACTAGGGCATTTTTAGAAGAAAAAGGTTTCTTTGATGAGACTAGACCTGAGAAGACAGAGTTAGACTTACCTGCTCCTGTTGGAACAGGGAAAATACCTATTGTAGGACCCGGAATGTCTGTTTTTAGTCAGGTTGGTTGGTCTAATTTTGTGAAGTCTGCTTTAGGTAAAATAGGAATAGGAACAACTACTCCTGAGCAAGTACAGGCTATAATTCAAGACCCTGAAACTCTTAGAGAATTTGCTATAAGAGAGATACAAGATGAGGTAATTTCTGAAGGAACAACAGCAAGGGAGAAATTTGGCGCTTTTATTGAAGCAGTACCAATAGTTGGTAATTTAGTAAGTAGGTTTGCAGATGGATTAATAGAAGACCCAAAAGGAAATGTTGATACCATAGTCTCTGAAATACAATCAGTAGGAACAAGAGCAACTAATATGAGAGAGAAAGCATTAACAGGTAAAATGGGAGACCCTTATAATGCTTATGTTCAATTAGCAGATATGGAAATGGATTTATCTAAAATGGAACAAAGGATTAAACTCCTTAGTTTAGAATCTGCTAAATTAAGAGCCAATGGAGATGCCATCAATTTGATAGAAGAGAAGATACTTGATGCAAAGCAAAGGGTATTTGATGCTAAGCAATCAGCAGCATCAGGTATAGTAAATCAAGCTTCAGACTCGAGTATATTTGCAACATTGCAAGAATTGAAAGGAGGTAGTTAAGATGAGTGAAGAACAAGAAGCAAAAGAAGATACAGCAATTAATTCTGGAGAGGGGGATAAGCCTCAAGTCTATAAAGCTATTGACGATGCAAACCTTGCAGCTAAAAGGCTGGAAGACGCTAATAAAGTAAAAGGTGAGCTATTAGCCAAAGAAGAGGAGATAGTGGCTCAGAAACGCTTAGGAGGCGAATCTGAGGCAGGTATGGATGAGTCTAAGCCTAAAGAAGAAACAGCTAAAGAGTATGCAGAGAAAGTTATGAAAGGAGAGATTAAATTAGAATGATAGAGAATAAAGAATTAGGGGTTAAAATTGCAAAAGATACTGATGAGTCATTTTGGACAGATATGAAAGAGAAATGTACAGAAGCAATAAAGACAGAACAAAGAAACATTAAAGTTAATGAACAACTTATAAAACTCTCTGAGGAACAACTTAGTTAATCGGTACACAGGAAAACTAAACATTTATATACTTCATTTTTATTATCTTTTTATGGCAAACGCAACTGCAGTATTACTTTTTGAAACTGAAATTCCTATTAGACTTAATTGTGCTGAAGCAGCAGCTTTTGAGAAAGGGGATTGTGTAACATTCACAGGAGCAACTGAAGGTTTAGTGGTTGCTATTACTTCTGCAAACAATGATATCTTTGGTGGTATTGTAGCTGAAGAAAAAATAGCTAATGTTGGAACAACTGTATCAGTTTATAGGAGAGGGATTTTTAAAGTAGAAGCTGGAACAACAGGAGTTACAATAGGGAAGACAGCAACTATTGAAGCTAAGAATGAATTTACTGATGGAGCAGCAACAGATGCTGAAAATGGTATTGTCTGGGGAAGAAATTTAGAAACTGCAACTAATGGACAATTTTTTGTAATGCAGTTGGGGGCTGACTAATGGCAGATACAGCAGGAATGGCAGAAATCAGAGGAATTGATATTACTAAGTTAGTGGAAGGATTTGCTGATGTTGGAATTATTCTAAAGAATTATGTTAGAGTTATAAAAACTAAGGCAAGGGAAATGCGTTGGTATTCTAAGACATCAGGTTATTTAACTTCACCAACAACTGTAGGAGTTACAGGGGATTTAATAGAGACAGCAGCTAAAGCAATGCCAGTAGTTATAGAAAACTCTTATACAAGAAACACAAGTTATGTAAAGAAATACTTTGCAAGTTCTCCAATGATTTCATTAGAAGATATTAAAGATTCAGACCCAGATGTATGGGGAGATATTATTAAAGACTCAGCTATTGCAGTTAATAAGAAGATTGATTCAAGAATCTTAACAGTATTAGATGCAAGTGGATGTCAAACAGCAGCAGCTGCAGGTGATGGTTGGAATGTTGATTCAAACGCAGACCCAATTTATGATTTCTTAAATGCTATTGAAAACATTGAAGCTTATGGTTATGACAGTTCAGACTTAATTGCTTACATGAATCCAGCTGAAAAGAAATGGTTATTAAGATGGTTAATCACAGTTAAAGGTTCAAGTATTCCAAGCTTTTCAAGTGGAAAGGTAGCAGGTGGGGAATTAATGGGCTTCATGGGTGTTAAGATAGTATCAGACCCTAACAGACCAACAGATACAGTAACAATATTCAGCCCAAGTAAAGCAGTTATTTGGAAAGAGTTTATGCCAATGACTTCAGCTGTAGTAAATGACGAGGGTATCGGAAAAACTGTTAGAGTATGGAGTGAAGGAGAAGCAATTAGACCTAATCCTAACGCAGTGTTTAAGCTAACCGATGTAATTAATTAATGGCAGATATTCTACAAGGCGGTAATAGAGACACCGTTACAACTGATTCTGGTGGAGCAATAGGAAAATTTGAAGTTACTAACTTCACAGAAGATTATTCTTTTAATGCTAATGTAAATGATACATTAGTTACTTCTGATGTTCTAGCCACTTTAATAAGAGAATTGATACAACGTGGTGTTATCAATGGGACAGTAGCATAATGACAAAAGAAAATTGTATTAAATATCTGAATGAAGCAACAGATGAGAAACTTAAAAAGTTTTGGTCTGATAGAATAGCAAGGAAATACCCAGAAAAGAAAGAAATTAAAGAAGTTAAACCTGTTAAGAAGGTGGTTAAGGAATAATGGCAGCTGGAGATATATCTGTTGTTGCAGCAGCATCAGCAACTACAACTGATATTGATACAGCTATGACTGCAGCTATTACGGCAACAAATGCAGCAGCTATGATAACTACAGCAGTAGTAAATAACACAGTTTTCTGTATTGCTAAAGAAGTTTAGATAATTCTTTAAAGTATGATTGATTATAATTCTTATGGCAAATAGAATAGGAGACAAAGAACTAAAAACAGATTGGGATGCTAGAACTGCAGCAGATTCTTCTAAAGCAGTAGGATATAATATGGCACTAATACCTCAAGAATCTTTAATTCCTAAAAGAAAAAGAGTAGGACTTGACTGATGGGACAAACAAGAGAGCAGAGAGTTATAAAGCAGTTATCTGGCACACAAAAACAAACTCCAATAGCAACAGATATGTTTATTCCTAATCACTCTGGAGATTTATCAGTAGGGAATGTCAATATTACACCCAAAAATCCAAAAGACCCAGTCAATAAAGAATATGTTGATTCTATTTCAATTAATACAGGAATAGATTTGTTTGCTTATGATGATGCTTCAGACATTGCAACTTACAAAGTATTAAAACCAGAACCCTCAGTTGGTTCAGAAGTAGAAGGCAATGTTTCTATTGCAGGCAATGCATCAGGTCAAGCAGTAGGAGCAAGAGCAACAGAGCTAACTTGTGATTGTGTCAAATTAATAAATACTTTAACAGCAGGAGTTTATAATTTCCATGTTCATATGAGGGCAGCAACAGCCAACAGATTAACATTCTATGCTGAGTTTTATGTAAGAGATTCAGGAGGAACTGAAACTTTAATTGCAACTTCTGAAGAAACAGCTTTAATTGGAACTACAGGTTTTGGTTATGACACTCATGCAACAGTAACAGAAGAATATCCTCTATCAACTGGGGACAGAATTGTTGTTAAAGGTTATGCTAAGAACTCAAGCCCAGCAGCAACAACATTATACATTGCAGTAGAGGGAGATACAGCAACAAGGATTTCAGTAAGGGGAATATCAGCCCCAAGAATGCACGATTCCTTAGCTCATTTAAAGTGGAGTGAAGCAGGGCATACAATAGATAGTGTATTTGAAATACATAACAGCTCACCATTTCTTTCTTTTAAAGATACAAATGGATCAGGAACTTCTGCACAATCTACTATTGTATTTCAAGATATGGATAATGCAACACTAGGAACATTTGGTTTTACTTATCCAACTAATTCAGACTTCTACATAACAGCTACATCAGGTAAAATAAGATTATCAGGAACAAGTATTTATGCAGGAAATATGAAAATAACTGATTTAGTAAATCCAACTTCTGACCAAGATGCAGCAACAAAAAAATATGTTGATGACAATGATTCAGATACAACTTATACAGGTGGAACTAATCTAACTTTA
>QNFP01000270.1 GCA_003645535.1 Gammaproteobacteria bacterium | reverse complement strand
TGTATTCGCACCTTTTGTCTGCCACAAGCAATTTTCCGGACAGTAATCTTTATTAGAGTCCAGCCTGTCAATCGTAAGACTGTCATCGTACCCCGTTCTCAATGCCCATGCTACAAAGTTTTCAAACACAAGCCACTCGGCACAGACAGTAATACCCTTTCCACCATAGTATTTGTAACTCTTATTCGCTTTACGGAAACATCGATACCGCATATTTCTCCACACATATCCGAGCTTCTTAACAGCACTACTTCTTAGATACTTTGACAAAGCATCCTCCTTTCACAAGGGTTTAATAACCTAGATTAAAACACTTAACACCATCTGGTGTCGTCTCCGCAGAGTTGATACTGTTTGTCGTGCCGATGTTCTGGTACATTTCTTTCAGTCTTTTTGTGCCATTTGAGAATATTCCATGACTTACAAACAGGCTCATCGACATGACGTTTCTGTCTTGAAGTTTCCTCCCAAGTGCAATGAATGTCCGTCCACCATCGCATATATCATCAACAACAACGGCATGCATACCGGAAAGATCCTCTTGGATATCATCAATAATAACTTCCCTCCCGACACGACTTTTACCACAATACACTATTCCCTGAAACAAGTCAAGGCTATTATAAAGTTTTTCTGCTTTTTTTACCGCACCTGCATCTGGAGCGATCAGTACCATTCTCTCTGGCATAGGGTTGATAGATTTAATAAATCTTTCTACCTCCCTATGGTTGTTGTAATCCTTTAACTTTAGATCCATAAGGGTCAGTGCTACACTGCTATGTGCATCATATGTTATAATACGATCAACTGCCTGTATTAACATAAACGCCATCACCCTTAATGAGAAAGCATCGCCTTTTTTACACACCCTATCCTGCCTTGAGTATGGTAGGTATGGTATGAATAGTTCAGTATGCCTCACCCCTTGCCTTTGCATGGAATCCACAGCCATGAGTATACGCATAATATCGTTGCCGTTCTTGCATCTACTGTTAATCCTTACCGCTTTAGCACCGAATGGTACCTCTGTATTGATATACACCTCTCCTGCTGGAAACATCGAAGTGGTGAATGGTATCTCGTAGCCGTGTATTCCGAATCCTGTTGATAAATTTAACGTTGCATTTATCTGCATCATTTCACTTCCTTTCTGTAAGAACCAACGTGTCCGGTACCATCTTAACCACCCGAAGGAGTATGTTCTTTACATCCTTGTCGATGGTGACACTTTTCACATTGCCCATCCGGTTAATAACACGTAAATTTTTTCTAATACGACTGGTAATAAAATCACATACCTGATCGTGTGTCTGTTTTTCGTAGCCCATCTTTATCCTTTCAGCACAGCTAATGGTCGTAATTGTACTATAGGGAATACCAAATCGCCTTGGTTATCCATTACCTCTTCGATATCCTTGTAAGCTCCAGTGGCCTCGTCTAAGTCCTTCACTGTACGGATGGAATGGATGATACCTTTATCATCAAGGTTTTCTATTTCATCGCTCAGGTCAAGCTTTCTTTGAGCTTCCTTTCTGCCCATCTTCCTACCTGCTCCGTGCGAGCAAGACTTAAAGGATTTAGTATTTCCCTTGCCCTTTACGATGTAACTCATCGATCCTTGGCTGCCTGGAATTATACCTGTCTCTCCGGCTTTCGCAGAAGTTGCGCCTTTACGATGAACCATTACATTTTCCCCGTAGTGGTTTTCCATACGTGCATAGTTGTGAGCCACATCGATTATCTCATCATGGTCTTCCCGTAGGTCCAATATAGTGTAGATTGCACCGACTACACATGACATCATTTCCTTCCTGTTTAATCGTGCAAATTCAACACAATAGTTCATCTCTTCTAAATAATTCCTGCCATGTTCGCTTTCTATTGGGAGGTATGCCAGTTCGTGACTTTTTGGCACACAGGAGTGAAACTTTTCGTTCTCAGATACCGCTATTTTGTTGTAATAATCAGCAACCTTCAAGCCTAAGTTCCTTGATCCACTATGAACCATCGCCCATACATGCCCGTCAGAGCCCATCTGTATCTCTATGAAGTGATTGCCTCCACCAAGAGTACCGAGAGACTTCTTTGCGTTGTTCATCTCCTTTGACACAATACCGTGATCGAGTAAGTAGTCTGACTGCTCACCTTTAGGCATCTTGTTTTCCGGTCTCCCTTTATAGTGTTTCTTAAAACCCATCGGTACAGTCTTTCGAATCATATTCATGATGTACTTAAGGGCATCCCTATCGACCTCCTTTAATGGCAGTCTTACTGCAGCCATACCGCACCCAATATCAACCCCAACAGCATTAGGCACTACATACCCCTTGGTAGCTAATACTCCACCAATAGGCATACCGTAGCCCATGTGGGTGTCTGGCATCAACGCTATGTGTTTGAAGGTGAATGGTAGGTTTGCTAGATTCTGTGCCTGTTTGAATGTCTTGTCATCCAATTCAGGACTCCAAGTTTTGATTGGTAACTTCCGGTGATCTACGTGGTGAGGATCTTTCTGGCACAACGGTGGTATTACTCGCATTATGAAACCCCTTTCATAAAAAATAACCCCAATCGGATTCGAACCGATGTTGTCGGACTGAAAATCCGAAGTTCTGGACCACTGAACTATGGGGTCAAAAATGGTCAGTGTGGGAAGAATCGAACTTCCGTCCCTCGGTTCCAAACCGAGCTCTCTACCATTGAGTTACACACTGATTAAAAATATGGAAGAAGGCAAGGGAGTCGAACCCTCTAGGCTTTTACACCCCACGGTTTTCAAGACCGTTTGCCGCCGTTGGCGAACCTTCCAGAAGTCTATACTTATACCCCTCATAAATGTCATGGAAATTTACTCCATCCATCGTTATAGGGTCAAGGTGTTGCAGTGAATCTAATTTATTCCATGCTATAGTTGCTACTGCTTCCGAGGGATAAGCTCCCCATTGTTCCCACTTACTCCAAGTATAATGTTTGTATTGTATATAGTGCATAGTTTTAGTAACATGCAAGAAGGCACAGGTACGGTCTCCGTTAGAAAAGGCCAAAGCCTCCCTGCATGTAAAAGTAAAGCCCATAGCCGGAGTCGAACCAGCATCTACTCATTACAAGTGAGTTATTCTACCATTGAACTATACAGGCGAATATGGATCGGGGTTTTTAATTTTAGTTTATGCAGAACCCCTCAAACAAACTGCCTAACAGCGGTGGTACTTCGTGGATTTCTGCTGAGTCTACTTTCGTCCACTTCTCCACCTCTTATGGCTCCCACAGAAGGACTTGAACCTTCGACACCACGGTTAACAGCCGTGTGCTCTACCAACTGAGCTACATGGGAATAATTCCTATCTTTGCCCTGCTTCCATTATAGGAATATTGGCTTCTGTCGGGACATATATGATCCTATTCGATGTCTCCGTCAAGCTGTCTATCCATAAATATTGCAGGTATCCTTCATTATCTTTCAAACTGTCACCAATTATCTTATTAGCCTCAGCCACGCCCTTTGCTCTTTCAATCTCGGCCTCTGCCAGTAAAGATGCACTGTCTTTCTTTGCTTTAGCAGATTCGATTGTGATTCTTTTTGTCCACTCAGCTTCCCTCAAAGTTGCCTGTCCTGCCAGATTCTGCTTATACACCCTATACTTAGGGTAAAACGCCATAGAACAAACTATAATAGTAATAATAAGCCCTACAATAATCCCTGCAATCCAACACCCTATCTTCGTATCGCTGTGCAAAATAATCCCCTTATCCAAAACATTAAAATTACTTGCCGTCTTTAATTGGCACCCATCCTATGATGGCACCAAACGGTGGAAACAACCCTATACCTCTTAGTACCTCTGCTTTTACTGGTCGCTCAAAATCAAGCTGAGTGAACTTGTAAATATTAACGATCCACCCCGTCCCTAGTGCTAACGCCAATAAAAACACGCCTATAAGGACAACCCCACTCATTCTAATTCCTAATTTGCTCATCTCAATCTCCTTAAAAAATATGGTAAACCGTCTTTCCTTGCCGACTGAAAAAAGAGTATACAACGGAACTGTTCAGATTGCAAGATAAAAATATATTTATTTTTTTAGATTGTAAGTACTGGTATAGGAATGCTTTATAGATTGATCTTCCCAACAGCCATCTTCAGTAGTTTATTCTTTGTCACCGTAAGGTTGTCGATCTTGGCACGTTTGCGCTGTGCGGACATCTTCTTGTCCAATCTGATCAGCCTAATCCTTCTGGTAATACTCGCTACATTCTTCTGGATTTTATTCGCAAGTTTTCTGAATCTTAATGTATCCTTGTTTTTATGAGCAATATCTAATGCCTTCTCCGTCTCTCCGAGAATTCGATAATTACGCATATCAGCATACTGTTGATTCATCTCTTTCAATCCTTCGTAAAACAAGCTAGAATATTTTGTTGCTCTCGATGGTGTTGTTCCGACAAATGACCCGATCAATGGATACTCTTCTATCCTCCTTGATGGCCTACCTGGAAATCCACCCAATGGCTGAGTGAATACTTGGTCAACTGCACCTAGCGTCGTAGCTCCCACCCATCCAAGATATCCTTGAACTAGGTGTTCGATTTGTACCGGAGAAAGATGTACCTTGTCCCACGGTATTTTATTAAAGCCTTTACTCATAAGAATAGCTGTCTCAGAAGTCCAAGCCTTT
>QNFP01000269.1 GCA_003645535.1 Gammaproteobacteria bacterium | reverse complement strand
TACAGCTATCCGTACCCATACTATGGCTATGACGATGACGATGTTGAGGACTATATTGAACACCGAGAGGACCAAAGAGAGGACAGAAGGGATAGGGTAGAAGAGCGGCGGGAAAACCGACCAGATCGAGCAGGTGTTCAGCGAGGAGGTAGGCAAATGGGAAGTATGGGCCGCCCGTCCAGAATGCCGCGACGTGGTGGTGGTCGCCGGCGCTAGGTTCCCGGGTTCCCCGCAACCAGTAGGCACCTTATATAGTTAGAATCATCCATATAGAGGCCTGTAAAGAAATGTAACCGTTACATAAGCCGATCGGTTTCGACTATCACCTTTCTTATGAGGCATTAAAATAGATGGGACAACAGTGAACCCACCCCGTATTGCGAGAAAAAATCACCCACGCAGATCCCGGTTAACTTGCGGAGAATTCGCCCCCCGCTGAGGGGTTATTCTGCAGCCACCCCATGCATGGCTGCTTCTATACGTTGAGTCATACGGGCGATCTGCACCCAGTCATGAGTAATAATATCCTGAGCGTGCGCGAGGTTATTGCGCAAAGAATCCAGATCTTTTATGACTTTCTTTGCCACCCTTTTTGATGGAAAACCCAGCCATTCCAGTTGGGTTTTGTCTGCAATCAAAATTTGTGCCTTATCCGATAACTGCAGGCAATCCACCAGACGACAATGCTGGCCACGCCGTGTTCGTTCGCTCTGCATCTCTCTGGCTTTATTGAGTCTCTGTTCGGTCAAAAATCGAGTCCAGGACTCGCCGGCATAAAGCTCTTCAATTCGATGAAGAATATTTGTTTCAATAATGGTAACGACGCCGAATAACCACATGCGTACGATTGGTTTTTGAGCATGTTCCCGCAGCACAATCCCCGAGGGGCCACCGCCTAATATATCGACAAAACAAAAATCATGGTGGGTCAGCACGTGAATCACATTCGATAATGACGAATCACCCGTCACCAGTTGACCATGTCCAATTTCGCGCTGGTAGTCACCACAACAACCTCGTTGCAGATCGTCTCGTAAAATATATCCGGTCACCAACCCCCCCTGGCGGAGGCCGGCAACAATCCAGTCCTTTGAGAGCATCAGTTCTTTTGCTTTCACTGCCGAGGTATCACTATCGAAAGATCCGAGCCGCTCAGCGATATCCTGAACGCAAAATGCATCGGCAAAAAGGCGCATTGCACGTTCATTGTTCAGGTTGGTGTACAGGTTCTGGTCTATATTTTGGCTAGGAATATGATTATTTTTTGCGGTTGAGGATTCAAGCTTTTCGCGACATTGCATCAATGTCTTGTGAGCTCGCTTAAGTAATACCTCGTCACCAGATTCCAGCACCCGGAGCAGCGCTTCCATTTCCACCATAAAAACCTGAGCAAACCGCGGGTCATGGTGGGATATATCCCTGCAGTTATCGATCAGGTCAGCGAGTTTTACAGTTTTTGCCCGCGATGATGCCAGGGCAATATGCTCGCGGTCGATTGCCTTGCGCTGCGCCCGGTTGCCATCGCCAGGAAGGCTTACATCCGTCAAATCTGCAACCAGATCAGCGACTTCTGTACCGAACAGCTTTTCAATATCCTGCATGGTCGCGGCAGTATCCTCTACCGTGTCGTGCAACCAGGCAGCGGCAAGCATATGTGGATCGTCCGTCACCTCTTCGACCAGCTCCGCAACTTTTTTCAGGTGCACGTCATAGGCCTGATTTGAGTATTTACGCCGCTGGTCAATTCTGGCATGCGCCTGGGTCGCGTAGTCCCGTGCCTTATCGATAATTTCGTTCATTGAACACGTTTAGTGATATATTTCGTCCAATCCAGTATGCCATAACCACCTGGTTTGTAACTATTAAGGTAGAAACGGAATAGACCAGCGAAAATCTCCCTGAAGCACTAAGGAACCTCTGATTAATTCTGGACGAAGTAGATGGTGTTTCAAAATGTTCAGATTCACCAACAGTAGGCGCTTTTAGGCGAGGCGAAAATCGCACGTAATAGCAAGCTATTGTGAAGATTTGCACCAACAGTAGGCGCTATTAAGGCGACGAAGAAGCTGGGCATTTTGGACGCGAGATACGAGTTCATGAATTGATCAGACGTTCCCTAAGACTTACAGTGCCAAAAAATAACAGTCGGAACACGTCCGCTGATGTAGGAAGGTTACCGGGTCTTTAAGGAGGCTTTCTTCAAGAATGAAAAGCCCCTACCCTGCCATTCGCCACCTGCCACGTTTTGCACACAGCCTGTTCAGTAGCCCGGTGGTAGCAGAGGCAATCTCGGCTCAATATCCTCAAGCTCCGCTTCTGCATGGTGTCGAATAACAAGCTCTGTCATATGACCAACCTGATCTTTCGGGGTATCGATAAGCATCAGAATTTCGCCTTTGTCGATAGCGTCCTGATAAGCCTTGTGGCGAGAGTTTGGAATTTCTAATGCCACCATACTACTCAGCAAGGTGCCTACGCCTGCGCCGGCCAGTGTTACAGCAATAAGCGCACCCCCACTAACAATCGCGCCAAAACCCGGTATGGCCATCGCGACTAGTCCAGCGAGCAAACCGGTTGTGCCGCCAATAGGAATACCGCGTTCCACGGCGGGGATAAAATCACTTTTCTGCAACAGCGTGGCTTCAGGTAAATCTTCTAGTGATGTGTTTTCATTGGCAATCAGATGAATATGCTTTTCCGGGACACCATTGCCGACAAGTTCCGTCACTATGCTCGCTGCCGACTGAACCGTGGGTAGCAAAAAATAAATCCGTTTCATAAGTTTGACACCTTTTTACGTTGAGTTTAGTTTACATTGCGATTAACCAGGTTAGTCCTCTGAGACCTGTTGCTTTCCGAGAGCGCTGGACTATAACCTTTGCCACCTTTCTGATTGTGCCAGCAAAGTATCGCGCTTTTAGTAAAAGTATAAATGACTTTCATCATGAAAAGGGATCGAACCAATTCCATTGGCCAATATTTTCTTATATGTTGTTTTACCAAGCAGTGTACGGAATTCAATAAGGGCGGAATAACGAAACACCGTCATATATGATGACCCGGATAAGAACTACTTACTTCAATCCTAAGCCTATTTTCCTGTCTCTATTTTCTAAAGACTGCTCGGGGAATGCCTCAATGATTGGCGCTTTCTACAATGTCCGAAAAGATACATGCAAGCTATACAGTTCCGCGCTTGCTATTATCTGTCTGTTCCTGTTTGTCGGATTGCTTCTACCCGTTCATGCGGAAACTGCAAGCGGCCTTGACGAACCAGGCAATGTCACCCTGCACTATTTTTCGTCACGCTACTGCCCCCATTGCCTGGAGGCCAAATCATTTGTCGACAAATTGCCAGAAATTCATCCATGGCTAACCCTGCATAGCTACGAGCTATTTGATAATCGAGACAATCAGGTACGTTATGCGTCGATGACCGAAAAGCTAAAGCTGTCGAGCAACCAGGTTCCCGCTTTTATTTTTTGTAGCCAGATGATGGTCGGTTACGATCATGCTGAAACAACCGGCCGCCAACTGGAAGAAAAATTACTAGCCTGTCATCACCAGAAAAATCCGCAACAACATCAAATCCAGGAAGATTTTGTCATTCCATGGTTAGGCAATGTTCACTATAAGGATTTTTCTTTGCCGATATTTACGCTGGTGGTTGCTGCTCTGGACGCCTTCAACCCCTGTGCTTTTTTTGTTCTGCTATTTCTACTCAGCATAATGGCTCACACTCGTAGCCAAACAAGGATGCTGGTGATCGGCTCTATCTTTGTCTTATGCTCCGGTGTGATGTATTTTCTATTCATGAGCGCCTGGCTCAATATATTTGTTATTACTGGCCCGCTGCCCCTGATTACTGCCGTCGCTGGCGCCATCGCTATCAGTTTCGGGTTAATAAATATCAAAGATTACTTCTTCTTTAAAAAAAGCTTTTCGTTATCCCTGTCGAACTCGGCCAGATCCAGGTTAATTACCCGCATGCGTACTCTCACCCAAACAGGAAGCTGGGCAACAATGCTTGGGGCAACCATTATTCTGGCGATTACAGCAAACAGCTACGAATTACTATGCACCGCTGGCCTGCCGATGATCTATACCCGCATTTTGACGCTGAATGAGCTGGCAAGTACGCAATATTATTTGTACCTGGGCCTCTACAATGTCATTTATGTCATTCCATTGCTGCTGATTGTGTTGATGTTCACCCGGACCCTTGGCAGCAGAAAATTATCAGAGCTGGAGGGTCGTCTATTGAAACTCCTGTCTGGCAGTATGATGATGGGGTTAGGAACGATGCTGCTATTAAAACCGGAATGGCTCGGAAATATGCTAGCTTCTGTCGGTGTAATATTGATGGCTTTTCTGCTAACTGCGGCGGTTGCCTTAATGCAGAAAATTACACGTTGAATAAACTCCCCTACAACTTAAGGGCATCTCTAAAAATAGGATTTTTTTCGTGAGAGCGAGGAAGCCCCGCACGGAGAACCTCAGCGTATAGCCGTGCTGTAAATATTCAGACATCGAGCGCGGCAAGGGAGTTTTTTAGCTCAGCCAGCATCGCTCCATCAATACCCCCTAGCGTGGGTATTGCCTCAACGGGAACCCAGTACAGTTCAAATACAATTGAGTCACTCCCATCGTGGGGGTCAGCTTCTGTGTGCCTCCATCT
>QNFP01000268.1 GCA_003645535.1 Gammaproteobacteria bacterium | reverse complement strand
TATCGGCGCTGACTCTGGTCATCCAGCCGGCGGTTATCACCCATAAAGCCAGCAGCCACAGTGCGTGGACAAAAAGCACAGCAGCCACAAAAAAGCCAAGATTTTTCATAAAGCCCGGGCTCGACAATAAGCCACTCATGAAAATCCGCATATTAACCGTGTCGTGGCCGATAAACGAAAGCTCCATCATATTCACTGCGGTCATCAGCAATAGTGCGCCAACCACCATAAAGCTATAGGTTTTAAACAAGTCTGCTCCACTACACTTTCGCATTCAATTCGCCCTCTCGGATTATCGAGATATACAAAATACGCTCTTCCTTTTCCCGGCCATCTATCACAATCTGGCCCGCCAACTCCAGCCCGGGTTACAGGCGACATCCGGATTGGCCACCCCCCATCAATAAAAAAGCCCCGCAATAAACAGGGCTTCTTTAATATGGGTTATACAAATTCTAAGCCACTACTTACAGGAACCTGGCAGAAACTTCGCGTCAACTCCGTCACCCGAACCCGCCGCACATTTGAATTTAAATATCTGCTTGCCCCAATTGCTGCTACTCATTTTAGTAGTATCGGTGTAGTAAGGGGTCAAAACAATCGTTTTGGAATCAGCGCCCGAATCATTAAATGAACCGGATGTGGTCACCGTAATAACGCCCGAGCTATCGGTTTCAATTGAATCGACATACTTGGTCAGACCACCACTACCTTCACAACCCCAGTCGCCGCCATCCGGCAAATCAGAATCGATAACACTTTGGTAAGTTTCGGCAATGGCCGTACGACACTGGCTGGCCGCCAAAATTGCTTCTGACATTTTTGATTTAATGATGTATTGATTGTATGCCGGCAGGGCGACGGCAGCCAAAATACCAATAATTGCGATAACAATCATCAGTTCGATCAGCGTAAAGCCCCCTTGTTTTCTTGCTTTTTGCATGGTGAATCTCCTTCGATTTAATATTGGTTTTGAAACCTTGTCCAAAACCTTGCCCAAGCTATGAAGCAGAAACCATGCCAATTGTAATTATGCGCGAAAATAAAGGCTTTCGGCTTCACCACCTTGATTTTCACGTAGACAAGCCCGCTAATATTTGCCAATAAATGACAGATTTTGTCAAAAACCAACAAACACGTGAACTAACGCAAAGGATTTTAAGTATTTACAAAGATTTAATGTACTCTCTTGTAAAAGGCCGCTATTGCCGTAGAATTGATAGAGATTTTTGTGGCGGGATTCTTTTATTATAAGATAAGTTATAAGCTAAACTAATTATTAAGCAAGCTGTACTGCCGATAACTTCCATACAGACAGACGTACAGACAACAATTACTCAACCCAGACACTCAATCCAGACAAGCTCAGCCCAAACTAGAATTCCAAGATTACCAAACCAAGATTACTAAACCAAGATTACTCAACCCAGCCCGATGTAAACTATGAATCCAGGAAAAGAAGGTCAGATCACATTACGGGGTTTACCCAGACGTCTGGTCAGTGATGAACTACTCGACGAGCTTTCAGTTACTGAGGCGGTCAGCGCCTGCGAAGCCGCAGGTATCTCACTGGCACAGCATTTAGTTGAAAACAATGCACTGACTGCCCTGGAGATTGCCAATCTTACTGCCCAGGAATTTGGCGTACCTCTGTTTGACCTCGATTATCTCAGCCCTGATTCCTGCCCTGGCGGACTGGTTGACCCGCTGCTAATTGCCAAACATATGGCCTTACCCGTGTCCTTTAAAGCCAACCGCCTGCAAATAGCGGTCTGCGATCCAACCAATCAACAGACCATCAACGAGATTCGCTTTAACGTTGGGGCTACGGTTGAGCCGATTGTTGTCGAATACGACAAACTGAAAGCTGCTATAGAAGTGTATCTTGAAAAAAGCGAAGCGGATCTCAGTGATGCCCTGGGTGGCCTGGATGAGATCGAACTCGACAACCTGGATATTGATTCCGGAGAAAGTGCCAATGATGCCGGTGCAGTTACCACTGACGAAGATGACGCCCCCATCGTGCGGTTCGTCAACAAACTACTGCTCGATGCCATCAGGCGAGGCTCATCTGATATACATTTTGAACCCTATGAACACCGCTACCGGGTTCGTTTTCGTACTGACGGGATTCTCGAAGAAATAACCAGCCCACCGATCAATATGGCTAACCGGCTAGCTGCCCGCCTTAAGGTCATGTCACGTATGGACATTTCAGAGCGGCGAGTTCCCCAGGATGGTCGGGTCAAGTTAAAGCTGTCAAAAAAGAGAGCGATCGATTTTCGCGTTAATACCCTGCCCACCCAGTACGGTGAAAAAGTAGTGTTGCGTATTCTCGATCCGACCAGTGCACAGATGGGCATTGAAGCACTGGGCTACGAGCCAGATCAGCAAGAAGCCTATTTACACACACTGCACCTACACCAGGGCATGATTCTGGTGACCGGGCCTACCGGGTCTGGCAAGACTGTCTCGCTGTACACAGGCCTGAATATTCTCAACACGGCGGAACGCAATATTTCCACTGCCGAGGATCCTGTTGAAATAAATATGGAAGGCATCAATCAGGTACAGGTAAATGCCCGCGTCGGCCTCACCTTCGCTGAAGCGCTAAGGGCCTTCCTGCGCCAGGATCCCGATGTGGTGATGGTCGGTGAGATTCGCGACCTGGAAACAGCAGACATAGCCATTAAAGCTGCCCAGACCGGACACATGGTATTGTCTACACTGCACACCAACAGTGCCCCCGAAACCCTGACCAGATTGCTCAATATGGGCGTCCCATCGTTTAACGTGGCGACGTCGGTCAGCCTTATCATAGCCCAGCGCCTGGCACGCAGATTGTGCACAGTCTGCAAACAGCCTTTTCACGACGTACCACAAAATATTCTCGAAGAAGAAGGCTTTGAGTCCATTGATATACCTTTTGACGACATTGAAATATTTCAACCTGTCGGTTGTGACAAATGCGCCAATGGCTACAAGGGCCGCGTAGGTCTCTATGAGGTGTTAAAAATGAGCCCCGCTATCGCAACGCTGATTATGACTGGTGGCAACTCACTGGAAATTGCCACACAGGCGAAACAGGAAGGTTTCAGAACTTTGCGTCAGTCGGCACTAAAAAAAGTGGCTGAAGGTATAATCAGTCTGGAAGAAGCAAACCGCGTCACGAGGGATTAAGCAATGGCCACTGCACAGGCTCAGGTATTTATTTACAAAGGCAAGCGTAAGGACGGCAAGTCCGTAAAAGGCGAAGTAACTGGAACCAACGCCGCACTTATCAAGGCGCAGTTGCGTCAGCAGGGCGTGGTTCCTCAATCTGTCAGGAAAAAGCCAAAAGAATTATTTAAGCGCAGCAAACCCATCAAGCCGCTCGACATCGCTATATTTACACGGCAAATGGCCACCATGATGAAAGCGGGTGTACCCCTGGTGCAAAGCTTCGAGATTGTTGTGGAGGGCGCCGAAAATGAAAAGCTTAAGGAGCTGGTTGGCAGCCTTCATGAGGAGGTTTCCGCTGGTAATTCATTTGCCTCAGCGCTGCGCAAGCATCCAAAATATTTTGATAACCTTTTTTGCAGCCTGGTGGATGCTGGAGAACAGGCCGGTGCGCTGGATACTTTGCTGGATCGCGTAGCCACCTACAAAGAAAAGACCGAGCAGTTAAAAGCTAAGATAAAAAAGGCGTTGACCTACCCTGCCGCTGTTGTCGTTGTCGCCATTATTGTAACGGCTATATTGTTGATCAAAGTAGTGCCTGTCTTTGCCTCGACATTTCAAAACTTTGGGGCTGACTTACCTGCGTTTACATTGTTCGTGCTGAATCTTTCCAACCTTGCTCAGCAGTGGTGGCTGGTAATTTTAGCCATACTTATTGGGCTTGGATATGCTTTCAGAGAGGCGCGCCGGAGATCACAAAAATTTGCAGATGGGTTCGATGCGCTGGTGTTAAAAACGCCTGTTATAGGTAATATCATCCACAATGGCGCTGTGGCACGTTTTGCCCGCACGCTGTCTACTACTTTTGCGGCCGGCGTGCCACTGGTTGAAGCGCTTGAATCAGTGGCCGGAGCTGCCGGCAATGCTGTCTACCGAAATGCGATTTTACAGGTAAGAGATGACGTAACCACCGGCCTGACTATGCATTCCGCATTGAAAGCAACGGGTGTATTCCCGGTGATGTTGCTGCAGTTAACCTCCATTGGTGAAGAATCCGGTTCCCTGGACGAAATGATGGATAAATCAGCAGATTTTTATGAGGAAGCTGTCGATAATGCGGTGGACAATCTAACAGCGCTGCTGGAACCGATGATTATGTCGGTACTGGGCGTACTCGTCGGTGGCCTTTTGATTGCCATGTACCTGCCTATCTTCCAACTGGGCTCAGTTATCTAATTTTGAACGAAGGAGTGGCTGTTTACCCTGTTGAGATACTTATCTCTCTTGCAGCAGTGTTTGGACTGCTGATTGGTAGCTTTCTCAATGTGGTCATTTACCGATTGCCTTTGCAACTTCAGGCTGCCTGGCGTCACGATGCTCGGGATTTTTTAGGGCAGCAGCCCCAGGAAGTGACCGATAAATTCAGCCTGGTGTACCCCCCTTCCCGCTGCCCCCATTGCGAAACACTGATCAAGCCCTGGCAAAATATCCCCCTTTTTAGCTATCTGCTTTTAAAGGGCCG
>QNFP01000267.1 GCA_003645535.1 Gammaproteobacteria bacterium | reverse complement strand
TGCACTCCCTGCGCATGTAATTGCTTTATAAGAACATCATTGGATGTGACATATATAATGTATGAAGTCAGGGGCGCAAGTAACAGTATTCCAGCACAGAAAATGACGACGATCTGCTGTCGAAACTTTAAGTGGTCTAGCTTTAGGAAGGAAAAAATAGGCATAAATTGCAGATGTTAGCTAGAGGATAATATCGATTTCAGAACGGACCTTCCCTGACAGGCTGATTCCCAGGTGGCGACTAGTCCGACCGTTTACGATAGCGTAAACGTCCCGCAAGGGTGTCATAGCCGCAGGCTTATCATCACCAGTTTCAGACTGCTTGGCGAGAAGGCCCAGGCTAAGTCCAAGTTTTTGGTTATTTGGATAAATAGCAAATAATGCACCACGTTTCACATGTGTTGGATTAGAAGAAAAAACTATAACCTTTTTTTTCCAGGCCGTTTCCAGTACCTGGGATAGCAGAGCTGAATCGTTCAGTGCCTTATCCCGCATTAACCATATGGCATCGCCATGCTCGATCTCGCCAAGAATACTTCGGTATTCACTCGCAGCTGCCTGAACAGTACTAACATCGTGTACAACAAGATTTATACCTTTACTCGTTGCATAAGCATTAGCATCCTGGAGACGTTTTTTCCGATTGTTTGCATTGATTACCAGATGCACAATCTGGACATTACTGTCGAGCAGTAGTAGTTTATCGATGATTACCCGCACATCTGGCACCATTGAAATACCGCGCACCTTTGCGTGGGTATGAGAGACCGCACCAGCTACCAGTGGCACATCAATATTCATCTCCTCGATGAGTTTCAGGCTGGGTTGGCCGAGCGCTATGATAGTGTCTGGATCAAACTGTTCTACGCTAGTTCTGTAATAGTCCATGGACTGGCCCGGTGTAACAGCTATCGCATTGGTGGTGCTTTGGTATGTTTCCTCAATGCCGCTAATAATATCTTCATAGATTTTTGCATAGGGCTGGCGAACTTCAGGGTACAGAACAACTAAGCCGGAAGAAAAGGCAGGATTAGGCGCAGCCGCCACCGAGACCGACAATATAAGCATAAAACTGACAGCTCTCACTGCGGTCATCGTAACCCACGTTAGCGGTTCAATATATTTTGCGCTCAACTGCATTCCCTGCATTCACAAACATCCATATTGAATCAACAATTTCACAAATTCGGTCTAATTGAAATTGTATCTGACTTCACCAAAGATGCTCCGGCCTGCCAGGGGCAGATCATCCGGTATAAATGGTACTGGAGAAGTATTGAGGCTGGGTTCTCGAGCATCCTCATCAAACACATTTTTGGCGAGCAAAGATAACTCCAGTTGATCGCCAAATATTTTCTTGCGAATAGTCATATCAACGATTGTGTAATCGTCTATATCTCCCCGTGGATCGTTAAATTCTCGGTTGCGATCCATTACTCTGTTTAGCTGAACAGATACGTTAAATTTTTCTGGCAATTGCCAAAAAGCACGCACATAGAATTGCTGTTCAGGCGCATTCGCGGCATCAGTATGGTTTTTTTTATCCTCTGAATCCTGAAAGGCGTAGTTGCCCAGAATTGACAGTTGCTCGGTGACCTTCCAGTTAGCTTCAAATTCCAGACCGTCTGCTTCCTGTTTGCCAACATTTTGAGCGGTACGAGTTAAACCATTGCTATCCGGCACGAACTGAATAATATCTTTCCATTCATAATGGAATACATTCAAATCCAGGTTAATGTTGAATGTTGGTCGGTAGTTAAAGGCGAGTTCAAAACTTTCAAGGGTTTCCGGTTCGAGATTCGAGTTGCCGAGGATAGCGGGGTTGGATTGCACTCTGGTCTCGGCAAAAGATGGTGCTCGGAATGCCTCGCCATAAAGGAACTTGGTGGTCAGGTTATGTCGAGTAGACCATACTAGAGCAAACCGGGGGTTTACCGTATCGCCAAAATCGGAGTAGTGATCATAGCGCACACCTCCAGTCAGGGCCCAGTCATTGGCAAGTTGCCAAACATCCTGCAGGAAAATATAGCGGTTTTCGCGGTTGTCCTCGGGCAGAAATACAAGCGGCGTGTCACTGACATCAACCAGTGGGCTACCGGGTAAGATGGGCAAACCGGTATTTGGGTCAATGCCAAAATTCCTTTTTTCCTTGGTTTTATAAACCTCACCATAATAATAGCCCGCACCGATCATAACCTCGTGGTGATCGATACCATGGTAGGTGGTAGCTATATTCGCTCGGTAGTGTCTTTCCCATAGTTCCGGGGTTGCAATAATGCCATCGGGCCAGGGTGGGAAAATCGGTGCGCCTGAGGGGCCGAAGAAGGGCCCTCTGGAGCCTGGAGGGAATAGTATGAAATCGTCGTCATTTTCCTGTGAAGTATTAAGGAAACTTACAGAGGCCTTAACCCCAAGGTTTTCTACATAGTCCGGGTTGTCATAGGTAAGATCAGCGTTATAGCGCTTACTCTTGGCTTGCCCGTGAGAATCCAGCGCTTGCGCCAGGCCAACACCGACGCCGTAATTATTACGGAGTTGGGCACCGGAGTTAAAGGTCCAGTATCCGTAACCGAGCTGGAGCCGAGTATCGAGATTTTTTCTGTTCAGATTTACACCCCCTCGTGCGAGAGAAGCCGAAGTGCCTGATATTGCGTCGAGAAATGTTTGCGCATCGGTTTCAATTTTTTCGTCCTGGCCGTCGGTATCACGAACTTCAACGCTGGCGGCTATATCCAGTTTTTCACCGGATTTTCCATAAGTTATCCAAAAGTCTTTGGTATCAAAATTGCCGTATCGCATACCCATATCTAACCCGGAGAATTCGTTGGCATTTTTGGTAACGACATTGATCACACCGGCAAAGGCATCGGCCCCATAAATCGCTGAGCCGGGCCCTCGAATTACTTCAACGCGAGAAATGGATTCAACTGGGAAGCCTCCCCAGACCTGATTCCGGTCACCAAGATAGAGCGACTCCAGCGGTACGCCGTTAACCAGCATCAGCACCTGGGGATTGCTCTCGGCATAAATACCCCGGAATATGTATACTGGGGCATAGCCCTCCGCTCTAGTCGCCACATGCAGGCCGGGTATGGATTCCAGCACTTCATCCAGATCGGTAGCACCCATTCTTTTTATGTCGTTGGCGGTAACTATAGAAGCGACAGCCGGGGCTTTTGACAGCGGTTGAGATATGCCAGTGGCAATACTAATGAACTCTTCATCACCGTAAAGCGCTGACAGTTCATCCTCTTCGAGAGCCATAAGTGTCGAGGAATAGGCCAGGGTAAGCATTGCAAGAAACCTAATGGCATTATTTGTAAGCATGGTCGATTACCTCTATGTTGGATCCCAGCTTCTTGTGGTGTGCTGGCCGGTGTAGTTAATTCTTGTGGTGGACAGAGGAAACAGTGTGCCTTCTGGATGATTTTTTGCATCGATATAGCAGGGCAATATACCGCCCAAAAAACAGTTAATTACCAAGTAGTAAGCATTTTCAGCTGATACCCCTTCATCCGCCAGCAGCCCGGCCATAACAGCGGAAATATTGAGCTGATATCTATACCTGGAGTTGCTTAGGTATTCGGAAATATCAAAAGTAAGCTTTATAAATGGGCCGTCACCAAGGCCCATTGATTTTGCAAATTTCATTAAAGGTTCAACCCTCTCGTCCTTGCTAACCAATGGCCTCCCGTACCCACTAAGAACCCTGTATTGTTTAAACTCCTGTTTGATCAAATCTTCCAGTTTCTCACCGGCATTTAGTTTTTCTTTGAACCTGTACAGCAAATCGATGGCACGTTTTCCTACTCTGACTCCATAGGCGTTTGCTTCCGATACAGCGGATGCCGCGTTTGCGGCCAGTGCCCCAGTTGTTCTAACTGTGCCCCCTAGGGCGGCTACTCTGTTATTCCAGAGCCGCGGATCGGGGAAGCTAGTCGCAATAACCCACATAGCCTCTACCAGCCGGGCAAGCCTTTTCGATTCCTTGCCAGTAATGGCGTATACCATTAGCTCCATCCAGCGGTGATTGCTTAGTTCGCCTAATAAATCCTTACCCCTTAAAACGGTGCGCTGCTCCCTGGGGAAGCTGGCACCTATTGATGTATGCCAGTTATCCTCGCAATGCTTTAGGAGATCTGGCCCATGGGGGATTTTTTTATCTTTATTCACTGTTCGACACTGGTCCCGGATCGTCAGTTAAACTAATACCATCCAAAAAAAACGGGTAGCGACTGAATCCCATTTTTTCCTGTTCCAGGGCGTGGGCCGCAGCACCCGGTAAGCGCAGCATCAAATAAATAATTTCAGCCTGTTCGGGCTCAAACTCAAGATCAAAGAAAATGGCGGCAGCAATGCCAGAAAAACTCAGCGGCATTTGCGAGTACCCCTCCAAATCCGCCCGATGTTTTTGTAACCAATACAATGTATCAGTGCCGTCAATAGAGCATAGATGATCGAGTAATTGTTTGACCGGCGTGGGGCAACTGCCGCCGTTAGGATCAAACCCGGGTGTGTGTTCAAACTCAGGCCAGGAATCGGTACGTTCCTCCTGCGGCGGATTTTTGATTATTTCTCGCCAGGCATCCAGGTCGGTGCCACACTGCTGCCAGTATTGCAGGGCTGTATAAACTTCACGGCTGCCACCCAGGTTTCCCGCACCCACCGAGATGGCCGCAATCAGCGCTG
>QNFP01000266.1 GCA_003645535.1 Gammaproteobacteria bacterium | reverse complement strand
GCGCAAAACAACAACGTGACCACTGTCTACGTGGCTCCTGGCAACGGAGGCACCGCCAGCGAAGCTAAAATGCAGAATGTCGATATCCAGGTAGATGATTTTGCCAGACTTGCAGATTTTGCCGAGCGAAATGATTGCGCCCTGACAATTGTAGGCCCGGAAGCTCCGTTAGTAGCGGGCATTGTGGATTATTTTCAGCAGCGGGGTCTGAAAATATTTGGTCCGACACAGGGAGCCGCACAACTGGAGGGATCGAAAACATTTACCAAGCATTTTCTCGCCCGCCACAACATACCCACTGCAGCCTACGACACCTTTACCGACCTTGAGGCAGCACTAAGCTATGTACGCAAATGTGGAGCGCCTATTGTTATTAAAGCCGACGGCCTGGCCGCAGGAAAAGGCGTGATCGTGGCCATGACTTTACCTGAAGCCGAAGCCGCCCTTGAAGACATGCTCGCTGGTAATGCTTTCGGCGAAGCTGGCCATCGCGTGGTTGTAGAAGAGTTTCTTGAGGGAGAGGAAGCCAGCTTTATCGTCATCGCCGACGGTAAAAATGTCCTGCCCATGGCTACCAGCCAGGATCATAAACGTGCTGGTGATGGCGATACGGGCCCCAATACTGGGGGCATGGGTGCCTACTCGCCAGCACCCGTAGTCACGGCCACTGTCTATGAACGCATTATGCAGGAGGTCATTTTACCAACCGTTCGCGGCATGGCCGCCGAGGGCAACGATTACACCGGTTTCCTGTACGCCGGCCTGATGATTACCAGCGATGGGACACCCAGGGTCATTGAATTCAATTGTCGTTTCGGCGATCCTGAAACCCAACCGATCATGATGCGTCTGCAATCTGATTTAGTCGAATTGTGCACCGCTGCTCTGGATGGAAACCTGGCTCACATCGAGACCAGATGGGATCCGCGCAGTGCGGTCGGGGTGGTCATAGCTTCGGGAGGTTATCCAGAAAAATATGCCAAAGGGCTGGAAATCAGTGGCATTCCGGAAGAAACGCCTACCACTAAGGTCTTTCATGCAGGAACAATACTCCGTGACAAAACTCTGTTGACCAACGGCGGTCGTGTGCTTTGTGTCACTGCCCTGGGAGATACAGTCAGCAGTGCGCAGAAAAACGCCTACCAGTCCGTGCGTAACATCCGCTGGCAAGGTGCGTTCTACCGTAGCGATATAGGCTATCGCGCAATTACACGTGAAAAAGGTTCTGCCTGAAAACCAATAAAGGCCCCGCGTATCTCGTCAGGCCATCACTACATTTCGTTGTTGCGCCCAGGCCCGCAATTGAGCTATGCGATCCCCCATTACCACCGAAAGCGGGCTGGTCGACAGAATCTCATCTAATAATAACTCTGTCGTCATGTCTTCATTACGGGCCAGCGCACTATACAGGCCCGACACAATTGCCTGCTCAATTTCAGCGCCTGAAAACCCCTCCGCGGCAGCCACCAGTTCCGCCATAGAAAACTGGGCAACATCCAGTTTTCGGTTGCTCATGTGTATCGAAAAGATCTTGTGACGGGCATCGGCATCCGGCAGATCAACAAAAAACAACTCATCGAAGCGTCCTTTGCGGATCAACTCAGGCGGCAATTGTGAAACATCGTTTGATGTCGCCACCATAAAAACACCGCTCTTTCGCTCAGCCATCCAGGTTAGCAGTGTGCCCAGCACGCGGCCTCCAGTCCCGCTGTCGTCACGGTCACCACCCAGACCTTTTTCAAGCTCATCAAGCCACAACACACAAGGGGACATTTTTTCCGCAAGGCTTAAAGATTCGCGCAGATTACGTTCAGTCTCGCCAAAAAATTTATTATACAGAGCCCCCATATCAAGCTTCAGCAGTGGCACTGCCCAGGCACCGGCTATTGATTTGGCCGCCAGGCTTTTACCTCCACCCTGAACACCAAGCAGCAAAATACCTTTTGGTGAATCAAGCCCACTCACTGAACCGGTAAAGACTGCTTTGCGCTTTTCCAGCCAGTCCTTGAGGTTTTCCATACCTCCAACATCAGAAAACTGCCCGCCGCTATAGTCAAAGCTCAGTACCCCCTCCATATCCATAAGACGAAACTTGGCCTCATTTATCTCGGGCAGGTCAGCATTGGTAATCGCCCCATCATCGACAATAGCCCTACGCACCAGACGTCTTACTTCGCCATGAGTCAAGCCTCGCAGCCCGCTTACCAGCTGTTCCAGCGTGTCATTGTCCGTTTTTACGCGCCCTTCGCTATGACTCCTCGCCCAGCTTTTCGCTTCCTCGCGCACCACTTTCATAATTTGCGCCTTGCCTGGCAACGACACCGTAAAACGAGCGCTTAACCGGGATAGCTCCTCAGGCAATTTGATGCGGTGACTAACCAGAACGATAGTCACAACCCCATTATCATTGCGCAGAGCAATATCTTTTAACTGACGCACCTGAGTTGGCATGTCTTCGCCCAGCCATGGATGAAAATCACATAAGGCGTAGACACCCGGTTCGGCACGATTTTTTAGCTTATCAAGTAGTTCACCGGGCTCAGAATATTTACTCGTTTGTTCCACCTGCAAACCGAAACCGGCACGTTTAAGACCATCCGTCACAGTCCACTGATACAGCGCTGTATCCCGCTGCCGGGCAACCCGCAGCAATAAGTCAATGGCTCTCGGTTCGTCATAGGTCTCCAGCCCGATGATTGATACACCTGAAGCTATTACCAGGTTGAGATCGTGGGCATCCTGCATAGCTGTCCTCCTTAAGAATAAGAATAAATCGGGATGAAAAGTAGAAATTTTATACTCTATACTTTACACAGCTGCGCATGTATCGCGCGCGCTCTGTACTCCCACACATTAGCAATTTTAGCTACAATTCAGTCCCCAGAGGCACTTTAGTCAGACTAAATCATGAAAAACCGCGATCTATCTCCAGTTGACCAGTTATTTATCCAGTTAGACAACGCGCTTGGCATTGTCGTCGGTCAGGCGCATCACTCATCTCGCCCCTCACCCGCACATCAATATGAAGAAGAGGCCATGGATGCCAGTCAAAAAAACCACTCCGCCGGACTGATGCGTGTCAACCACAGCGGTGAAGTATGCGCCCAGGGTCTTTACCAGGGTCAGGCGCTTACTGCAAAATCAGCGGCGACCAGAGCAGCTATGCAACAGGCGGCAGAAGAAGAAATTGATCACCTGGCCTGGTGTGAACTACGCCTCAAAGCACTGGGAAGTCAACCTAGTCGTCTCAACCCTTTGTGGTACGCCATGTCTTTTGGGCTCGGAGCGGGTGCCAGCCTGATCAGCGACCGCTTGAGTCTGGGCTTTGTCGCTGCCACCGAGGAACAGGTTTGCGAGCACCTGGAAAGTCACCTGGAAGAGCTACCGCCTGCCGACAATAAAAGCCGCGCGGTGGTAGAAGAAATGCTCGTCGATGAAGCCAGGCACGCTACTGGCGCGCTAAATGCCGGTGGTTTGCCCTTCCCTAATCCAGTGAAAAAGGCCATGTCGTTGATAGCCAAAGTGATGACTACATCGAGCTATCGCCTGTAATTCTTTCACTAACCGATTATGAGCCACTGATTAAACCCGCAGCCGGTCAAAGACCGTTTAAAATGGATAGAATCGAGATGAAATCTACAGGCTTTTCGCCAACAGACTGCTTATAGACCGCGCTCTTCCCTGATGCCCTGCACAATATCCAGCAATTTAGCTTTTACCCAATTGTGTACGGGTGAATTGATAGTGCGCCTATGTTGCACCAACACGGCCGGAATGACGGGGTCGTGCTCGATATTATCGGGGTAGGGTCGGCGAACAATTTCATAAAACTCACGTTCCAGTTTGAGATCGTCAGTCGTGGCCAGCATCAGGCAGTCCGTTGAATGCAGGGTGCCCAGAGCAGTCATGAGCTGATCGGTCACCAGCGCCTTGTTTCGGACATGGCCCATTCTGGCCAGCACTTTGTCAAAGCGGCTTTCCGTCAACGGCGAAACCTTATCTGCAATCAACAAATAATACTGTACAAAAGGATATTCCAGCATTTCTTCCAGGGTTGGATTTGTCCCGGCCAGGGGGTGGTCTTTGCGCATCCACACTGCCGGGGTGAAATTACCCAGAGGGGTCACCACAAAATCCCGAGGCAATTTTTTCTCTACTTCCAGTAGAAAATCAATTTCTCCTGATTCCAGCTGCTGTACAGAAGTATCGTCAGTATTTGTCAGGGCTAGCGTGAGCCCCGGTGCTTCAGCACGTAGCAAGCTGACCAGCTCTGGCACAGCCTGCACAGCCATAAATTCAGGTGCAACAATTTCGATGGCCCCCTCATAAATTAGCGGGTCAAAATCCAGATTTTCGAAAATTGTCGACACTCCGTTGAGCAGATCCGGCAGGGCGTCAGCAATTTCAAGGGCCCTGGGCGTCGGTACCAGGCCTCTGCCGCTGCGAGTAAACAGCGGATCATCAAATAATGTACGCAAGCGCGACAAAGTTTTACTCATCGCCGGCTGAGTTACGAAAAGCCGGTGGGCAGCGCGCGTAACATTGCGCTCCTCCAGTAACACATGCAGTGCCACAAGCAGGTTCAGATCAACGCGTGAAAGAGTGTCAATAGTCATTGAATAAGCACAGGTTATTATATTTTCGGATATTATACCTTGCAATTATGCGACTGCAAGCATCCACACCCCCCGT
>QNFP01000265.1 GCA_003645535.1 Gammaproteobacteria bacterium | reverse complement strand
TTGGGGCTTTACGGCCATGATTTATATTGTCGGAAATGCCCTGCCAGACACGCTCAGCAATGTCCCTATTTCAATCGTAGATGAGGACGACTCCGCACTATCGACACGTATTATTGCGGCTTTTCATCCGCCGCAGTTCAAAACACCTGTCCAGATTGCCTTATCTGAAGTCGACAAGGGCCTGGATGCCGGTTTGTATACCTTCTCCCTCGATATTCCACCCAACTTTCAGCGTGATGTATTGGCTGGGCGCTCACCCGAAGTTCAGCTCAATGTTGATGCAACACGAATGACACAAGCATTCACGGGTACTGGACACATTCACCAAATTATTCAAGCTGAGGTGAATGAGTTCGTACAGCGCTACCGAAGTGAGCCAAAACTGCCTGTAGATTTGGCCTTACGTGCACGCTTTAACCCCAATTTGACGCAGTCCTGGTTCGGTTCGGTCATGGAGATTATTGAGATGGTCACTATTCTCTCGTTCATTCTTTCTGGCGCCGCACTCATTCGTGAGCGTGAGCATGGCACGATAGAGCACCTATTGGTGATGCCCGTTACGCCCGCTCAAATTATGTTGGCCAAAGTTTGGTCTATGGGCTTGGTGGTTTTGATTGCATCGGTCTGTTCGTTGCAATTTGTTGTACAGGGCTGGCTAGCTGTGCCTATTGAAGGCTCCATCATGCTCTTTGCTTTACTAACGGGCTTGTACCTATTCTCCATAACCTCAATGGGTATTTTTATGGCCACTATTACACGCAGCATGCCGCAGTTTGGCCTGTTGATGTTGCTGGTGTTGCTGCCTATGTTAATGCTATCGGGCATGGTGAGTCCCCGTGAAAGCATGCCGATGTTGGCGCAAAACCTGATGGAACTGGTGCCGACTACTCACTATGTCGCGGCGACACAGGCGGTGCTTTATCGTGGTGCCGGCCTGGATATTATTTGGCATCAAGTGCTCGCCTTAGCGGTAATTGGCTTATTCTTTTTTATGGCGGCGCTTACGCATTTCCGAAAAAGCATTAGCCAAATGGTATAATTCAGGGGATGCAGGGAAACAACAGAATTTGGTAACCAGCAAAACGATCGGGGGATGTACTGTCCTGAAAAAGCCCTATAAAGGAGACTGGAGATCCCCCTGATTTGTACACGCAGTAATTTGGCAGTGAGTTTATTGTCTCTCTGCCTTGCCTTGGGAAATACATCGTCAGCCTCAGCGCAGGACACCTCGGTAGAGTCAGCGACCTGGCGATTCGAATTTGACAACGACGTTTTCTTCAACAAGGACAACAAGATCTCCAGTGGCTGGTCGTTGCAGAAACAGTCGGCGGTTGCGCGAAGCTGGAATGCGTTGGAGGATGTGCCCGATTTCGTCAGGCGATTGGGGAAGACCATACCGACCTTGACGGAGGAGGGGCTGGTTTATCGGGCCGGGATCGCCATTGGTCAGGTTATCCAGACGCCGGATGATCTATCACGCAGCGATCTCATCGAAGATGATGTGCCTTACGCAGGAGCGCTGACCCTGCAGGCGACCTGGTATGCGTTCAACGATGACGAATTCCGCGGCTTTGAAATCACTACCGGTGTGGTCGGGCCACCCTCGCTGGCCGAACAGACCCAGAAAACGGTTCACAAGCTGATCGGCAGCCCTGACCCCAAAGGCTGGGACAACCAGATCTCAACCGAGCCGGTGATCAATTTCAACTATATGCGTAAGCAGAAGACCTGGCGCGGAGGCAATCCCGCAGGTCTTTCATTCGATACGGCGATAAACGGCAATGTTGGATTGGGCAACCTGTTCACCCAGGCCAGTGTGGCGTTGGAGATGCGCTTCGGCCAGAACATACCGCGAGGCTTCGTCTATGTGCCTGATCCCATCGGTCTGAGCATGCATTACAAGGCCACTTTGAAGCCTGCCAATCCCCAGGCGGCTTCCTTCTATGGCACCCTGGTTCTGCGCGGCAGCGCCTTTGCGCACAATATCTTTCTCGACGGAAATACCTTCCGTGACAGCCACAGCGTGGACAAGGAACCTTTGGTTGGTATGGCGATAGCCGGCCTGCACTATGAGTGTGAAAGTTGGGGTATCCACTTCAATGTGATGGCATCCAGCGACGATGTGGATAGCAGCAAATATCCCGCCGCGGAAGGTCGCGAGCGTTTGGGCGCCATCGATATCGAGTGGCGGTTTTGAAAGACAGGTCTGGCAGGGTTGGAGTAACAAAGTGAGATCGTGAGTACGGTGTTAAAGATGGCTCCCAATGTCAAGCCGGAACATCCTCCTGCACGATTGCATTGGAAGGGGCTTGATTCCGGGTCAAGGGGTTGGTGCTGGCCTCGGGTGGTCTGGCGCTGGTAACGACACCGGAGGCCTTTCTGGTTCTCTGGGACAATCAGAGTGGCATAAGTGTGGCCTGGGTGCCGCTGTTGTGGGTCTGTTCGGCGTGTGAAGGCTCTGGTCTCGGGGCCGTCCGAGTGCTGTTGCTCATTGCCTTTGCCTGGTTACCGGATGGTGGCATCACCTGGGTTATGCAGCGGCGCTGGCCTTTACTGAAGGAGCAGAGAGGGCCTTGCTGGGCGACTTTGCCCCTGCCGAGCAGCGGGGGACGGTGTTTGGGCTCTACAATTTACTTAGCGGCATTATGGTTCTGCTCAGCACAGTACTTTTTGGTGTAGTCTGGCAATGGCTGGGTATGAGCAATGCTTTTGTAATGGCAGCGTTATTGATTGCACTTGCAGCCATTACTCTACGGGTATTGGCAAATAAGAATCGGAGAGAAAGCAATGCCAGGTAAAAGAACTAATGATGACCAGGATTAGGAACAATATGAAATACGATTTTGTGTATTATCCATGATCATTTCACATCGACATTATCTGATAATTTTGACTCTGCTATTTTTCGTGGAGTGGATTGCCTTGGCTATCGATCCACTGTATCGAAAGGACTGGGCGCTAGAGAATGTACTCGTCATAGTGGCTGTTATTATCCTGATTGGCTTGTATAGAAATTTACACTTGTCACGGATTTCCTATACCTTCATTTTCATATTTTTATGTTTGCACGAGATCGGCGCCCATTACACATACGCCGAGGCACCATATGATCACTGGTTCCAGATGCTTACCGGCCATAGCTTTAGCGAGTTAGTTGGCTGGGAGCGCAATAATTTTGATCGTGTTATTCACTTTTGTTATGGCCTTTTGCTGACATACCCGGTACGAGAAGTGTTCCTGCGAGTGGTCAATGTGCGCGGTTTCTGGGGTTATTTCCTGCCTTTTGTTTTGATTGCGTCTAGCTCCATGATGTACGAATTGCTTGAGTGGGGTGCGGCGGAATTGTTTGGTGGTGATCTAGGTATTGCTTATCTCGGCACTCAAGGTGATGTATGGGACGCGCATAAAGATATGGCTCTGGCAAATCTAGGAGCCCTTGTGGCGATAATATTTACCGCCTTGTTGAACAGCTACCATCAACGTGAATTTGCTCAGGAGAGAATAGACAGTCTGTACATAAAACGAATGGAGTCGCCGGGTAAGAATGAAAACGATTGACGCCCATCCCACTGAAGAGCGGGTACGTTTTTATCAGTGAATATTTGAAAAAGTAATAACAGGTGAAGGCGTTAATTACAGTTTAGTTATTGGTGTTGAATCAAAATGAAAATTCGTCTGGGAAAAAATGTGAATACTCCACCGGCTAAAGCCGGTGGAGTATTCACATGGTTTATTACTACATTTCGAGGTTGATCAAGACCGCAAGTTATTGATTTATAGTTATTTACTATTTTGTCAGTAGGGCTACGAAACATAAGTGCTAGCGGAATGCCGGCAAGTGCAATCAATGCCGCTGGCAGGAAGGCGTCGCTGGTAGGCGATCATTTCTGCCTGGCGCAGCACTTCGTGCTCAAGCGCTATCAGTCCTTGTGTTTCGCCTGGATCCCAAGACTCCGGAATCGGTAGCAATTTAAAACGCTCGTTGAATGGGTTCACATGGGCTCCTACGACTGAGTGGGCCACCTGGGTCATGCGGGTTAGCACCGCGACGATGGCCGCGATTCCGATAGTGGCGCCACTAAATAATATCGTGTAATAGAGTGCCAGGCCCTCTGTTGGGAGATGAACAGGCAATGTCGAGAAAGTCAAAGTATTGATAGCGATAAATATCGCACCGGATGCAAATCCCTGGATTAGGTTTGCCCATACCACCTCTCCAGCGCTGACGTCTGCAGTCCACAGCGCCATCATGTACCCTGAAATCAGCGCCAGAATGAAAGAAACTACCAGAACAGTCTTTGGAGGCAAGTACTGATCAAAGCGGGCCAACACGACCGAAGCCATCATCAGTCCCACCCCTCGGGAAAGCAGAAATATGCCGGTATCGAGTGCTGGATACCCGGCCACTTGTTCCAGCATCAGTGGCAATATTACCAGTGGTAAGGTCGCTATGGCTCCATTGGCAAGCGCGGCCACCAGGCCAAGACTGTAGTTAAAATCCCGGAACAGGGCTGGCCGAAAAAATGGCCGTTCCGTAGTCAGGGAATGAACGACAAAGCAGTAGAACGCCAGAGCTCCAACGGTAAATGTTCTGGTCAACCCAGTCCGGACACTTTTATAAGAGACTTTTCATAATTGACAGGTGACATATCTCCATTCGAAGTATGTAGCCTCTCAAGGTTGTAATATTTCATATATTCAGCAACATCC
>QNFP01000264.1 GCA_003645535.1 Gammaproteobacteria bacterium | reverse complement strand
TCTACTTGCTGATACGCTATCGCTACAGCATTCTGCGAGTTCCTTATGTCGCGCACAGCGAAAATACTAATTATCGAAGACGAGCAAGCCATCCGCGCGGGGCTAATCGACGTCCTGGTTTACCATGGCTTTGCACCTGACGCAGCGGAAGATGGACAAAGCGGCCTGGATAAGGCGCTGAGCGGGCAATATGATCTGATCCTGCTGGATGTAATGCTGCCCAAACTAAATGGCTTTGAAGTGTGCGAGCGGATTCGCGAAGCTGACCGGGAGCAGGCCATTATCATGCTTACCGCCAAATCCGGGGATGAGGATATTATCCACGGCCTGCAACTAGGGGCTGATGATTACGTGGCCAAACCGTTTTCAGTGGCACAATTGGTGGAGCGTATAAAAGCTGTGTTGCGCCGAGCCAAAGTTGGTCAGGAGGAAGCTCACACCCTGTGCTTTGGTGAGATGGAAGTGGACACCCGCAATCTGTGCGGACGGCGTAATAATGATGAAATCGCTTTTACCCGGCGCGAAATGGACGTCCTGCAATATCTGCACAAGCACAGCGACCGCCCAGTGCCACGGGAGGAATTGCTCGCCAGGTTGTGGGGCTATGCCCGTAATCTGAACATCGAAACCCGTACCGTTGATATTCACATTGCCAAGCTGCGGCGAAAAATAGAGCCAGACCCTGCCCAGCCGCAGCACCTGCTCACCGTCCGCGGTGCGGGCTACCGCCTGATGGTGGATTGATATGCGCACTGGTAACTTGCCTGGCTGGAGTCCGCAAAGGCTGCGCCTCACCATGCTGGCGTTCTTTGTTGCGCTGGCAATACCTGCAGCGTTTCTGATTTTTCAGGCCTACAGTCAACTGAAATGGGAGACTTTTTATCAGCACCGGCAAATGGCAGAGGAGCTGGTTAAACGAATTGACAACAAAATCACCGAGCTGATAGAACAGGAAAATTCACGATCATTTACCGAATTTACATTTCTTAATATCAGCGGCGATGCCCAATCCGGCTTTCTTCAGCGTTCGCCCCTTGCCCAGTTTCCCGTAACATCCACCATGCCCGGCATTCTTGGTTATTTCCAGGTGGACCATCAGGGCCATTTCACCACTCCCCTGCTACCCAATCCCATACCCAGAGAAAGCCCTGATCTGGTCCGCTACGGATTAAGCAATGCAGAATTAGCTGGACGACAACAAATCAGCAGGAAGATTTATCATTTGCTGGCTAACAACGATCTGGCGGCAACGCAGTCGCCTGAAAAATCTATGCTGGGATCCTCTGGCGAAGGCTCTATTCCTGAAAGCTCTATTCCTGAAGGCTCCATTCGTGAAGACTCTACCCCTGAGGTAAGCACTGCATCGAAATCAACCACTCCAGCACTTGAAAGCCCTGCACCCGCTTCCCGTATATTCAAGCGCAGGCAAAAAAAAGACCGAAGCAAACTGGATTCGCTCACACTTATGGATTCCGTCGAGGAACAGGAAGACTACGTTGTACTACCTGAGACTGATCCTGGATCTGAGTCTGAAACTGAACAAAAACTGGCGCAGTCGGGATTTGACAGGCTACAGAAAGTGAAGAAAAAATTGGACGGAGACTCAGTTGAACAAAGATCTATAACAGCAGGCTCGAAACAACAATTGGGTCGCGTCGAGGATCTGAAACTCGAACGAACCTACCGGGCCAGGTTATCGGGAACATTAACCGAAAAGAAAACAGCCAGCGACGACGCTGGCCGAGCCGATGGAAAATCACAGGGTCTATTGCGCAAAGAGCAAAATATTTTGCCTCGACAGTTGGCTGCCAGGCCTTCGCTCACGCAGGAGGCCGATGCGCCCGCCGATGAAAAGGTGAGCATTTTTGAGAGCGAAATCGACGGCTACCAATTTGGCATACTCGACAGCGGGCAATTAATTTTATACCGCAATGTATGGCCGGGCAGGCAGCATTATATCCAGGGCCTGATCATCGAGCCGCAACCTTTTATTGACGTGCTGATTGCCGAGGCCTTTCGTCAAACCGGGCTTGCTAATACCAGTGATCTTACCGCAGCCTATCGGGGCAATGTGCTAACCGTGATCAGTGGGACTAATCCACAACCTTATTTAACCCGGGCCAGCGAACTGAGTGGCGCACTACTACTCCAACAACGACTGTCATCACCACTGGATGATATTGAATTGATCTTTAGTGTTAACACACTACCAGCGGGGCCCGGCGCCAGCGTCATCAATTGGCTGTCGTTAATTTTGCTGCTGGTTCTGACCGGTGGTCTTTTTCTTATGTATCGCCTGGGGCTAGGACAAATCAGGCTGGCCCGGCAACAACAGGACTTTGTCTCAGCAGTCAGCCATGAGCTGAAAACACCGCTGACCTCCATTCGTATGTATGGCGAAATGCTGCGGGAAGGCTGGGCGCCAGAGGAAAAAAAGCGTGAATACTATGACTACATCCATGACGAAAGTGACCGGCTAACGCGCTTGATAAATAATGTCCTGCAACTTGCCAACCTGACCCGCAATGAATTGCAGGTCGAACTTGCAGCCCACTCGGCCAGCCAGCTGCTCGATACTGTAAATTCAAAAATAAGCTCTCAGATTGAGCGTTCCGGATTTGAATTAAATATCGACACAGACGTTGGCGCCGCAGAGAAAACATTGATGGTTGATACAGACTGCTTTTGCCAGATAGTTATCAACCTGATCGACAATGCCATCAAGTTCTCGAAAAATGCAGACCATAAACGTATTGATATTCGTTGCACTACACAGAGCGGCGACAAAGTACAATTTTCTGTGCGCGACTACGGCCCCGGTATTGCACAGGATCAGATGCGCAGGATTTTTCAGTTGTTCTATCGCTCGGAAAACGAATTAACCCGGGAAACTGCGGGCACCGGCATTGGTCTGGCCCTGGTGCATGAGCTGGTGCAGGCCATGCACGGCGAGCTGGATGTGGTCAACGCCAGCCCCGGAGCAGAATTCAGGATAGTGTTTCCTGTTGCTCCTTAACTTACCCCTAACCCGAGTGCCATAAGCGGGCGTAGTCTGCTTAAACACAATTTACAGGCTCAAAAAAACGCCGGTCAAAGCCGGCGTTTTTTATCATAAAGAATTACTAAGAATCAATCCTCACGAAATTTCGTACTCGTATAATTTCGGATGCTTAAGGTCATCTCTAAACTTGTTTGCGGTCCACGGCCAGGATACCGGCACACCACTTTCATCGAGATACCAACTAGCACAGCCTGTGGTCCAGACAGTATCCTTCATATTTTCAACAAGGTCCTTATTAAAGCGTTCTGTTGCTTCCTCCTTGGGCGCCAGTGTCTCGAACTTGCCATCTGACCACATCTTGATGAAGTTAGTGATATGTTCTGACTGAGTTTCCGCAACTGAGGCGAGAGAGATATTACCTACCGGACTGTTGGGGCCCATCACCATAAAGAAATTAGGGAAGCCGGGCATTGACACAGTACGATAAGCCCGAGGGCCGCCTTTCCAGACATCCTCAAGTTTGGGGCCATTCTCTACTGCCATGGTCATAGGCAGCATATGCTCGGCTGCGTAGTAGCCTGTGGCAAGGCAGATAACATCCAGCTCATGTAATTTACCGTCTTCAGTGACGATACCTTTGGCTTCAACGTGATCGATATGCTCGGTCACTAATTGAGCATTGGGCCTTTGTATCGCCGGATAGAACTCAGAAGACATCACCAGACGCTTGCACATAGGCGTGTAATCCGGGGTCAATTTCTTACGCAAAGCAAAATCTTTAATACTGTTCAGGTTCCACTGACATGCCCGCGCCACATTGCGTCGCGCCCAGCCATCACGGATAACACCGACACCCATCATGCGCTCCATGACAAAGCGTACGCCATAGTAATAAAACTTTGAAAGCGGCGGAAATAGCTGCTGCATTTTTTTACCAACAGCGGTGTATTTGCGATTGGGAACAGGCACGATCCATTGCGGCGTACGCTGAAAGGAATAGACTTTTTTACAGATATCAGTCAATGGCTTGATCATCTGGATACCCGTCGAACCGTTACCAATAACGGCCACATTCAGGTCTTTCAAATCCAGATCTTTCTCCCAACGTGCAGTATGAAGAACCTTGCCGTCAAAATCATCGAGGCCGGGAATATCCGGGTATTTAGGACGAACCAAAATACCGCAGGCTGCTATCAGGAAATCAGCCGAGTCAGTATCGCCGTTTTCCAGTTCAATATGCCACTGGCCATCTTTGTAATCGGCATGTTTTACGCCACTATTAAACTTAATGCGTTCGTACACATGGTATTTTTTAGCTGTATCGATGTAGTACTGTTTGATTTCCGGCCCACCACAAAAACGGTGGCTCCAGTTAGTGCTCGGTGAAAAGCTGTACTGGTAGTAATAGGAAGGCACATCACAGCGCAGTCCAGGATAAAAATTGTAGTGCCAGGTGCCACCAAGATCCTCAGCTTTTTCATAAGCAGTAAAGTCGCTAAAACCCGCCTCCATAAGGCGAATTCCCATCGCAACACCGGACAAACCCATACCTATAACAATAATCCGCGGTTTCCTTCCCCCGACCGCCGCCGAACTGATATTCTCGCTTTCAGAAACACCCATTTGATACTCCACTTCCTAAATGATTATGCTAAAAAGCCGCGCATTTTACCCTAAAGCTGCACGCCAGACTACAAGCTGGGAGCTGTGACCACAGC
>QNFP01000263.1 GCA_003645535.1 Gammaproteobacteria bacterium | reverse complement strand
GCCTGGGCAAAAAAAATGCAGGATTATGGCGCAGGTGAAATTTTGTTGACCAGTATGGATCGTGACGGCACAAAAAATGGTTTCGATCTGGCATTAACAAATGCAGTTTGCAGTGCGGTTTCTATTCCGGTGATAGCTTCTGGCGGGGTGGGGACTTTGCAGCATTTAGTCGACGGCGTAAAAGTGGGTGGCGCTGATGCGGTACTGGCGGCCAGTATTTTCCACTTTGCTGAATACAGCATTCAGGAAGCTAAAGATTATATGGCCGAAAGAGGCATTGAAGTTCGATAAAACCCACACTCGGGGTGTTGTCGATTAAGATTTGTGGGTGTAACGAGTTTGTGGGTGTAATCGGGCAGCACCTGTGTGTATAAATTGACGACCCGCTAGCAGGTAAGCTGCTGGATTGCTTGCAGAGGGTTGTTTGCTGGGTTAGTAAAGAACTGGACGGTTGCTCGCGCCGAATTGGCTGGCTGTGCTGCCTGGAAGGGACTTTATTAGTAAAACAGAAGCTGGATTAGTAAAAAAGACGCTGGTCAAAAAGATTGTGCGGGCAGGCCTGGCTTGGTTTATTTTGGCTGGGCTTATGGAGAAGCCACAGTATACGGCGTTATGCCGGCGCAGTCTGCGACTGGCGTGCCAGCGCATCAAGCATGTGCGGGGTAGCAGTGCTGACAAACTCAACGTAATCGTCTGCGCCTTTTTCCGCCATCTCAAAGGAGTCGTATGGCCCCATTGAAGTATTTTCTCTAGTAGTGAAGTACCAGTTATCGGCCAACTTGAAAAAACGGCTACCCCGAACAGGTACCCTCGCTAGTGTGCCTTTCTCGCCTTCTCTATTGATAGAAACTACATTATCCATGCCTAAACCTATATACCCGTACGTTACTAAAAAAGTAAATTATATATCGCTTACCCTTACCGAATACCGTCTTTGGTTTTAAAGTCTAGCGATCCGGGCTATAAAATAAATCGGTAACATGGTTTATAACAGCATATGGTCCTTATTTTCAAGTTTTATTAGAAAGAATTTTTAAGCCTTTTAGTAGATTCAAGGCCTCATATAGCTGATTGTCAGCGGTAATAGCTTTGGAATCTGGTTTTTTCTCGGTAGATTTGCGTGATGCGGCACTTAAATGCTTGTTCAGATTTGCTTCGCGCACCTGGTAAGTATTCTTAAGAGCACGAATTTCGGCTCTTTCTACCTGTATATCGGGTTTGATGCTTACGGCCTGGATGGAGCGCCCATTTGGCGTATAGTAGCGCGCTGTCGTTAACTTAATCGCCCGGCCATCCTTGAGCGGTAGAATGGTTTGTACTGAACCTTTACCAAAACTGTCGGTGCCAAGAATGACACCGCGGTGATGGTCCTGGATGGCTCCGGCAACGATTTCAGAGGCGGAAGCGGTACCGCCATTAATCAGCACAATTATGGGTATGCCTTCCAGCATGTCTCCGGGGGTTGCCGAAAACCGGTTATTGGATGATGGGGCTCTGCCTTCTGTATAGACAATCAGCCCGTTATCAATAATGGCATCAGCTACCTCAACTGAAGCTGGCAGTAGCCCTCCGGGATTGTTACGCAGATCCAGAACCAGGCCTTGCAGCGCCTGGTCCGCCGATGTTAATTCGCTAAGACTTTCCTTGAATTCCGCGCCGGTATTCATTTGAAACTGGGCAATGCGGACATAACCAAAGCCGGGCTCAAGCCAACGGTGGCGAACACTCTGAACTGAAATAATATCTCTAGTCAGGGTGAAGTTGAGGGGGCCGTCATTATTTTCTCTGGCAATAGTGAGAGACAGGGTGGAGCCTTTTTCTCCACGCATAATATTAATGGCGTCGTTTATGCTCATACCCTGTACGGTCTGGTCATTCAGTTTGATAATCAAATCCCCGGGCTCGATGCCAGCTCTGGATGCCGGGGTATCATCGATGGGAGAAATAACTTTAACAAAACCCCCTTCCATACCTATTTCTATACCGATACCACCAAACTCTCCAGAGGTTTGCTCCTGAAGCTCTTCAAATGACTCTTTCCTGAGGAAGCTGGAGTGGGGATCCAGCTCTGCGAGCAGCCCAACGATGGCGTTCTCCAATAAGGTTTTATCGTCAATCTCTTCGACATAGGAAGATCTGATTTGCTCGAAGACCTGAGCAAAAAGCTGTAGTTCAGCTAGCGGCAGGCGAGCGTCCTGTTCTGTTTCACCAACTTCTATTTGCACGACCTCATCAGCTTCTATATTGAGCGTTATCAACAAGAGGGCGCAGGATAGTAAACGGGTTGTTAGCGGCATAATGCTTCCCGGGCAATGAATGGGGTATTAGTCTGGATCATCAAATATTGTTTTATCAGCGCGTTAACTTTGTTATGAGGCCTTTGGTTTTAACCAGCGTTTGGGGTCAATCGCTTTGCCCTGGGATCGTATTTCAAAATAAAGGGCGCTGCTGGTAAGGCCACCGGTATTGCCTACTCTGGCTATGTCTTCGCCACTTGCGACCCAGTCACCGGTTTCTTTAAGTAATATCTGGTTGTGTGCGTAAAGGCTAAGATAACCTCTTCCATGATCAATAATCAACATTAAGCCGTGACCACGCAAATAATCTGAGAAAACGACCCTGCCATGATGAACAGCTTTAACAGGACTGGCTTCTTTTGCATCGATTAACCAGCCAGTCCATTTCAGGGTCGTATTGCGAGTAGCGCCAAATCGGTAGCTGATGCGACCTTTCACGGGCCAGGGGAGTTTGCCTTTCTGTTTGCTAAAGGGGGTATCGCTTGGAATAGACAGGTGACGTATATTTCTTTCCAGTGTAGCGATGATTTTTTCCAGCTGGCCTCGCTCCAGTTTAAGTTTTTTCAGGCGGCTGCTATCGCTTTGCCTCTGTTCGTTGATTTTTGACAGCAGCCCCTGCCTTTCGTGCAGCTCTTTCTCTAACTCGCTGGAAGCAACAGTGAACTTTAGTTGATCGTCCTTGAGCAATGCCTGTTTGTTGAGCAAAGTTGTTTCATTGCGGGCTATTTCATCAAGGGTGTTTTTGTAATTGACCAGTATGGCGCTTCTGGCCTCGACCATGTATTCGTAGTACTTCATGATGCGGCTGATGTTATCCGGATTTTCCAGATTGAATAATAATTTCAATGGTTCGTGGCGGCCAAGTCGGTATGCTGCATTTAACTCTCTACCTACCAATTGAGCTTGTTGCTGTTTTTTGAGCACCAGGCCTTCTTGCTGCTCTTTAAGCGTATTTAGTTCTGTATTAAGAGAATTGATTTGCTGATTAAGCTTGCGCAAGTTCTTCTGGATATCGGCTGCTTTGATCTCGGTGTCACGAAGCTGGGCCGCCAGGTCATCGCGTTCGTCGTTGGTGCGGCGAAGCTGCTTTTGCAGGCTGGAAATTTCATTCTTTAGTGCCTCCAGCTTTTTTTGTTCCTGATCCTTCGCGCCGGTTATTGCGACTGGACTGAACGCAAGGGCGAGCAGGGCTAAAAAAGCAGCGATTACAGGTGTCGCATGGCAGCGCAATTTACTATGCACCGAGCAGCAAATCAGTGCGCCGCAAGAAGTGATTGGCCGGTCATTTCTGTGGGTGGCGCGAGATCGAGAAGTTCGAGCATAGTAGGGGCTACATCAGCGAGGCTTCCCCCATCTATAAAATGCAAGTTTCGGGGCCCTGAATAAATCAGCGGCACTGGGTCTATGGTATGGGAGGTAAGCGGCTGACCTGTATCCAGATTTTGCATCTTTTCTACATTGCCGTGGTCGGCAGTTATTAAACACTGACCACCTGTTTCATTGAGCGCTGCGATAACTTCTCCAAGGCATTGATCGAGAAACTCAACGGCTTTGACAGCGGCGCTAAAGATCCCGGTGTGGCCGACCATATCGCCGTTGGCAAAATTGCAGATAATAGCGTCGTATGCGCCGCTTCTGATTGCGCCAACCAGGTTTTCGGTGACCTGCGATGCACTCATTTCGGGTTGTAGGTCATAGGTGGCTACGTCGGGAGAAGGTACCAGAATGCGATCCTCGCCGTTAAATTCGACCTCACGTCCGCCGTTAAAAAAGAACGTTACATGAGCGTATTTCTCTGTCTCGGCTATGCGTAGCTGTGTTTTGTCGAGACTGGCCAGATATTCGCCGAAAGAATTATGTGTAGTTTGCGGGTTAAAGGCACATGCTGCCCCCAGATCTTGCGCATATTCGGTAGTCATTACGAAGTCAGACAGGGCCGGATGGCTGACTCGGGGGAATTTATTAAAATCAGGGTCTACAAAGGCGCTTGTTAACTGGCGCGCTCGGTCGGGTCGAAAGTTCATAAAAATAACCGCATCGCCATCGGTTATCGTACCAGGTGACTGTCCGGTAGCCTCTACGAGTGTTGGTAAAACAAACTCGTCGTTCTCCTCACGCGCATAAGCCTGTTCCAGGCCTTGCAGGGCATTATTGGCACTGTGGCTGGCCTTGCCATCGACAAGAAGTTGCCACGCCAGCTCAATCCTGTCCCAGCGTTGATCACGGTCCATGGCGTAATAACGGCCGCACAGGCTGGCGATTCGACCCACGCCGAGGGCGGCGAATTTCCGTTCAGCTTTTTCAATGGACTGGCGGGCGCTACGTGGAGCGGTATCGCGTCCATCCAGAAACGCGTGTAAAAAAAGTTTTTTTGCGCCTCGTTTTGCGGCCAGTTCCAGCGCCGCAAACATATGATTTTCGTGGCTGTG
>QNFP01000262.1 GCA_003645535.1 Gammaproteobacteria bacterium | reverse complement strand
GTCTATTAAAAAGGTGGGAGAGTGAGAAATTATCAGGAGATAAGCGGAGGTATTGGGCACCAAAATCCCGGTTCTGCGTTCCACTGGCGTTCCATACAAGGGACAATCTCAGACAATGATAGATAAAATGCGGGTGCGCTATAAACAAAAAAATATTTATGAATCAGCGTGTTAAGTGGTCTTCTTTGGTCTTCTTTGGTCTTCTTTGGTCTTTCGAGGTTTTTCAGAATGGTGCCCAGGAGAGGGTTCGAGCACAGCTCGAACGCCAGTGGCCTTTCGCGCCAGGCGCTTAAAAAGAGTGCTGGCCGGATTAGTCCTCTTGCAGCAAAAGAATCTTTAGCTTGAACCTGTCTTACGATAGTTGCTTAGAATGGTGCCCAGGAGAGGACTTGAACACACAAGCACATTGCCGCACAGAACCCTTGCAACTTGTTGATTATTAAGGGTTTAATCCTCGATGTGTGTTCAAGGATTACTCAAAGTGTACCACCCTTGTGTACCCCAAATCGAGTCATTTTTGGCCAGAATTTTTTGAAATTCGGCTACATTACCTAAATCCGAAAGTCGGGGTGCAGGTTCTGCCAATGCTCTGTCAGGCCTGCTTTGTGCGCATCATCCATCGGTAAGTCTTTCAGTGCGTCAGGCCACAGGCCGCGAGCTTTTTCCATGGTGTCCAACAGGTGCGGTCTGATGGCTCGCCACGGGATGTTGGCTTTACCCGCCCAGTATTCGAATTGCGCCATCGAAGCTTCGTACCAGTTCTTGCCCTTGCCAAGATTGAGGGCGAATTCCCGCTCATCCCCCATATAGACGCGGGTGGTGACGATGTCATAGGCGGGGGAGAGGGTTGGCGTGACGGTGTCGGGATAGATCACGCTCCAGTTCTTCAAATGGGCATCGCCATTGGCGAGCAGAATATTGACCAGTAGGCGGCGCGCGAATTGCTGGACATCGCCCAACCCATCTTCGGCAAAGTCATAAAGGATTTTGCCGATTTGCTGGTAATTGGCGGAGCGGTACTTGTCTTGTGGGTATTTCACTAGTATCTGAGCAAAATCCTCCATATGGATGCGCACGCCGTCCTGGCGGTCGAACCGCCGAATGGCAAAGGCGTATTCTTCGTCGGGCAAATTGATGGCGGGAAGCTGCTCCAGCTTGTCCATCTCAACCAGGCGGATGTCGGGGATGGTGACGCCCGCCAGTTCAGCCAGCCGCATGGCGGTAAATTCATTGAGGGGAACGTGTTTGTGTGTCGTGGACGGTGTTTTGATGATCCAGTCACCCAATGCTCCTGTCTCGGCGACCTGGTAGCGCCCGTCTTTTTCACGCATGGAGAATTTCATTTGAACCCCCGCGAGCGAGAAGTGTTTTTTCTCATCTTGAACGACGGTTTTGACTGCATTGGCCTTGGCGGTATCGTCAAGGACGTAATCGGGAATGGCGTTGGGTTCGATGGCGGTGGCAATCAGGGCACCAGGCAAGTCCCGTCCCAGATAGGCGAAAAGCTCAAATTCATTGTCGGTATGGGTTTTCAGCGCTTGTGCAAGATAGTCCCGTAATGCCCCTTCGGGCAGCAGGTTGGAAAGCACGGGATGGAGCTTCTGCCGTTTGACCCAAGGTTTGGCCAAGATGTCTGCCGCCTTGGGAGAATTGGGATGGGTAATCAGGCTAAAGGTCGGGCGAGCATCATTGGACACAAACTCTGGTGTGAAGGTAAGAATGGTACGCCCATCGCGATATCCAGCCAGATAGCCGACTGTCGCCCCGTGAAGGGTGAGTTCCAGAACGCTAACCGTATCGCCATTAGTCATTTTCATCCTCCAGCAGGTCACTCCATGGATCGTCCTCGGGGGAAGGCCTTGTAACGGTGCCTGTTCCGGTCAGCGTTGCCCCGCCTCCTATTTTCTTTTTGCCTGCCAGAAAATCCTGCACGTCACGCAGTTTTTCCTGTGGGATGAGCATTACCTCCATCTTCAATCCCTTGGCAACCAGCTCTAATGTGCTCAGACTGGGATTGCCCTTGGATTCCAAGTGTTGATATTGCTGGCGTGACATACCGACACGCAGCATCATGTCCTCTTGCTTGAAACCTAGCGCCTTGCGCCGCTCTTTTAACTGTTCTTTTATATTGCTCATGTATCCACCTTAAAGAAACGCATGTGTTTCCTCATATCATTATAGAAACATATTAGTTTCTAAATAATTAATTGCAACATAATAATTGCTTTATGACATTGAGAGGAACGTTTAGGGTAAAAAGAAACGTATAAATTGCTTTAAGGTGAGTGAACCAAAGATATCTATTTAACCATCCATTCCCATCCGATTGTCTGTTTTTCAGTCACACTGATATTTCCAGTACATGTGACCGGGACTGTTCTTCTGTCCTTAGTCCCAGGACAGTAGACACTGAAAGTGCAGGCCCAACGAAGTTTTATATTGTCGGTTCCTCAATATTCCCCTATTCTCTCAATGGATACTTGGTGGAAAAAATCCAATGGGCGATGAAATATTGACCTTGAGAGAGGTCGCTGAATACTTGAAGTTGGCCGAAAAGACCGCCTATCGACTGGCTGCGGAAGGCAAGCTGCCAGGGTTCAAGGTAGGGGGAAGCTGGCGATTTAAGAAAGAAGATATTGAGGCTTGGATTACTGAACAGAAGCGTAAAACCAATTAGTTTTAAAAAAGATAAGAGAAAATAGATGTTTGAACAGACTTTTAAAAATATAGACGGTGTCCTCAGGAATGAGGCGGGATGCACGACCGAGCTAGATTATACCGAGCAAACCTCATGGATGCTCTTCTTGAAGTATCTGGATGATCTTGAGCAAGAACGTGCAATGGAAGCCGAATTGGTTGGTAAGACCTACGAATTTATCATTGATGAGGCACACCATTGGTCAAATTGGGCGGCACCAAAAAAAGAAGATGGCTCATTTGATCACGACAAAGCACTTACAGGCGATGACCTCATCGACTATATGGATGATGAACTCTTTCCTTATCTGAAAGGTTTCAAACAGCGTGCTACCAGTCCGGACACCATCGAATACAAAATTGGTGAAATCTTCGGTGAAATAAAAAACAAGTTTCAGAGCGGTTATTCGCTGCGGGATGCCTTGGAGCTGATGGACGCTCTGCGCTTTCGGTCGCAAAAAGAAAAGCATGAACTCTCGCATCTCTATGAAGCCAAAATTAAAAATATGGGCAACGCGGGGCGCAATGGCGGAGAATATTATACACCGCGCCCTCTGATCCGAGCCATGATCCAGGTAATAAAGCCGAAGATAGGCGAGCGTATCTATGATGGTGCAGTTGGCTCTGCCGGATTCCTATGTGAAGCACATGACTATCTACGACAGGGAAAACTGACAACCAGTCAACTCAAAAAGCTTCAAACTAAAACATTCTACGGCAAGGAGAAGAAAAGCCTTGCCTACGTTATTGCAATCATGAATATGATCCTGCATGGGATAGATGCGCCGAATATCATTCATACCAACACGCTTGCGGAGAACCTAGCCGATGTTCAAGAAAAGGATAGATTCGATATTATCCTTGCTAATCCGCCATTCGGAGGTGGAGAGCGTAAGGAAGTGCAGCAAAACTTCCCAATCAAGTCAGGCGAAACGGCATATCTCTTCCTACAGCATTTTGTTAAACACTTAAAAGCTGGAGGGCGTGGAGCGGTAGTTATTAAAAATACATTTTTGTCCAATGGTGACGCTATGGCTCTTCGCAAAGAGCTACTTGAAAACTGCAACTTGCACACAGTCTTAGATTGCCCTGGCGGAACGTTCTTGGGCGCGGGCGTAAAAACGGTAGTGCTGTTTTTTGAAAAAGGCGTACCAACCCGTAAGGTCTGGTACTACCAGCTTGATCCAGGCCGGAATATGGGTAAGACCAATCCGTTGAATGATGATGATTTGAAAGAATTTGTCGAATTGCAAGCGAGCTTCGCTGATAGTGAGAAATCTTGGTCGGTTGATGTGGCCGATGCTAATGCTGAGAATTTTAATTTTGCGGTGAAAAACCCTAATACGCCCGAAGAAGCTCCTTTGCGCGAGCCGGAACATATCATCGCTGAGATTGTTTCCCTCGATGCCAATAGTGCCGACATCCTTGCAAATATTCGAGGGATGTTATGAGGGAAGGCTGGGATATAGCGAAGCTTGGTGATGTTTGTAATGTGATTGGTGGGGGTACGCCGTCCAAGTCCAATTCTGGGTTTTATGAAGGTAATATTCCATGGGCAACAGTGCGTGATATGAAAGAAGACATCATCGCGCATACAGATTTTCAAATCACAGAAAATGCGGTTAAGAATAGTTCAACAAATATAATACCCGCAGGCAATGTGGTTATTGCTACGCGGGTAGGGTTAGGAAAAATTTGTTTTATTCAAAGAGATACCGCTATCAACCAAGATTTACGCGGCGTTATTCCAAAAAAACCTGACCAATTATCTGTAAGCTATTTATTTTGGTGGTTTAAAAACATCGCTCCAACAATAGTTGCTGAGGGAACCGGTGTAACGGTTCAAGGAGTAAAGTTACCGTTTGTTAAATCCTTGTCCATTCCCATTCCATCCCTCCTGGAACAAAAACATACCTAATTACCACTTATCATAAGCCTATCTTAAGCAGTTTTTCTGGCATCGGCACCGTTCTCAGTGCGGCATAAGCCAGCCTGGGAATCATGCCAGCCAAATCAAAGCGACGATTAAAACG
>QNFP01000261.1 GCA_003645535.1 Gammaproteobacteria bacterium | reverse complement strand
TAAAACGGGGTGATTTTGATCTGGTTGCGGTGGGTCGATCGTTAATCCCCAACCCGGATTGGCCAAAACTGGTCAGGGCAGGGCAGGAGAGTCAATTGTTGGCTTATGATCAAAGTGATCTGGAGAAGCTTGACTAAGGCCTGGGCCGTCAGAATAGTTAATAGCTTAGTTGTCGATTATATTTATAGTAAAAACAATGAATTATAGGATTATAATAATCTATTACATTAATTACATAGCCCGTTACAGCCTTCTTTCCAGGCTGCAACGGGTGTTTGATCTGAATGCCTGGATCAGCTTATTTATTAAGTCGGTAGACGCGCGTGGCAGTGCCAGAAAACATCGCGTTCTTCTCATCTTCTGAAAAGTCTTTAACGATTTTCTTCATGGCATTAAAGAAGACCTGGTAGGACAGCGATAATTTATCTACCGGGAAGTTGCTTTCAAACATGCAGCGATCAGGCGTAAAGCATTCGATCACATGCAGGTAATAAGCGGCCTGAGCTGCAACGACTTCGTCAGAAGTGGGGGGGACATCGCGGCCCATCCAGCCCATGCCATTGTCGGGCATGGCAAACCCCCCCAGCTTGGCGATGGTATTTTCACAGCTGGCAATGTCGGCGATATCTTTTTTCCACTCCTCAAATACAGCGTCACGTTTGTCGGCATATACTCCGGTAGCCACCGGTGTGCCGATATGATCGAGAACCATCAGCGTGCCGGGTACCGCTCGTGCTATGGCGGCGAACTCTGGGTTTTGATAATGATAATGCCAGGATTCGTAGCTGTGGCCCCGGTCGCCCAGTACTTTCATGCCTTTCAGGAAATCGGGATTTTTGTACATGTCCTGGGGGCCGTGGGCTTCAAGCATTAAGCCCTCGTTGGGGCGTGCATTGGCTAATGCCTGGCGAATGCCCCGAAACATACCTCCGCTGGTTTCCTCGTGAGCGTCAATGAGTTCGTTTACATCTGGGTAGTGCAAATCAAAGTGGGTAACCATGGCAGCGATTTCGGCCTGGCCTGAGCCTCGTGAGCGTTCAGCGTTTTCCCGTACATATTCCACTTCACCGAGGGAACGCAGATGCGCGGGGCCGTCTTCGCGATAGCTGGCATGACACTCCATAAATACTGTTTTAACCACATTGTGACCGCTGCCAGTGTCGGCATGTAGATCCTCCAGGGAGTATTCAATTAAACCACCTGCGGGCCAGAGATGGTGATGGGTATCGATAATGGCGCGGTCGGGATCGACGATGTCTTCCTGTACTGTTGCCAGCCAGTCATTTCTGAGCACCAGAGGATTATTAACGTCTATACCTTCCATTTTGTTATCAGCCATGGTGTGGGCTCCGTATTATTTTGAGGGGATGTAGAGTCGCAGTGTTTTTGGCGAAAGTAAACCTTCGTAATGCAAACACTTTTGACAATAGCTGATAAAACAAACCTCAGCTCCTGAGTATCGCTAGCCAGTTATATACGCCAACAGTTTTATCAATCTAAAAGGATCGGAAATCGTCTGTGAGAGTCCATTTGACTGGCTAAACGTTGTTCTATGTCAAAAGTCGACCTGGGAATTCTTTGCTATGCTCAGAATGGTACGAGGGCGGACTTGCCGAATCGAGGAAAGGTGATTATGTTTTCTGTACTGCTCGGCCTCAAAGTGGGGCGATTGTTTCTAGCGGCGTTTTGTTTTGACTGCGCTGAAGAGCAGTAAATAACAAACAGTACGTTGTAATTAGTACTTTATAAACGGTACTCTGTATAACGGTACTCTAACTAAAGTATTTTTAATAAAGTACTTTGAATAAGGTACTTTCATAAATGGTATTTTATATAAACGGTACTTTTCATAAACGGTACTTTTCATAACGGTAAGAGGGGAATGGTCAGTGAGAAAATTTCAGCAAACCTGTAAAAAATATTTAGTTCTGACGGGCGCCAGTCTAATACTGGGTGCCGGTAGTGTGGGGCACAATGCTCTGGCCGCCGAATCTGCCGCTGAACCGTCCCAGGCAGTGATGCGATTACCGGTGAGTCTGAATACGGTAATGGTGGCAATGATTAATCAGGCTGCAGATCCATTATGGGTGGCGGCGTGGCATCAGCCGAAAACTGATAAAGAGTGGCGAGAGCTGGAACGCCGTGCCGTTCAACTTGAGCTTGGTGGCGCTTTGTTGAGTGTGCCGGGCACCGGGCCTTTGGATGACAGGTGGACTAGCGACGAAGACTGGAAGATGTGGGCTGATAAACTCCGCGCTGTTGGTGCGGGTGCAGTTGTTGCTGTCAAAGCCCGCGACCTGAAAAAAATATCTCTGGTCGGTGATAAAATAGTGGAAATCTGCGAGGGTTGTCATCTCGAGTTCAAGCCCGCATTGCCTACGGGTGGAGAATTTGGCGAACTGTCACCTCACGCTGACGACCTCAAAGATAAGTAGCCTACCCGAGGTCTGTACTCTCTAAAGCGCATGGGCTTTATGCCCGTGCGCAGCAGGACCTCGCTTGCTGGCCGATTAAGATATGGCTGGACACGGGTTCAGTGAGGCTTAGTGCTGGCCCACCGAGGCTCGGCGACGTAAGCATTCACCATCGCCCCACCGATGATCAGAAACCCGACAGAACAGATAAAAACTGCTTCGTAGCCGAGCAGCGCTGCCAGGATGCCGCCTAACAGCGGGCCCAGGGTGCCTGCAACCTCAGAGCTGGAATTGGCAATGGCAATACGTAGCGGCACGTTATCTCTGTGACCGAACTCCAGTGTCAAATTGGCAGCGGCAGTCTGAAAACCCTGCGCTGCAGCACCGATGCCGATAAACACCAGGGTGCTCAGAAATAAACTCTGGCTAAAGAATAGCAGCAGTGTCGAGGCAATCCACAATCCGATGGAGGCCAGAAACGCTAGTCGGAAGCCGCGTCGATCACCAAGCAGGCCCCACAGCAAATTAGAAATCGTACCCGAGAGCGTGAAAGCCACGGTCAGTGTTCCCAGTGTGGCGCCGGTCAGGGGTAGCGACTGACCGGCGTAAAGAATATAAAAAGGCATGGCCATGCGACCCATAGTGGCTATGGATCGAGCAATGAAATAACGTGTGAACGCAGGATCGTTGCGCAGTAGAGCGGGTATCTGCGATAAGCGCGCTTTCAGTGTCACGTTGGGTGCTACGGTTGGGGGTTCGGGTTCCCGCACCAACAACAACATGGCGAGGCCAATGCTGGTGAGCACGAAGGCCAGTAAAAAGGTCATGGAGTAGCCGAATGGATCAGGGTTATCGCCGATCAGATAGTGCCCACCCAGGTAGGCAACGCCGGCCGAGGTAATACCGGCGAGAAAATTCCTTAAACCAGTGAGCCAGCCACGCTTATTGACCGGTATAACCTTGCTCATAAGGACATTAAAAATAACGCCCTGCATGCCTTGAAACAGCCCCAGTAGCGCTAGAAATAAGATGATCGCGATCAAAGCAGAAGAGGGAGACAAAAGAATCCCTGACAGAGCGATGCATAGCACCATCGCTCGCATACCGCCACCAATCAGAAAGCCGGTGGGTAATACGCGTGTCTTATGTTCTATAAGATTGGCGCCTAGCAGTGGGGTGATGGCCATCCCCAGGGACTGCATGGCCAGTGCAATACCAACAGCAAAATTGGAGCCATTGGAAAGCAGGAGCACATAGGCAGGCAGAAAAGTGGGAGCATTGAGAAGACGGAATCCTGTCTGACCCAATAAGCCATGGACAAGATGCACAGCAAAATTGCGGTTCAGATTGCGTTTGACCTGAACCTGGTAATTGCGTTCTGCCCGGCGTTTTATTCTATTTTCTGTCACGTCGGTAGTTTACTAGCTTCGAGGATACCAGTTCATATGAAATCGCAGGTGTTTCCAGTCAGGGGCAGTGTGGAAAGCCGCTAAACTGGTTTTTTCAGCTTGGTTTTTTGCTTTTAATTCTTAGTTCGTAGTCCTAATTCTCAATGCCAGGATGAAGGAGTATCGTAATATCGACGCGCTGAAGGGGAACGGCCGACACAGGTGCTGTTGCCGGGTACGGCTTAGGTGAGCCAGTATGTTAGGTGAGCCAGTATTGATAAGTCATCTACCATGCTCCAAACTGCGTTCCTCCGGTTCGAATGACCCACTTACAAAAGGACGTTATTAATGCGACGGTCACTGCTTTTTACCACCCTGTTTATTACAGCCCTGTTCTCCACCCTGGCGACGGCAGCGAATTATGATGTTGTGATCCTCAACGGCCGCGTCATGGACCCGGAAACCGAACTGGATGCAGTGCGCAATGTCGGCATCAAGGACGGCAAGATCGAGAAGATCACCAAAGGTGATATCAAGGGAAAAGAAACCATTGATGCAAAAGGCCTTGTAGTTTCTCCAGGTTTTATTGATTCAGAGCAGCACAGCCTGAGCCCATGGGGTGTAAAGGTTAATCTACGTGATGGTGTGACTACGCAGATGGATTTTGAAGTGGGTGCTGTCAATATTTCTGAATGGTATGAAGCAAGAGAAGGCAAGTTACAGGCAAACTTCGGCACGGTCGTCGGTCAGGAATTTGCACGCATGAGAGTCCACGATGGTATGAAGCTCGAAGGCCCGGATATTTCTATGCCGTATTTTTTAGATTATCGCGGTGAGGCCGCAAAAGATGGTGTGGATGGCTGGTCTGTCACTCGTAGCAGTGTTGATGAGATGAATGAGATTACTAAAACCCTTGATGAAGGCTTACGTCAGGGCGCACTTGGTGTCGG
>QNFP01000260.1 GCA_003645535.1 Gammaproteobacteria bacterium | reverse complement strand
TTCACATATCGTGCGGATTTCGTCTGCTATTAAACCGTGGGGGAAACGATACTGCGTAACATTTTCGTCACCATTATCCAGCAGCAATGCCTCCAGAACAGGGAAGCTCTGTTTGACAGGAAGTCGCGCCATTTTCGCTAGATCTAAACATTCCTCTATGTGTTCCTGCAGCCCCGCAACATCAGTCAGCGCAGACGCCATCAACGGCAAGGCCTTTTCGATCTGCTCCAGCCACTGAGCACTGGCATTGAGTTGTGAAAAACTTGCAAAATGATTTAAAGCCGTATCGCCAAGTTTATGCGCTTCATCAAGAATATAAATGCACTCTTCCGGCGCCGGCAAAATAACGCCACCACCCAACTTCAAGTCCGCCAGGACAATATCGTGATTGGCGATAATACAATCTGCATCCTCCATCACTGCACGGGCCTGAAAGAAGCAACACTCAGCAAACATTCGACACCGAAAGCCAACACATTGATTACGGTCAACAGTTAATGCCTTCCAGGTAAGCTCTGGAACCAGTTCAGACCAGTTATCTCGATCGCCATTCCAGTCACCTTCCGCCAAAGCCGTAGTCATTTTTTCGAGCGTAGCAGTGGTATCCGTATCCGGGCGCAAGGTAATTTCGTCTTCAAACAAAAACAGACCAGCGTTACTGGCAGCTATTCCATCTCGACATTGCTGCAAACGTAAAGGACATAAGTATCGACCCCGACCCTTGGCGAGCGCATAACTATAATCCCAGCCAGTGGCGGCCATCACATCGGGTATATCTCTTTCGACCAGTTGGCTTTGCAAGGCCACTGTACCGGTGGCTATGACAACTTTTTTGCCGAGGGCGTGGGCAATGGGTAAAACAGATAATAAATACCCGGCTGTCTTACCCGTACCAGTACCGGCCTCAACAGCCAATACGCTGACCCCACAAGTTCGACAACCCTCATCATTAGTATCGATAGCGCTCAGAAACGAAGCGATGCGCCCAATCATTTGTTTTTGACCGATGCGTGGCGCGAAGGACTTTGCTTTCAGAAACGCGCGATAGCCGTCCTGAATGGTGGCTTTAAGCTCCTTACTTAACATAGGATTAGCACGGATTTAAGCACCGGTTTAATTACCGAACTGGAGACGACGTTGTACCGGATTGGCGTATGCGGCAAGCATGATACTTCTGTGTTGCTCGGGGACTTTCGACAAACGCGCCCGCAATGTTGCGCGCTTTGCCTGCCAGTCCACCACACCTAATGCCTGCTTCCATTGCCCCGTCGAAGGGTTTCCATCGTGAAGTTGTTCATAGGCAATCAGGTGGCTGGCCTGTAAACGATAATTCCTATAGATTTGCCGATCAATCGCCTCTGCTGCCTCATCAGCATCGACAAACGGTTCTGTCAGTTCCTCCCCAAAAGCAACTTCAATATGGCCCTTCTCACCGACTATCCCCTGGTAAATACTTTCAATATCCTCGTGTTCGGCTTTTTCATAGCTACCTTCAGTTTGCAAGGCATAAAGCTCTCGAGCTTTGACCATATCACAGGGATCCCACTCGTAGGACACCGCGACCGGTAGTGGATGAAGCTGAGCAAAAGCCTCGCCGAAACTTTCCTCCCGCGGTTTGTTTAGCACCAGCATTTTTAAAACCGCCGTTTCGGTGCTATCGATTCCGTCTTTAGCTCGACCTTCACGCTGAGCTATCCATATCGATTGTTTTTCGACCGCCAGGGAATGATGAATATAGGCAGAAAGCTCCTTTAATGCCGCCAGCTTTTCCCTGCGACCGATAACTGAACGTTTAACAATAAAACTTTTGTTTAGCCGCATCAGATCGGAGGTAAATGGTTTGGTCAACAAATTATCACCGATAGCAATACGGGTGGTATTCATACCCTGGTGATAGAGTGATACGTTGACCATTGCCGGATCCATGGCAATATCCCGGTGATTGCCTATAAACAAATAGGCTCGATCCGGATCGAGCTTATCAAGCCCCGATACCGTCACTCCATCTGCCACACGGTCCAGTAGTATCGTGAGCTGCCTGCTCATTAGTTCCTGACATTGCCGAACACTGCTCAGGTGCCCAAACTCCCGGCGCAGCACTTTATGAATAAGCGGTCGCAATAGCCACGGCAACCAATGCGCGAGCCTGGGAAACTTCATTCCCAACAATGTATCGATAAACTCCCTGTCGTTAACCAGGCGCATCACTACAGCCGCTATCTCATCATCCCGATACGGTCGTATATCTTCAAAATCTATGCTTTCTTGTTTCATATTTATCGCCCACCACGTCAACGGCGGGCTCGATCACTCACTAAAATAAGGTACATACAAGGATTAAGTCTTCAAAAGGCGGCGGGAGCATTGGCTCAAGTTAGCTAAAAGGCTGCAAGCGGGGGTTATACCAACAAATATCCTGTTCGTACTTATCTACCAGATGAGCCACATCCAGGACCAGCGTGAAAAGTGCCATCCTTACCAGTAAACCATTGTCGGTTTGGCGGAAAATCGCCAGATTTGGGTTTTTGTCCAAATCACTGTCCAGCTCATTGGCCTCGGCTCGGGAATCACGTGGCAAAGGGTGCATAATGACCGTGTTGGGCTCGCAATATTTGGTGTAAATAGCCTGGTTGAGGCGAAATCGACCCCTGTAGAGATCCGCCTTTGTGCGGTCTGAGAAGCGCTCTTCCTGGATTCGAGTCGAGTACACAATATCCACATGAGCAATACTTTGCTCAAGATTATCAGCAGCTGTCACACTATGGCCTGCCTCTTCGAGCACAGCAATCAGTTCTTCCGGCATTGCCAGCTCGGTTGGCGATACTAAAATGACCTGAACATTATTATAAAGAGCCAACAGCTTGCATAGCGAATGTACAGTGCGACCATACTTTAGGTCCCCTACCATGGCCACCCGCAGGTTATCAATACTTCGCCCACTGGCCTGCAATTCCTTTTCGATTGTGTACAAATCTAACAGGGCCTGACTCGGATGCTCATTACTGCCATCACCACCGTTAAAAACAGGCACGCGGCTAGCTGAAGCAAATTTGGCAACAGAACCCGCCTGCGGATGGCGCATACAAATTACATCGCTGAACCCGGACAGAACACGAGCGGTATCCTCCAGTGACTCACCCTTAATCAAGGAAGAGCTATCCATGCCCACTGACTCTCTAACTTCACCACCGAGCAGGTTAAAAGCAGCCCCAAAACTGATGCGCGTACGGGTACTGGCCTCAAAAAACATGTTGCCGAGAATGGCCCCTTCGAGCACACGTGTAAGTTTGATTCTTTGCGCATAAGGCTCCATACAATCGGCGGTACGGAAAACGCGCTCGATATCTTCACGCTGAAATTGCTCGATGGACAGGATATGTGTGCCGCGGAAATCCACTCTTTAGCCTGCTATTAATTTTCGGCAATTTTATAGGTTTTCTGGCATTGCAACCAGCAAGGGATATTAGTGGGTCGGTTTAATCTGCTCTAGCAAATAATCGCCCCACTGACGCAAAGCCTGGAGCAGCGACTTATCCTGGCTGGTAATATCCGGCCTGGCTTCCAACTGATCAAGTTCGTCGCCATAAGCACTGATATTTAGTAACCCCGGTTCATCGCCAGACAACCATTGCGAGCGTAAAACCTGCCAGCTACGGTATTCGTCAGCAGTAAGTGTTTCGGGAAAGTTACGAGCACGATAGCGAAATAACAATTCGCGATAGCGTTCGTCGTTAAAGTGAATATGCGCCGTGGCTAACTGTTCTGCGCTTAATCCGCGAACTTTGGCCAGCAGTGGTCGATCTTCATCCGGCAAAAAATGTTGATAAAGTGCCAGTTCCGCATCCACTACTTCAGCATAATCCGTGCTTGCAAACACCTGTTGCACCTTTTTACTAATGTCACTACCAAGTAGCAAACGCCAATGTTGCTCGCAGCGATCTAGATCGATACCGAGCCGCTGTGCGGCCGGCTTGTCAAGAAGTCTGGTCGTCGCCACCACCGGGCAACGATTGAGGTGGATTCCCTTTAAAGGAATGCGTTGAACATCATCCGGCAATTGTGCCCGCGGTGTAAAAAGGTTTTCCCTGATCGCATCACTATCCAGATCGAGCAAAGCCTGTGGATCAGCGAGCAGGTTTACGGCGATAATTGCATTGCTATTTGTGGGATGCTGACAAATGGGCATCATTATCGCGAGGTAAGCGTTTTCCCTCGGTAAACGCGATGATACATGCAGGAACGGCTTTCGCTTTACCATGTCAATTAAGCTGGCCACCTGCTGCTTTTTTCGATGCCGGTAGACAAAATCATACAACCTGGACTGTTTGTTTTTGACTAACTTCGCCACTGCGATGGTTGCATGCACGTCTGACAGGGCATCATGCGCAGCACCGTGCTCAAGTCCATTAGCGGCAGTCAAATCTTCAAGTCTAAAACTCGGCCTGCCATCCGGGTGATTGGGCCATTCAATTCCCTCCGGACGCAACGCTCTTGCCAGGCGCAGCATATCAATAATGTCCCAGCGGGAATTACCGTTTTTCCATTCCCTTTCATAGGGGTCGTAGAAATTCCTATACAGGGTAAAGCGGGTCACCTCATCGTCAAAACGAATACTGTTGTAGCCGACACCGCAGGTTCCAGGTCGTGACAGTTCTCTATGTATTGCCGCGATAAATTCGTGTTCAGGGCGGCCTTTTTCAAGTAACACCTGTGGTCTCAGGCCGGTAATCAAACAGGCCTGAGGATGAGGCAGGCGATCAAGGGGAGGCAGGCAATAATGCG
>QNFP01000259.1 GCA_003645535.1 Gammaproteobacteria bacterium | reverse complement strand
CGACCGATCCTAGAGGTTCTGCACGCCATCCTGCAGCGATATCCTTGGAGCGTATTATGTCCCCATGGTTGTGCTCACCTTCAGTAAGTACAGGCTTAACAGGGAATATGTCCCCACAGTGTAATCCCACACGTTGAGACATTAAAATCTCCTACGAGGTCCTCTTCGTGGAGGTCCATGCCTCCGGGGTGCTGTGGGTCCTCGCCTGTTTGCACGTACACGAGATACTACACGACGCATGTTCTTGCCTTGCGAAGAACGAGCAAACTTCCGTGCTGCCGCTTTTCTTGTTGAAGCGTGCATACGCGCTGATCTCTTAGCTTTGGCCGATCTAGCCGGGTCAGGCCGACCCATTTTCCGTGTAGTAATGTTAACCCCGCCGATTTTCATTCTCCGACGACGAACTACCTCCACCAGGGAGTGTAACCCCCCATCTTCACCGGTAATCTGGAATTCTTCATCGAGGAACAAACGGGCAATTTGGCTAGGGCTACAGCCATTACAAAGAAATTCTTCGATAACGTCATCAATACCCTGTTTCAAACTCATAGTACTATCTCCAAAATGCTGTCACTTAATGAATACTTCATGCTTTACCAAGTGCCTTCATAAGTCGAAGAAGTTCCTCTCGCGGCTTGGATCTCCTCGACACCTTAACGTACTCCATAAGGCTCACTTGTTTGATCTGTAACTGGCATTTGCAGTTTGATAAGCACTTCGTCTCGCCTATTCTGGGAACTGTTGGGAGATTCGCTTTCGTAAACGGACTCTGACTCGCTAGGAACAGGCAGTGAGAGCAGTGTTCTGCAGGACTAGTACGCCAGTAGAACAAGGTGTGTGGGGGAACTTCAAGTACTTTAGCAGAGTAGTACACACCACGTAAAGTTCGTGTGTACATCTCTATACGTTGGGCTTCGCTTTTAGCCCCTACCCCAGATACAACAAATTTCTTCCAGAACTCAAATTCTTTACGAAGAAACGATTCCAACCAACGATGATCTTCGTTACTGAGGGGGGGTAGGGGGTTAGAACTTATGTTACCACCAGCGATTTTCCCTAGTTGGAAGGACATACGGTAGTAATCCCGGAACACCTTCTTCATGCGCTTTGAAGATAGTATTTGGTCTTTGTTGGCTAGGTTGAGATCTTTAAGAGCCTTCTTAAAGTTAGCTTCTAGTTGGTGTAACCGTCGAGCCACGCGTGCTTGTCCAACTAGTTGCTGTCTTTTCTGTTGTTGAGGGTTGGAAATAGCACGAACAGTCGCAACTTTAGCGTGATGCTGCCATGGGGTTATGACCCCCTTATGACGGCCCAGCTTTTTACTCTCATCAAGGGTGTGCTTACTCACTCTTTTGAGGAGCGGGGTTACCTACAATTGGCATGGGTTTATTGCCATAGTCATCTGAGTCTGCAAAGTCTGGGTGACAATGAGCCTGCCTCTTAGCAATTTCCTTTTCCATAGTCTCAAAAGGTTCTTCTTCCTCTCGCTCAAAATCTGCTCTCATGTGGGGTAACATTACACTTCCTCCTGTATATCGAGACCAAGAGCATTTAGGTACTTCTGGACTCGTTGGGTTAATTTGGCAAAAGCACTAAAACGGACGAACACTTTTTTCTTAGTAGTGTGTTCTGCCTTCGTTAGATTGGATTTGACTTTGCGTGCTGGCTTGTAATCTGGGTAAAACCTACCAAACCCTTCAAGAAACACATCTTCACCTGTGGCCAAAGATATTCCAATTTCTTGAAAACAAAGACGTATAATCTCCTGTGTGTCCTCTTGCTCTAACTTTACACCTTTAGCTTCTAACTTGGGGTGTAGCCGTGTGGCCAACTTGGAAAACGTTACAGACATATTGCTCCTAACCTAGTAGAGTCGCCTTATTGGCGCTGTTCACTCTTCCGTGGTATTTATCAACAGCCCCCTGAAGGTAGGTCTCCGAGACCTCAGGGCGGCTAGTCATTGCATCAACTGTCTCTGGCGCAGGTTCCCAAGAAGCTAAGAGATTCGACATCTCTTCCATGTCTTGTTGTACGAGTTTTCGTACTTCTGGGCCAGACATCGATTCTAAGAGTCGCTCGTTCAAGTTCTCTTTTTGTTGTCCAGCCTGACTCATAGTATTCATCTGGTTTGCAAGCTGAGCGTCGGGTATAACCAACTCAGGGATCATCGCATCAGGGATATCCGGGAAATACTGCTGGAGGATAAACTTTAGCCATACCTCTCGGTTGAACTGCATCTGCGTACCCATCTGGTCAAGAGTTAGCATGAGCTGCCCACGGTTCAAGAGTATCTGGTCGTATTGTTGTCGTGCAACTTTAGAGATATCCGTAAAATGGATCTTAAAATCAGCACTCTTAGCTTTTTCGGCATCCCCAGTTACAACAGCAAGGTGCAACCGGCATAACATTTCAACACCCTCGATCATGGCAAGCTGCAATCGTTCTATCTTTCGGGAGAACCGTATGTCTTGGAGAGATAAGGACTCTCGGCTGTTCCATGCCCCAGACACATCTCCTGTTATGAAGTCTTTAGGGATACCTAAGGCGACATATAACTTCTGGTTGAAGTGATCAAGATCCTGTAACTGACCTTGGTCTGGTGGGGGTTGGAGCTTGTCAATACGTGATCGCTCATTAGCTGAGTTCACAGGCCAGAAAATGTTTTCAAACATATTCGTGGGGTCGTACTGTTGCTCGAACTGGGCTTGACTCGGGTCGAGATAGTTGCGTTTGTTGCCGAACTTCCGCTTGTATTGCTGGACAATACGAAGGGCTTCTGCAGGGGAAGCTTGGCCTACATCGATATAGAAAATGAGTCGTTCAACAGCCCGGTTAAGACGATAGATTGCAACAGAATCTTCTAACAGTTTCAGATGGAGCCATCTCTTACGACTCGACTCGATCATAGAGCGCCCGTACACAACTGAAAAGCCGAATGTCAAAATACGAAAGTGGACACACTCCCAAGGTAGCAGGATACCGTCTTTACGAGGGCTTACAGCACTAAGCTGGTCTTCTAGGCGGTAATGCTTCACTTTGTCAGTAGACGGGCCAATACGCCGGATTTTGTCAGGGGGAAGGTAGAGAACGCTTTCAATACCACTGGCAGCGTATCTTGGCATGATGAACATGTCACCATACTTTGCAATCTGACGAGCAAAGCCATAAATGACAGAGCGCATCCTAAGACGCTGGATAAGGGGCTCTAGTATCTGGATGACCTTCTCATCCCCCTCAAACCAAAGATTACTCTTCTTAACGAGGTCTACCTGCGTAGCCTCTTCTGCAAAGATGTCTAGAGCAACCGAGATGTCACCATAGTTGTCCATGGCATCGTAATCACGATACCTGAGTGTTCTCTCACGGTGCATTCGTGTAATTGTGTTGAACTGGGAGAGTGCTTCCTCTACTTGAGCCATAGGCCCCGTGAGTTCATCTCCAGAACTTGGGGCCATTTGTAGCCCACCAACTTGAGCGCGTAACGCGACTTCCTTCTGGATAATCGTGTCAAGCCCGGTCAAGCGCATTAAAGCATTTTGAATCTTAGCCATGGTTTCCCTTTATCTCTTGTTTGCTATTAAGGGAATCATCTGTCCTTTGGAGTCCTGCATATACATAGCAAAAAGAGCTATTACACTAGTCAGGATATCATTTGTAGCGGAATCTTCAACGTCTTTTCCTGTTTGTGCTTTAATAGCTCGGTGCAGGATACGATGAGTTCCGAAGGACTCGAATCCTTGGTATAACTTTGAAATTCTTATCACACGCACAGATGGTTCGTATGCGTATGAAAAGGCATAAGACAGGTTACGCTTTAGGTTACTGTCTCGAAAGATTCTCTGGAGTTTACTGGCGTCGAGAGGAACCCCTCTATAACTCGGCTTAATCTGTTGGAGAGACTGCTGATTAGCGAGTAAATGCTGGTAGAATGTTTCGAAAACAGCATCAAAACTGCTGCTCTTATCTATCCTTTTAGCATCAATATACTGCGAGGCAGACAGTGTCCGAAACGTTCTATCGAAGTAGGGTCGCATACTCGGACTTGGCGTGAAGTTAGCCTGCGCTAGGGCCATGTTTGCTCGGGGAGAAGAAGGGATCGCTCCTGAAAGGCGATCCTCAATAAGCCCATCAATGTCGGTCTTTTGAAGATCCTCGAAGAATTTTAAAGCACGGCTTATGGGGGTTGAAGTGTCCTTCTTCACGTTTTTCAGTTCGTTATAGACTATGTCTGCCCAGTACCATGCAACGTAAACATTGATTTTATGGGCAAACTGTGGGTAGCCCAGCTGCTCAATAGCCTCGGCTACTTCATCAGGTATACCCAAGCGTTTTACACCAAGCGCAAACTGCTCTGCGTGAAAAACCTTTTTGTGGTCTACAGCAGTAACAAAGGCAGCGTAAAGACTCCCCTTCTTACGACTGAGGACTTTCGTAACTGCCGCATTGAAGACATGCGGGTCCGGTGGCTTCCCTGCCTTCTTAGAACGACGGATTGCTTTGTGTAGAGGAACAGTAGAAGCACGAACGGCGGTTAGAGCGACAGCTACACCGTCACCTACAGAAAGATGAGCCAATCGTACTTTTTTCTTCTTTGCGATAGCTTCTTGCTTCGCGTTACTCCCTCGACTGGGCATACTGACCCCCTAGAGCTACTCGTCGCTGTCTAAGAGAGCACCAAGGTCGTCAAAAACAGCCTCTACCGCAGCACCGCTAATACGGGCAGCATTTGGGAAACGAGCAGGAGGGACCTGGCGTTGGCTGGCACCTTGAAAATGAGCTGCGGGTATTT
>QNFP01000258.1 GCA_003645535.1 Gammaproteobacteria bacterium | reverse complement strand
TCGCCCGGCGTTTCATCAACACTCCGCAGGACGTCAACAAAGGGTGCGAGCGCGTCATCAGACGCTGCCAGATCTTCCAGTATTTTCAGATAGCTTTGGACGAATTGAAGCGCCCGCGTTTGGCTTGTCATATATTCTCCTCGTTTATCCAGCGTATGGCATTATCGCATACAGTTCCCCACGAATTCTGTGAAAAAACAGATACGCATGACTTCAGATTTTGCCTGCACCTGGTCTAACCAAAATGGACATATGGCATCCTGATTCGGGTGGCACTTCAGCACATCGGGTTAAATTTATAGCGGTTATCGTAATGCATTTTTCGCCGCATGGACAAGGTGTTTAGTTTGATCGCGGCTCTCTTACCCAGGATTTCCTGCCCCTGTACAGTCTTAAGCTATACAGGGGGTTTTATGATATGCGAATGACGAATAGCAGACATTGAGAATTTCAAGGCGAGCTTCTCAGTTCGGCACAAAGCGGTCATGCGCTGTTAAACTTAAAGAAGATTTACAAGGTTACGGTTTAATTAGTAAGTGAAAGGAATCGGGGGGACAGCATACCTGTTCCCTGAAAACAGGCTTCACCTAAATTAGCGCGGCGTGATAGACAAGTCCTTATTAAATTCTTTCATAATCCGATCCAACTCGGAGGCGTCGGTATTTTCCCTGACATCAACATAGAAATCTACAATCCCGGCAATTGCCACCTGCCTGATCTGATTCCATTCATTGCTCATCGCCTTTAGCTCTTCCCTGTCTGCATCCAGGCGGGCAATCACACTGTTTTCGAGAACATTTGCCGAAATAATTTGGTCTTCCAGGGCAAGGATTGATTCAACTAAAGTATCGAGGCTGGCCAGAATCAGAGCCTGCCTGTCGCTGTCATCGATATGTTTCTGCATGGTCTTACGAGTCTTTGGAAAAGTCTGTTTTCCTTTCTTTTCAGCCTTCGCTTCCTTTTTTTCTCGCTTCTCACGGCTTTTTAAGACTGATTCACCAGCATCATCCAGTATCAATACCCATTCTTCTGGAGTAATCAGGCTGGAAGCTATAAGCCGGTTTTCTATGGCCTGGTCCTGGAAAGCTATTCTCTCTGGAGGCAATTGAGCAAAGAAGTTTTCCAAATCTGAAGCCTTCGTCTCCGCTAAACGATCAAGCTTTTTGAATTCCTTGATACGGGTTCTTCTTAGCTTGTCAAAAGCCTTTACATCTTTCTTATGCTGTTTGGTAATAGTGAGTATCTCGTCCTTTCTGGATTCTTCGACAACATACGTCTTTACGCCCTTATCCAGTCGGTCGATCAGAAAAGGATCGACGCCGCCAAATAAAATTGTAAGTAAAGCAATAGTTCCGATGATCATAGGTTAATTCTCCTGGTAATCTTTCTTATCATTATTCAAATCCCGATAGTATTCCCGTATTCTGAAATACCCTGCCTACGCCCGCGGTTTCGTCCCTTGGGGCTTGTCCGACGCCTGCCCGCTGATCCTCGTGCCAGCCTGCCAGTGCATTGCTACGTGGGCAGGCAACTGACAACCCTTAACAACAGCGGACATCCATACTAGGTAAAGCCCCGCACCATAGCAGGGCTTTTAATACAAATATTCTGTGAGAAATCAATCGAGTCTGACCCATTCGAATTATCTCGCCAATGACGGTTACCTCTGGATCTTGGTTTCTGTCAACCAATCGGGTCTTTTTGAGTCACTACGTTCACCCGGGTTCATGTCTACTCCTTCAAGCTTAGGCGCGTCCGGAACTTCGGCAAGTAAGCTTGTCTTGGCCTGTCGGATAACGATTTGCTCAGGCGTAACATTAATGACTGACAGGTCATGTGCAAGCAACACTGGGCCATCATAGGTTGTTCTCACGTTCTTAAAAAAATTGTCTATCAAAGCATCACCTAATGTGTAGTGAGAACCTATCCCTATTCCAGGTCTGGCAATATCAAAAACAAGCCCGAGTTCCTCCGGTATAGTGTGCTCACCCAAAGCATTTTGCGCGTGCTGAAGTGGCATCTTGGTTTGCGCGGCGTACTCTTCAGGAGATGGAAATACCTCGTGGATAAATACATCTACTCCCTTGCTCTGTTCAGCCTCAAAAGTACTTGGCTCACTATCAGCAGTATAGGCAAAAGATAGCCCTTTCCACTCCAGTCGATAGCCCATTGATCCATCGATGGTGTGAACCACTGGGAAAGCATAGATCTTAACGCCGTTTTTGTCATAAGCCAGCTGACGCGGGTTCTCGACGCTGAACTTACTGATATCAATTTCCTGGGTTACGATCGACGTGCCACCAGTTGGTAACAAGTTTCGTTTACTCTGGACATGCCACTCAGCAGCCTTTCTAACATTCTTTGTAAATTCAGCAGTACCGAGATCCGGTGTAGTACCAGATGGGCCCCAGACTTGAAGTGGTGTATTGCGGGCCCAGCCCATAGCATCAAATAGAGAGAAAATGTCACCGACATGATCCAGATGAAGGTGGGCGATAAAGACTTTGTCTAGCAGGGCGGGATGTATACCCATGCTATAAAGATTACCGGTTGTTCCGGGACCTATGTCAAAAATAAAGTTGTCACCATTACCTAACTCAACCAAATAGCTAGAAGTACCCTGCGCCCTACGAACAGGCGTGGGACTTCCTGAGCCTAGTATTGTTACTCGCATCTCGTTATCAGCAAGCGGCTCTTTACCCGGAATATAGTACTTAGGATATTTCTTATTTGAAGTGCCTTTTAACTTAGTGATTATTGGTGTTTTTGTTATGGGTTTTCCGCTAAGAGGTGTTGGATAACCATCTGTAGTAGTACTTTCTTCTCTGGGAAAGTAAAAGTCCTCATATTGGGCTGCGTCCGCAATGATAGGCAAGGCCAGAACGAACGCCAGTCCTAACGTCCGAAAATGTAGTATCGATTTGTAATGTCTCATTTCCATTAGCTCCAATTGGATTTACTTTATCTGGCGACTGAGTTTTTTTGCGTAATGAAGTTGTAACCATGTCGTTACACAATGCCGATAGCGATACACTCGCATCACTAGCTAAGGTTTTTAGTTCGGTATACTCATCTTCCGTTACGAATGTGACTACCCGTCTATTCCGCCCAGCGCCCACAGGTTTCGGTGGGCGACCCATCTGCATTCCGGGTGTGGTTTTACGAAACGTAGGCATGTAGCTACCCCTGCAATTTGCCGGTAAACTATCAGAATTCAAACATTCAACACATCCAAAATTGGCCAAAACCAGCAAAATGTCGATCAAAGAATCCCATCCATCCCAGGCAGCCATCGAAAACGTGACTGTGAGCGATATCGATGAGCTCACGGATAGGATGTCCGGTTGGGACAACGATTGGCGTCAACTAGAGGCTGGACGGTTACAAAACCGGATAGAGGTTATAGCCGGGAAAAACACAGTTATCCAGCAAGTTCGTTTGTCTCACTCTATTCATCAGCAAGGCAAAACGCCAAGCCAGTTGGTGACGTTCGGATTTCCCTCTAGCAAAAGTCGAATGAGCTGGGACGGCAGGGAGTTTCCCGGTCCGACGATGTACGACCTCAATGGCGAAAATGGTTACGACGCCGTATCAGGGCGGGGTTTTTTTGGAGTGACGCTTTCGATTTCCAGGGTATATATCTCGCGCATTGCCCAGCAACTAAAGCTGCCTGAAACACAACTTATCGGGAGCAACCTACCCCATCTTCTTGCAAGTGAGAACTATGCGCTTGGTGAATTTCGGCAATACCTATATGGCTTATGCAATGACTTGTCCAATGCCAAGACACCGAAGGAAGATCATTTACCTACGATGGAACTGGATGAGGAGTTGCCGGTTCGCTTGCTCACTGCACTGGCAGAGACAAGGTTAGAGTCGCATGATCAGACTCTGAAGACCCGCAAGAAGGGATTGGGCCTGGCTATCGATTTCATAGAGGCAAATTGCGAAGACAATCCGAGCATTCCAGACATCTGCGCTGCTACCGGTTTAAGCTGGCGGAGTCTGGACCGTGCTTTCAAGGAATGCTTAGGGATCGGACCCAAGCGATACCTACTGAACCTAAGACTGATCCAGGCTCGGCGACAATTGAAGGTCGCTCCGCCCAACTCGAAAGTGGTAGATATAGCCAACGACTGGGGCTTCTGGCACATGGGTCATTTCGCCCGCGAATACCGGGAAATGTTCTGTGAATTACCGGCAGAATCGCTAACGCGATAACTATCGGTGGCACTACCTAACGCAGGGGCTTACGAATGTCCGAGTCAGGAGCAGTTAAAGCCATTCAAAAATTTATCGCCAATGACCTCTGTGGGTCGAAAGCCGCCGTTAATCTCCGATTTCTTAACGACTGCTTTGGAGAAATTACTGCCCAAATTTGATGGTGAAACTCAAATTTTAAAAATTCATACCCCATCACCGGGCTATTTCCCGTTAGCAGTCATTCCTCGTATTACCGGGAACTAGCGCTTACGGCACACTGTGGACCCCCATCATCCAGCGAAATATGATCTTTATCACTGTAAAAAGTGCCGGTTAGAAGTGGTGACTGAACTTACCGCGCTCGGCCGGCGCCATCAGCTCGTGAAACTGCACACCACTCACCCGCACCAGACTCAGGTGATCACCCGCTTCAAAGAAGACTTCATCTAGTTTGCCAAGGCTGGATTTCGGATCCCACATTGTCTTAACCCCGTAGGCCATACCGATGGGCGGCACCGCTCCTAGTTCACAGTCACTAAAGATCTCCTCCAGGGTAGCTTCACTCACCATCGCCACCTCTTGCCCCAG
>QNFP01000257.1 GCA_003645535.1 Gammaproteobacteria bacterium | reverse complement strand
CGTATCTTGCGCCCAAAATATCCAGCTTCTTCGTTGCAAACCTTCGCAATAGCTAGCTATTACGTGCGGTTTTCGCCTCGAATCTGGACATTTTGAATCACAATCTACTTCGTCCAGAATTAACCAGAGGTTCCGTAGGCAAAACGGAGACAAAAAGGTAGGCAAAAAAACGCCTGTTTGTTTCGGCAGTGCTGAACAAGTAATATGATTTTGAACATGCCGACACATAAGCGCTTATAGCTTGCTATCGAAAAGTACTAAATTAATCTTCAACGATACGGCAAAATACGGTGGTATTTGTCTGCTAGAGCTAAAAGCTGTATCGCTTGTATAGAGTCACTTAGACAAAATAATGCTGGCTGAGCCTGGCTCTGCCTATACAGGAATAGGGGAAAACCATGACCAATAAAACACTGTTTACCAATGCGCGTTTAATCGATGGCCTCGCCGACCAGGCCGTCAGTGGTGTATCAATTTTGGTCGAAGGCGAGCGTATCGCACAGGTGAACCAGGGTCATATTGATGTTTCAGATGATGTGGCAATCGTCGACCTGAGCGGCAAAACTGTGATGCCCGGGTTGATTGATACACATATTCATACCGTGATGATGGATAGCGAGTGTTTTCCATTATTTCTTGCTGCCGGCGTGACCACTGCCCGCGACGTTGGTGGGCGACTCGATCTGGTTTTGCAGAACAAAGAAGACCTCAATAGTGGTAAAAAGCTTGGTCCACGGCTTTTCGTCTGCGGGCCTCTGCTCGACGGACCAGGCGCCAGTTTTGAGAGTCCTGGCTTCACCATTATGCTTGATCGGGTGCAGAGCGTAGAGGCGGTGCCGGGTAAGATCGGCGAATTGCTATCTGCAGGCGTTGATGGCATCAAATGCTATTTCACCATGACACCAGATATCGTTCGTGGCGTTATTGATTTCGTCGATAAGCGTGTACCTGTGACGGGCCACCTCGGTTATTGCTCGTCAATGGATGCTATCGAAGCCGGCATAGATGGTCTTGAGCATGTATGGATATCACCCTACAACGATATTTGTGCGCTTAATATGCGCTTTGGCAACGATGCTTCGATGATGGATCCAGCCTTCTGGAGTACCACCATGGCCGGTTGGGAAGAAGCCGATCTGGAAGGAGAGCGAGCGCGCAAATGGGTAGACGCCATGGTCGAAAAGCAGGTGCACATGGGCACCACCCTGGATTTGTTATGGACCGCCAAAGTGGGGCTCGAAGGCGCTCTTAAGGATCAGGACCGTAAAATTATCCCTCCATCGGCACTGAAAAGGCAGGCGCAAATGAAAAAGCGTCTTGGCGACCGCCCCGACTGGGATATTCATCCCGGCTTTTTTGAAACCGGAGCGGGCAGCCTGGCACTGGAAAAGCATCAGCAGGTTACTCGCATGCTCCATGAGGCAGGCGGTCGCGTGGTAGGCGGCACTGATTGTGGTGCACTGGCCTATCCACCACCTGGGTTTGCCCTGCTTAGAGAAATGGAGCTTTTGGCTGAGGCCATAGGCAATATGGATACTATCCGTGCGGTGACATCAGTGGCGGCTAATTATCTACGTGCTGATAAAGATATTGGTGCGATAGCGCCGGGGCGCTACGCTGACTTCCTGGTGTTATCAGGAGATCCGCTTAAAAATGTCGCTGAAATGCGCACCCTGGAGACGACTTACCGTGGAGGTCTTGCCTACGATCCGCAAGCGCTTATCGCGGCGGCGCCACAACATGAGCCCGAAGGCCTTTAGTCAATTAGGGAGTCTCTGAACAAGTTGACTGGAGCCTCCTTAAGTTTACCCGCCGCTATTTCGCGGGAGGCACAAGTTTTTTGAAGAATATATTTTGACTTACCCATCATTCCACTTACCGATTTTTACAATTAGGAATAAATTATGAGTGCAGGAACTAGATTGCCGGGAACCCCGGAACCATCACACCACTTTAAAGGGCATGGCGGCCTGGATATTGCCGCCGATGTTTGGGGCGACCCGAATGGCCCACTGGTGTTACTTCAACACGGCGGCGGGCAAACGCGACACGCGTGGAAAAGTGCCGGAGAGACCCTGGGAGCTGCGGGTTATCACGCAGTTGCTTTCGATGCGCGTGGTCATGGTGACTCGCAATGGGCGCCCGATGGTGTCTATGGCATGGACGTAATGGTCGACGATTTGAAATGTGTTATCGAAGCCCTTGGCGGCAAAAGGCCGGTTTTGGTCGGTGCGTCTATGGGTGGTGGTACAAGCCTGGTTGCCATTGGTGAAGATCGCGTCGATGCGACAGCTTTAGTTTTAGTCGACATTGCACCAAAGGTGGAACCTGAAGGTGTTGATAAAATTCAGGCATTTATGAGCCAAAAGCCTGAAGGCTTTGCATCTCTGGAGGAGGTGGCTGAGGCGATTGGTAACTATCAGCCTCATCGCAAAGCGCCAAAAAATCTTGATGGATTAGCAAAAAATGTCCGTCTTACGCCAGATGGCAAATACAAATGGCATTGGGACCCCGGATTTCGAGCCATGCGTAGAGATATGTCTAAGCGACGAGATCGGTTAGAAGCTTGCTCACGCAACTTGAATTTGCCCACGATATTGGTCAGGGGAGGTTTGTCTGATGTGTTGAGTGAAGAGGGCGCGCAGAGCTTTCTCGAGATGTGTCCGCACAGTGAGTACGTGAATGTGACCGGGGCCGGTCATATGGTGGCAGGAGATCGTAATGATGTCTTTTCCACATCGGTGATCGAGTTTCTATCGCGCACGGTACCGGTAAAAGGTAAGCCGGTGCAGGAGCCCCATGAGACACATCCACATCACGAGGGTCCACCGGGCGATGTCAACGACATACCCTGATGTAAACGGGTCCGGTCATTTTTCGGCTCGTGGCCCAGGGGCAGAAAGAGCGGTGTCTTTAAAGATACGTTCAAATAAACCTGGGCAAAACTTTTTCAGTAAAGAGAGTAAATGAGTCGTTGCTGAGTGGGGCGCAAAGCAAATAATTCAGGTGCATTTCTTCCTGTAATTGCTGTATTTTTGCTGCGACCTGTTCAGGGGTGCCGTAGATAATAATGTCTTTCATATATTGCTCGACGGGATCTTGTTCCTGTCGTCGGGCTTGTTCTACCAATGCCGGATTGGTGACCGGGGTCTCATAGGTATTCACCGTCCATTGGGCACCCCGACGTGCAACATCCTCTGCTTCATCAGCACTACCGGCAACTGCAATCAGCCTGGCCATAGGTAAATCTCGGCCCTCAATATTATGACCATTTTTCGCCAGGGCATCGCGGTAAATTTCCCACTTGCCACCAATGGCCCCATAGGGCGAATGAGGATCCATCAAAATCGAATAACCTTGCTTTCCTGCCCACTCGACCGCTGACGGAGAGGAGGCTGCAACCCAAATTGGCGGATGCGGGATTTGGCAAGGCTTGGGTAAAACCTCAACGTTTTCGAATTGCCAGTATTCACCGGACCAGTTGAGCTTTTCCTGGGTCCATGCCCGCTGGACGATTTCTACTGCCTCTCGAAAACGTCCCTGACTTTCTGACAATGGCACTCCTAAAGCGGCAAATTCAGACGCTTCAAACCCCCGACCAACACCCCAGTTGACACGCCCCCTGGTGAGGACATCAAGCAAAGCGACTTCCTCGGCAAGACGTAAAGGGTGATACAAAGGCGCTAGAGAGACAGCCGTGCCGATGCGTAGATGACTGGTTTGATGCGCGGCGTGCAGGGCCATCATGTGAATGGATGGGCAGACGCTGTAATCAGTGAAGTGATGTTCAGCCAACCATACGCCATCGTATCCACTTTGATCCATGATTCGGATGCGTTCCATGCCCCGTTCATAGACGTCATTCAGGGGCCCGCGTCGCTGCGGCCAACTAAAAAACTGAAGTACGCCAAATTTCATTCATCACTCCTGTTAACACTATTATTTTGCCAGGGCCAGATTTATCAGCCAGCCAGAGTGGTTTGTCCCTGGTTGGCCATTGCTATCAGACCAGTATTTTCGTCTCTTCCCTACTGTAGAGCCCAGATTCTTCCTGAACCTGGCAGAATCGCGTATGCACATTCACATTGCCCCCGCGTAAAGTATGTTTGTATATGCAGGGATAACAACCGGGATTATTACGCCTTAAAAGACCAGCGACAATCCCCAGATGGACAATCCCTGATGGATAATGTTCCTAAAGATAGTCTACTAGCTTATAAAGCGGGTGTTTGCGGGCAGATTTTATGTGGCGCAGTGTATGCCATCTAAGTTGACTGGGCGAAAAATATTGCGCTATAGGCCCGCTCAAGAGCTATGTAGCTTGACAGTATCAAATGGTATTCTTAGAATGCGCGCCTCTCCGCAGAATAGCTTTTGGAGATATAGTTCGTCCCGTTCGTCTAGAGGCCTAGGACACCGCCCTTTCACGGCGGTAACAGGGGTTCGACTCCCCTACGGGACGCCAGTTTTTTTGCTACGAGAATGCGGGAATAGCTCAGTTGGTAGAGCGCAACCTTGCCAAGGTTGAGGTCGCCGGTTCGAACCCGGTTTCCCGCTCCATTTTCTCGATGGTTCTTTAATTCGCCACTCGCCAAAATTTGACGACGACCTGCAGACAATCGCCCTGTCTGTCGCGTGCGGCAGGTAGTTGCGCGGGTGGGCCGGGGATTACTATTATTTGCCACCTATCTTGTTATAGTAGTTAAGGGAGCCCTGAGTCAACAACACTGCACAAGAGCAAATATAAACACCTGCCGTGCAGGACGGTGCTTTTTTATAACTTTTACTAAACGCTTAGCAAACAGACGGTTTGAATTATAATAATGCCAGGTGACATTCCAGCACTACG
>QNFP01000256.1 GCA_003645535.1 Gammaproteobacteria bacterium | reverse complement strand
TCCGACTCTTCATCCGACTCTTCATCCGACTCTTCATCCGACTCTTCATCCGACTCTTCATCCGACTCTTCATCCGACTCTTCATCCGGTAAGACTGGAGGCATCCCGGTTGATATCGACAGTGGGCGGGACGATGACATAGTCGCTCGCCAGATTCGCGAGGCGGCGCAAAAAGAAAAGGATCCGGCACTGCGAGAAAAACTGTGGGATGAATATAGAAAATACAAAAGACAGCAACGGGCCAGTTAATTGATGAAGCAAAGATCAACCTTTACCCTCGCTTTGCTGGTCTCGGTGTTATTCCTGACTGCCTGCAACTCACCTATAAAAGTCAAATCAACTACTTATACACCGCTCGCACAGCAAACCGCAATCATCGCTGAGGCAGAGCTACTCGACCTGGGGGTACTACCTCTTGACCCAGGCCTCGATGATCTTGATGAGGATGAAGCAATACTCCCTCAGGTGCGTAACGCTGAGGGACACTACCTCGCTAACCAGCTCACCCACACTATTCAGGATACCGCTGCGTGGGGAGCGGTGCGGATGCTGCCCTCCAGAGAAGTCATCACCGATGTCTATGTCAGCGGTACTATTAAACATTCAGATGGCGAAGAACTGGTGCTTGAAATTGTCGTCACCGACACTACAGGTGCAGAGTGGTACAGCAAAATCTATAAGGGACTCGCCAGCAGATATGCTTATGATCGCAGACAACAAATACAACGCGATCCGTTCCAGGGCCTGTTCAATCAGATTGCCAACGACCTTATTATCTGGCGACAAAAATTGACTGCCAAAGAAGCAACGAATTTGCGTACTGTTTCGATGCTTCGATTTGCACGGGATTTTGCTCCGGAAGCATTTTCACAACACATGGAAGCTGATCGTAAAGGCCAGTTGACTGTGGTCAGATTGCCTGCCACAAACGACCCTATCCTGCAAAGAGTCCAACGCATGCGTGAACGCGACTATCTATACGTCGATACTGTGCAGGAATATTACGACGGGTTCTCTATACAAATGGCTGAGCCCTATCAGGTTTGGCGAGCCCAAAACTACGATGAGGTGCTGGCTGCACGAGAACTAAGGCGACAGTCAATACAACGCACAGCTATTGGTATAGTCTCAATTCTCGCCGGCGTCGCTGCGGCAGGCAGCAACAATAGATCAGCCCGAGCAGGTGGCGCAGTCGCCATTGGCAGCGGTGCGCTACTGGTAAAAAGCGGTCTATCCAAAAGAGCAGAAGCGCAAATTCATATTGAAGCGCTGGCCGAGCTTGGCCAATCCCTGGAAGCAGAGGTAGAACCGCGAGTTGTCGAACTTGAGGATCATACCGTCACACTAACCGGCAACGTGCAGATGCAATACGATCAATGGCAGGAAATACTGCAAAAAATCTATCGTACCGAGCGTGGTGAAATTTAGGGAACGTCCCTCACCGTAGCTATGGCCAAAAACAATCATCAATTCGATACAATCGAAGCAGCTGACATTACGCTGGCCCAAACTCAAAGTGAAGTTACGCCAAAAGAGTCTACTCGCTTAAAACCACTTTCAGTTTATATTATTGGCATCCTGTGTCTGTTGTTGATTGCCCTGGCGATTATCTTCACGTCTTACTACCGAGGCAGTCCAGCTAGTCCAACTGCAGACAATGATAAAGAACGCTCGGCTATACCAGCTCCCGCTTTGCCCGCGGAGCAGGAAGTGGCCCAGAAGGCAGCACAGGAAGCTGCACGGGAAAGAACAACTGACGAGCCATTTAAACGGCAACAACTTGCTACGCAACGCCGTGCGGCACAGGATATTCTTGCCAGTGTTATGGAAAAACAGCGTGTTCTTGAATCCCGGCAAGTCAGCCAGTGGGCAGAGGAAGACTACAAATCCGCTTTAGCAGCCGCTGAAGAAGGCGACCTGCTTTACCGGCAACAGGACTTTATACAGGCCCAGCAAAAATACCAAAGCAGCGACACATTGCTAACAGATATTGAGGCACGTATTCCGCCACTGATTGCAGACTCGCTGGCCGCAGGTAGTAATGCCATCAATGCGGGCGAAGCCACTCAGGCCAAAATCTTTTTTAACCTGGTGTTGGCTATCGAACCCGATAATGAAGCGGCAAAGCTTGGTCTGCTGCGAGTCGAAACGCTACCACAGGTAATAGATCTGGTAGCAACTGCCAACGACAAACTGGCTAGCAGCGATCCGACGGCCGCACTGGCCTCCTTTCAGCAGGCTTTAAAAATTGACCCTGAATATCAGCCCGCCGTTTCCGGCGCTGCAAGCACAAAAGAGCAGATCAGCAACGCTGCCTTTCAAAACGCCATGAATCAGGGCTACCAACAACTGCAGGGATCAAATTACGCCGCCGCCGTAAATGCCTTCAGGCGTGCCCTGAGCGTCGATCCCAATTCAAACGCTGCGAACCAGGCGCTCGCACAGGCACAAAACGAACTTGGTCAAAGTCAGGTCCGCGCGCTGCTCAGTGTTGCCATCAACCATGAACAACAGGAGCAGTGGCTGGAGGCAGTGGCTACCTATAATAAAGTGCTGGCCATCGACAACTCCGTAGTAACGGCAACGGTCGGTAAAATACGTAGCCAGACCAGGGCAACACTCGACAGCAAGCTCAAATCGATGATTGCCGCACCTTTACGCTTGTCTTCTCCAGGCGTTCACAAACAGGCAAAGCAGTTGCTCGTCGATGCCAGACAAATACAGCCTGGTGGTTCTCGGCTGACCCAACAAATAAACCAACTGCAACAGTTGCTGATATTTGCCAACACACCGCAACCGGTTACGCTGATTTCAGATAATACTACTGCTGTCACCGTACTCAGGGTAGGCAACTTCGGCGAATTCACAGAAAAGACGATAAAATTAAAGCCGGGGAAATATGTCGCTGAAGGTGTTCGAATCGGCTACCGTGATGTCAGAATCGACTTTGTTGTCGGTGGTAAGGTTGTCGGTGGTAAAAATGATTCAGGAAGCGCCATGCTTATTCAGATTGCCTGCCGGGATGCTATTTGATGTCGTCAACCGACACAGAGCAGCATTCAGCTCAGGAACCACTTCGGGAAGCACCTCGGCAAGCCGAAGATGCTGCTGATAACACAATAGAACCCATTGACTTCAGACCTGTCGATGCTTCCACAGGTAAACGACGTAAACGTTTACCACTTCTGCCCTTATTAATCACCAGTGTAGTTTTACTGGGCGGGCTGGTGCTGTGGTTCCTGCTCACATCAAGGGCCGTGACCATCACCGCAACGCCCGATAATGCCCAGATTAAGCTGTCTGGAGGCCTGACGTTTGCTCTGGCTGATCATTATCTACTACGCCCCGGTCAATATCGTTTGCAGGTTACCGCCGCAGGTTATATCCCTTACGATAATGCTCTGGAGATAACTGATGACGCTCTCCAGACCCAGTCCATTACACTTAAGAAAATGCCCGGTCACCTGGACATCCTTACTACACCAGACAGTGCTGCGGTAATTATTGATGGTGAACAAAAGGGTGTCACGCCGCTCACCATCGCCAGGCTGGCAGCTGGCGACTATCAGCTGGTGGTCAGTGCGCCACGCTATTTACCCATAGAGCAAACGATAACGATTGAGGGGCTTGATCGTACACAACAGCTCCTGTTCGAACTCAAACCGAACTGGGGTGATATGATATTCACTTCCGAGCCGACCGGTGCAACGGTCACCGTCGCTGGTTCAGTACAGGGCACCACGCCGCTTACTGTACCCATACTGGCCACCGGAGAGCAGGTGGAGATCAGCTTACCCGCTCATAAAACCTGGCAGAAGACGCTTAGTGTCCCTGCCGGGGAACATCGCGAGTGGCCACCCGTTACCCTGCTCCCCGCTGACGCTCGGGTACATATCTCCTCGAGGCCGTCCGGAGCGAACATCACTATCAACGGCCAGTATTCGGGCACCACACCAACCTCGTTGGCGCTCACCCCGGACAAGGGATACAAAGTGAGCTTATTTTTAAATGGTTATCAACGTGCATCCCGACAGCTTAAGGTAGAATCGGGAACAGAGCGCAAACTCAGCATCGATCTAAAGCCCAGACTTGGCACCCTCAATATTACTGCCAAACCTCTGGGCGCCCAGCTCTATGTGGGCGGCAAATTACGCGGCAAAGCGCCGCTGTCATTGACCTTACCTGCTCGCCCCTGGCAACTCGAAGTTCGTCATACTGGTTATACCAGCCAGGCCAGGACAGTCACGCCTAAACCAGGTATCGAACAGAAAATTGATTTCACGCTAAAAACTGAAGATGAAACCAGATGGGCCAGAATCCCGGCAGTAATTACCTCACCAGCCGGACAAAAGTTGAAGCTGTTCCAGCCCAATACCACGTTCACCATGGGCGCATCACGGCGGGAACAGGGTCGTCGCGCTAACGAAATTTTGCGTGATGTTACTTTGAAAAGGCCATTTTATCTGTCGACTACCGAGGTCAGTAATGAACAATTTAGCAAGTTCAGCAGTCGACACAGCTCCAGCAATGCTAATGGCAATACGCTGAATTATCCCAGCCAGCCAGTAGTCAATCTAAGCTGGACCAGTGCTGCGCTATTCTGCAACTGGATGAGCAAACAGGACAAACTGGAGCCTTTTTATATAGAGTCCAATGGCGATGTCACCGGCATTCAACAACAGGCCCTCGGTTACCGCCTGCCAACAGAAGCCGAGTGGGCATGGGCAGCACGCAGACAAGCGGACGGTTCGATGCTTAAATTTCCCTGGGGTAGCGATTTTCCACCCACCAGCAAAGTGGCCAATATCGCCGACCGGAGTGCTGCTACACTGGTTGCCAGAACTGTAAACGGATATAACGATGGCCACATTGTATCCGCCC
>QNFP01000255.1 GCA_003645535.1 Gammaproteobacteria bacterium | reverse complement strand
TTAGTTTTTTGTCTAAAGCTGCCGATAACACAAATTATTTTCCTGTCAGTGATTCAAACCAGGGAAGCACCCTTTCTGCATTGATCTTATAGGGATAAGCATGGCCCCAGTCGGCCAGTTCATCAAATTTAAGGTTGTAGCCAAGATGCTCCAGCAAGCCGCAGGTACTACGTACTGATTTAATATGAAAAATATGATCATGGACACCATGAATAACATAAAACGGTACGTCGATGGCCATCTTCTTACGCAACATGCCATCGGCCACCTGACTCAATTCTCCAGCTATAGGTGCAACGCCGGCAAAAAGTTCCGGGTAGCAAAATGCTGCCAGGTAACTAAAAGTGCCCCCATCAGAAAGGCCAGTCAGAAAAATCCGCTGTTGATCAACCTTATACTCCTGGCAAACTTCTTCTATACAGGCCTCTATCGAGGTGGCATCGACTGGCGGATCCAGCACTGACCAGGTGACATCCAGCGATTTTGGCGACAGCACTATATAGCCACTGCTTTTTGCTAATCGCAACCAGGCCCAGAGGTAATCTTCCCCGCTGCCGTACCCTCCGTGCAGCGCGACAATAAGCGGCCAGCTTTGATCGTGATCGTATATTTCTGGCACATACAAAGAGTAGCGAGCGTGCTCTTTTCTCGCAGGTTTGCGAATAATACCAACAGGCTGTTCAGAGCGAGGGAATAGCGGGTCAAGTTTGTCTTTATTAGGGAAAGCCGTAGCCGTAAACCAGAACTCCTCCAAAATTGGCAGTTCCATACGTATCTTATACAGGCGCTCGAGACCTTTACCAAGGAAAGTTCTGCTTTGCAAAAACGAATTGCTAAAGGTCGAACCGCGCCCATTCAGGTAAGCCTCGTTTGCTTCCTGGCAATAGTTAACGGCTGTTGTGAAAGCCAGATGCAAGTCGGCACATGCATCGGGTGGAATCAGTTTTGCAAATTCCACCATCTGCACCGCAAACAAATTACCGGCGGCATTTTCGAGTCGCTGCTGTGACTCACGAACCGCATTAAATTCAAGTTCTTCCTGTTCGTGTTCGAATGCACGTAACCAGGCCAGCAAATTCAGCTGCAATTCATCCAGCTTCTTTTGATATTCTTTCGGAATCATTATTCTTACCCCGGACTATTTTTTAAACGTGTTACAGCCTTCCGCCGCGATATCGATGCATTGACCCTGCTCGGCTAAGCTGTTTTGATTACCCCGATAGTTTTTACAAACCTTTTTTGCAAACTCTTTTTTAAACCATAACACAGGACAATCAAATGGCAGAACTTGACGGAAAAGTAGCGGTCATCACCGGTGGCGCGAGCGGCATTGGTGAAGGCACAGTAAAACGCTTTATTGAAGAAGGCGCGCGCGTGGTAATCGCCGATATGCAGGAAGAAAAGGGCCAGGCTTTGGCGGATTCACTAAAAGGCTCGGCGGTTTATATAAAAACCGATGTCACCATTGAAAATCAGGTCAAGGCAGCTATCGACAAAGCCGGCAGCGAATGGGGCCGACTCGACTGCGTATTCAATAACGCTGGTTTTGGCGGTGCCATTGGACCCCTCGAAGACACGCCGGTGGAAGACTACGACATCACCATGGACGTGCTAGTGAAAGGTGTATTCCTGGGTATGAAACACGCTATCCCCATCATGAAAAAACAGGGCGGGGGCAGCTTGATTAACACCGCAAGTGTCGCGGCATTGATTTGTGGCCACACGCCCCACCTCTATGCAGTCGCTAAAGCTGCTGTTGTGCATTTGACCAAATCAGTGGCACTGGAGGTGGGTGAAAACAATATCCGCGTTAACGCCATTTGCCCTGGATTTATCGTCACTCCGCTTTCCACCAATACTGTCGGCCGGGAAGACAAGGCAGGAGCGATGGATTTAAAAATCACTCAGGCTATACCGCGTACCGGTCAGCCTGATGATATTGCACAGATGGCTTGCTGGTTAGCTGGTGACCGCTCAACCTTTGTTACCGGTCAGGCCATAGCAGTAGATGGTGGCGTTGCCGCGGGTGTGCGCTGGGAGAAACAGCCAAACTATCAGAAAACTTATCACCCTATCCGGGTCTATCGGCCATCGTCGGCCAGTTAGGTTCTATCGGTGAGAAAAAAAGAAAAGCCCCGAGGTCATCGGGGCTTTTTTGTAAGCCAGTAATTTTAGACCAGTTATTTCAAACCAATAGCTATTTTACCTATGAATGTATAACCGCAAACAATTAACTATCGAGACGCTCAATAATAGTCGCGTTGGCAGTTCCACCACCTTCGCAGATGGCAAGTAGACCATAACGACCTTTTCTCCGCTCCAGCTCGTTAAGCAATGTGGTCATCAATTTCGCACCTGTGCAGCCCAATGGGTGTCCGTTGGCCTGTGCGCCACCGTTAACATTGAGTTTTTCCAGATCGGCCCCTACCGCTTTTGCCCAGGCCAGCGGTACCGGACCAAAGGCTTCATTGACTTCATAAAGATCGATATCATCAATGGTCAAACCAACACGCTCCAGTGCTTTTTTAGTCGCAGGAATCGGGCCTTCCAGCATGATCACAGGATCTGAACCAACAACGGCGAGTGAATGAATGCGTGCGCGCGGCTTTAAGTTATATTTTTTTACAGCATCTGCATTGGCCACCATAACTGCCGCTGAACCATCGCTGATCTGACTGGCAGAACCTGCGGAAACCACACCACCTGGCGCCAGTGGTTCCAGCCCTGATATTGCTTCAACACTGGAGTTTGGTCGAATACCTTCATCGGCATCGTGGGTAAATAAGTCGCCATTTTCCAGGGTGACTTCAATCGGCAATATTTCTTCACGAAATTTCCCCGACTCAGTGGCAGCTGTGGCGCGCATGTGGCTCTGATAAGCAAAATTATCCAGATCTTCACGGGTAATATCATATTTTTTGGCGAGCAATTCAGCGCCCATAAACTGGCTAAATTCAACTCCTGGGTAGCGCTCTTCTAGCCGCTCACTTTTTGGCGTGCCGCGACCTTTGTCTTCACCGTCTTCAATATTTGAGAACATCGGCACTCGGCTCATGGACTCGACGCCACCAGCGATAACAACATCCTGGGTGCCCGACATGACCGCCTGGGCAGCAAAATGAATCGCTTGCTGAGCGGAACCGCATTGACGATCGACCGACACACCGGGTACCGACTCGCCGAGTTTGGATGCCAGGGCAACGTTACGCCCAACATTACCAGCCTGTTCGCTATTCTGGGAAACGCAACCAAATACCAGATCATCCACCTTTTCCGGATCGATGCCCACTTGATCTAATAATCCGTCTACCAACGTTGCACCAAGATCAACCGGGTGAATATGGCTCAACCGGCCTCTGTTTTTTCCTGTCGCTGTGCGTAGTGCACCTACAATATAGGCTTCAGCCATGATTTATTCCTCATCGTTTTATAAATAGATATTTTCACAAATTGCAGACCTGCAAATATTTTTCTGCGATCCCTTTATCGGGCGACCATTAAAGCCTAAAGCACTGAGCCATTCAAATATGTCTGCCAGGTTTTTACCACCGATGGCAATTCTGCCAGGCCGCAGAAAAAGCCGTCCTGCCTTTTTCAACGCACGCAAAGGACAAAATGCAATTTTACTTTGCTCGCGAAATCAATGACTTGCAGTCTCCGATATTGCCGGTATATCCCTATACCGGTAGCAGGCTGCCAAAAAACTATATTTTTTCAGCAGCCTGGCAGGGCTAAAATTAGCTGCTATCTAATTTGCAGTTGACGTACCCTGTCCATAACACTGCCTAAATTAGCATCTGGAAATAAACTGCGTAGATGAGCTTACTCGAATCGAACCACACTCACTGCCCCTATTGCGGCGAAGCAATTGAATTACTCGTTGATTGCAGTATTTTACAACAGCAGTATATTGAGGACTGCTTTGTCTGCTGCCGGCCCATCCTGGTTGATATTTTTGTAGACAATGACGGACAGCCCTGTGTTGTCGTCAAAGATGAGAATGAGGCGTAACATAGAGCTTCTATGAGGTGAAATAAAAAACGAGGCTTTGCGTTCATTGACGGAACAAGCAGACTTTTGCGTTGGTCAGGTAGTTGTCCATGAGCTATTCGGCTACCGCGGTGTGATTTATGAAATCGACCCGGTATTTATGCTCTCTACCGAATGGTACGAGCAAATGGCCAAATCGCGCCCGCCTAAAAATAAGCCCTGGTATCAGGTACTGGTAGACAACGCGGTTCATACCACTTACGTTGCTGAGCAAAATTTGCGAGCTGAACTAGAACCGGAACCAATCAGGCACCCTCTCCTTGACGAGATATTTGAATGTTTTCAGGAAGGTAGATATTTACTGAGGAAAGACCAGTTGCAGTAGTTGATATAGCCGATGTGGCGCTACTGCCTTGAAGCAATTACCTTTGCTGTCGCGCCTCACGACGCCACATCAAAAAGCCGGTCACAGCTAAAATCACAAACAGAATCGCCATCACATCTACCAGAAAAACGCCCCACCTACCCAGGAATCTGCCGCTGTGAATATCCAGCAACAACCTTTCCACACTAATACCTTCACCGACAAAATGCTTATCCAGCACATCGACCAGAACCGGCGGTATAGCGACAGGCTCAGACCAGGCAACAACTTTTGCCATGTCAGATATGTTCTGCGTTGAGGGATCAATAACGTTCACGTTTTCTAGAGGAGCCCATGCAAGCGCTTCGAGGTCGGCCAAAAAATAAACCTCGCCAGCAGCTATAACCAGACCGCTTGTAAGCAACTCGCCAAAGGCTATATCGCCTTTGGCTAATTGACTACCGCGCACGCCTATTTTTTTGATCGGCGATGGTAAACCGTGAACAGCTCCAAGCCGCTCAACCAGCTCATATTGTTCAGTCAAAACAATTA
>QNFP01000254.1 GCA_003645535.1 Gammaproteobacteria bacterium | reverse complement strand
AATGGTTTTGATACTCTGATAGGCGATGATGGCGTGCTGCTATCCGGTGGTCAGCGTCAACGCCTGGCTATTGCCAGAGCGCTATTGAAGGATGCGCCAATCTTGATGCTCGATGAAGCAACATCTTCCCTGGATACTGAGTCAGAGCGTAATATTCAGGCTGCGTTTGATGTTGCCATGAAGGGGCGCACCACCTTTGTTATCGCCCATAGGCTCAGTACCGTCGAAAAAGCTGACAAAATTCTGGTGCTCGAAGAAGGTAAAATTGTTGAGACTGGCAGCCATGCACAACTGCTTGAAGCGGGCGGGCGCTACGCGCAGCTTTATCGGCAGCAGCTGGTAGAGGACGATACCGAGCAGGTATGACGCTACTGGAAAAATCCTGGTATAAAAAGCGAGGCTGGACTTTACTGCTGGCACCAGCGGCGGGCCTGTTTCAGGCTGTCGCTTTTGTTCGCAGGCGCGCGTTGCAAGGTCGTTATCAGGGCAAAGGCTATGGCGTGCCGCTGATTGTTATCGGCAATATCAGTGTTGGCGGGACCGGCAAGACTCCCCTGATTATCGCTTTGGCCAGACAGCTAAAAGACCGGGGTATCAGGGCCGGCATCGTGAGTCGTGGTTACGGTGGCAACGCTGGTTCTCAGGCGATGGCAGTGACCGGACAAACTGCGGTAGAGCAATGTGGTGATGAGGCTCTGCTGATTGCCAGACGCACCGGCTGTCCTGTTGTGGTATGTGCGGACAGAGTAGCGGCAGTAGAGCATCTGTTGGCGCAAAATGAGCTTGACCTTATTCTCAGTGACGATGGTCTGCAACATTATCGAATGCATCGCGATGCAGAGATCGTAGTAATTGACGGTAAGCGTGGCCTTGGCAATGGCCTGTGTTTGCCGGCGGGGCCACTGCGCGAAGCGCCCCGGCGTCTACAGGATGTCGACTGGGTTGTGGTCAATGGTGGTCAGCGTAAGAGCTCCTTGCAGGGCATACTGCCGGCGGGTCTGGCAGTGAGCGATATGACCCTGCAGGCAAAGCAATTTACCAGGGTAGGTTCAGGAGAAACGATCAGTATCGAGCAGTGGTGTCATGGGCAATCTGTGCATGCGCTCGCGGGTATCGGCAACCCCGAGCGCTTCCGCGATACCCTGGTAGCGCTGGGCCTGAAGCCGCAATTGCATAGTTTTCCCGACCACCACCAGTTTGTCGCTGGCGATCTTTGTTTTGACGACGACTGGCCGGTGGCGATGACCGCTAAAGATGCCGTCAAATGCGAAGATCTGGCCGCTAACGATTGTTGGTTCCTTGAGGTTGAAGCCATCGTTGCCCCGGAATTACTTCAGTTTATAGAGAATAAAATAGATTAAGTATAACTCTTAATATGTTGATAATATGAGTTTTATTATAGTGATACCAGCCCGATACGGATCGACCCGCTTGCCGGGGAAACCGTTGCGAGACATCGCGGGCAAGACGATGATCGAGCGAGTATATCGCCAGGCCAGGTTGAGCAGTGCCGCGCGCGTACTGGTGGCAACAGATGATGAACGTATCGTTGCGGCCGCCACAGGTTTTGGTGGTGAGGCGGTATTGACCTCTGCCAGTCATCCTTCTGGAACCGACCGACTGGCGGAAGTAGCTCGACAGTTAGACCTCGGCGACGATGACATTGTTGTCAATGTGCAGGGCGATGAGCCGCTGATTCCACCCGCAGTGATTGACCAGGTAGCGGCGAATCTGGCGGCGAATCTGTCGGCCGGTGTGGCGACCCTTTGTGAGCCGGTGACTTCTGTACAAACTCTGCTCGATGCCAATGTGGTAAAAGTCATCGCTGATGCCAGTGAGCACGCAATGTATTTCAGCCGTGCACCCATACCCTGGTCGCGAGATCATTTTGCCGACTCACATACCTCCTTACCGAAGGCCTCTTTACCAAAAACCTCTTTACCTAAAACTTATGCCTACCGACGTCATATCGGCCTGTACGCCTACCGCGTAAAATTGTTGCATGAATTTGTTGATTGGCCGGTGGCCGATCTCGAAAAAACCGAGGCTCTGGAGCAACTGCGTTTTATGTACCACGGTGTAAAAATCCATATTGCCGAGGCCGTAGAAGCTGTACCCCCTGGTGTGGATACCGAAGAAGATCTGCAGGCCGTGGTTAGACTGTTAGCAAGCTCATCACCGTGAAAACATGAAACCAGTAACTGTATTGTTTGTTTGCCTGGGCAATATCTGTCGGTCGCCGACAGCCCATGGCGTGTTTGAAACGATGGTTCGGGATGAGGGGCTTACTGATGTCATCACTGTTGATTCTGCGGGGACCGGCGACTGGCACGTCGGTCATGCTCCCGATGAACGTACCGCGCGCACTGCACGACAAGGGGGCTACGATCTTGATCACTTACGAGCACGGCAGGTGTGCGTTGGTGACTTTGGCCGCTTTGACTACATTCTCGCCATGGATATAGCCAACCTGCGTAATCTTGAGCGTATAGCACCGGCCGATTTTACCGGCAAACTGGCTTTGTTTCTCGATTACACCGATCAACCTAAACGATCAGAAGTCCCTGATCCCTATAGCGGAGGAGAGGAGGGCTTTGCACAGGTACTGGAGCTGATCGAAGGTGCGTCGGGGGCACTGTTGCTTCACTTGAAAAGCGTTATTGCATCGCCTCAAAGCCTGTCTGGTTAGCTGATTTTGGAGATTATCGCCAGCTATCCCCTGCTTGCTCTTAACACGCTAGCCCTGCCGGCGAAAGCAGAATTTTTTTGCCGTATCGAAACCATGGAGGATATCCAGCAGGCGCTGTCTTTCGCCGAGCAACGGCAGCTGCCAGTTACTGTACTCGGTGGTGGCAGTAATATTGTTTTGGCTGGGGATCTGGCTGGTCTGGTCGTGCAGGTGGCTTTGCTGGGGATCAGCATTGAAGCGCAGGAAGATAATACCGTGCTTGTCACCGCCGGTGCCGGCGAGGTCTGGCATAATTTTGTACGCAATATGCTTGCGCAGCAATGTTACGGTCTGGAAAACCTGTCGCTGATCCCCGGTCTGGTGGGTGCTGCGCCGGTGCAAAATATTGGCGCCTACGGTGTTGAATTGAGCGATTGTTTTGTCGCTCTTGATGCCATTGACATAGCCAGCGGCGAAGTAACCCATTTTACCCGGCAGGACTGCCAGTTCGCTTATCGACATAGTATTTTCAAGACACACTATCGCGATGCTTACCTGATTACTGCGATTACCTTGCGTCTACAGCGCGAGCCAGCGGTGGAAAGCAGCTATCCTGCTCTCAGAGAGGCCCTGGCCAGTTACTCTAAAACTGACCTTACTCCGCAGTTGATCAGTGAAACTATCTGTCAGATACGCCGTGAAAAACTTCCAGACCCTGCGCTTGAGCCGAACGTCGGCAGCTTTTTCAAAAATCCGCTGCTCAGCAGCACGCAAGCTGAAACGCTAGCCGCGCAATACGCCGACCTGGTGATGTATCCGCAGGCCGATGGTCAGGTAAAGATTCCCGCTGCCTGGCTAATTGAGCGTGCTGGCTGGAAAGGTGTGACGACGGGGTGCTGTGGTGTGCACAAGCACCACGCACTGGTGTTGACCCACTCCAGCAATGCCAACGGTAGAGACCTGCTCAAGCTTGCTGAGCAAATCGTCGCTGATATCAGGCAGCGCTTTAATATTGAACTGGAAATGGAACCCCGCGTGCTGGGCGGTAATGATCGCTAACATGGCAGGCAGTAGCTTATAGGCAGCAGCTTATAGGCAGTAACAGGCAGCGGCTAGCACCTGGCAAGGGCGAGAGCAGCGCAGCAAGGGCAGTTTTTGCAGTGCATGTCATGGTGTCACCGATTGCAGAGTGTTAGGCTCAAACGTAAATTTACAGCCCGGGAACAACTGTGCACAAAGTGCTGGTCCAGCGCTCTGACGACACCCTGTAAAAATGCCATTTGACGCAAAGACATTTCTTAAAAACCTGACCCCGAAGCCGGGTATCTATCAGATGATGGATGATGACGGGGCCGTGCTCTACGTGGGCAAAGCGAAAAACCTGCGTAAACGGGTCAGCAGTTACTTCCGCAAAAGCGGTCTGGCGCCAAAAACCCGCGCTCTGGTGAAGCGCATTGTCAGTGTCGATGTCACGGTGACCGAGACCGAACTTGAAGCGCTACTGCTTGAACAAAATCTCATCAAGCAATACCGACCGCCTTTTAATATTTTGCTGAGGGATGACAAATCCTATCCGCATATATTTTTTTCTACCAATGATCCCTGGCCGAGGCTGACTTTTCACCGGGGCGCGAAACGCAGAAAAGGCACCTATTACGGGCCATTCCCCGGTGTTCATGCCGTGCGCGAAAGTATGAGTTTTCTGCAAAAAACATTTCGCGTGCGTCAATGCGAAGACAGCTTTTTTAAAAACCGATCTCGACCCTGTCTGCAATACCAGATCGAGCGTTGTAATGCGCCCTGTGTCGGGCTGATATCTGCACAGAGTTACCAGCGCGATGTGCGCCATACACGTATGTTTCTCGAAGGCAAAAATCAGCCCCTGACCAAAGAACTGGAAGCAGCTATGGATAAAGCCAGTGGCGACCTGCAATTTGAGGAAGCCGCACAGATCCGTGATCAGATAGTTGCTATGCGCCAGGTGCAGGCCGAACAGATTATCGAATCTGGCAACGGCCATGTCGATGTCATTGCCGGCGCCATGGCAGGGGATGAAGCCTGCATCCACATGCTCTATATCCGCCATGGCCGAATTCTGGGTAGCCGCAGCTTTTACCCGAAGATCCCCCTGGCGACCACCCTGAGCGAAATCATCGGTGAATTTATCCCTCGAAATTACTTCAAGGGGAGTGTGGCTGGTGATATTCCCCGCGAAATTGCTATTGGCGTCGATCTGGCCGACCGGGCCTT
>QNFP01000253.1 GCA_003645535.1 Gammaproteobacteria bacterium | reverse complement strand
CGCGTTAGCTGCGCCACTAAAGGGACAAGCCCCCCAACGGCTAGTTGACATCGTTTACGGCGTGGACTACCAGGGTATCTAATCCTGTTTGCTCCCCACGCTTTCGCACCTCAGCGTCAGTATCAGTCCAGACAGCCGCCTTCGCCACTGATGTTCCTTCCGATCTCTACGCATTTCACCGCTACACCGGAAATTCCACTGTCCTCTACTGTACTCTAGTCTGGCAGTTCTGAATGCAGTTCCCAGGTTAAGCCCAGGGCTTTCACATCCAGCTAACCAAACCGCCTACGCGCGCTTTACGCCCAGTAATTCCGATTAACGCTCGCACCCTCCGTATTACCGCGGCTGCTGGCACGGAGTTTGCCGGTGCTTCTTCTGTGGGTAACGTCACAGCTATCAGGTATTAACTAATAACCTTTCCTCCCCACTGAAAGTGCTTTACAACCCTAGAGTCTTCTTCACACACGCGGCATGGCTGGATCAGGGTTGCCCCCATTGTCCAATATTCCCCACTGCTGCCTCCCGTAGGAGTCTGGGCCGTGTCTCAGTCCCAGTGTGGCTGGTCATCCTCTCAGACCAGCTACGGATCGTCGCCTTGGTAGGCCTTTACCCTACCAACTAGCTAATCCGACGCAGGCTTATCCAATAGCGCAAGGTCCGAAAATCCCCTGCTTTCCCCCGTAGGGCGTATGCGGTATTAGCTCGAGTTTCCCCGAGTTGTCCCCCACTATTGGGCAAATTCCTACGTGTTACTCACCCGTCCGCCGCTGTACTCGCTCCCGAAGGAACTTTCTCGCTCGACTTGCATGTGTTAGGCCTGCCGCCAGCGTTCAATCTGAGCCATGATCAAACTCTTCAGTTTAAGTCTTTTACCTCTGCCGACTACATAACTGACAAGAGGAGATGATTTCGCAAAACCTGCGCTACCATCTAAAACTCGGCTCAAATACTTTGGCTTACCATTCGTAATGAATTGATGAGTTACTTGCATTTGAATATTTCGTAATTACTCGAATTATCCCAGCAAGCACCCACACGCTTTGCCTGATCAATTTTTAAAGAACGTCCGCTCTCTTAAGCGGGGTCGCCATTCTACTGATTAACGCCTTTTAGTCAACCAGTTTTTCGTTTTATTTGCTTGCCGCAAATCAAAAAACTGGGTCACTTAGCTGGCGGAACCTCAATAAGCGAGGCGCGCATTCTAGCGATTCTTTTCGTCCTGTCAACAAACTTTTTAACCCCGCCCTTAACTACCTGAAATATCTCGGCAAATTCACTCATTGTCTCTCAAACCCAGCGCACTAAATGGAAGTTCTTTTTACCACGACGCAATATATTAAAGCGGCCAAAACGTGCATCATCACGACGAAGCACAAGCTCCGGGCTGCGAATCTGTTCGCCGTCAACATGAATAGCGCCATCACGGACAAATTTGCGCGCCTGCCCCATGGTTACTTCGCCACGGGGTGTCTTCGCCAGACCCGTTGCCACCAGCACATCTACCAGCAGCGAGTCCACACCCGCTATATCAGTGCCAGGCATGCCATCGAGCGCCAACTGCTCCATATCATGCTCAGTAAGCTGCTCCAGCTTTCCTGAAAAAAGGGCTTGCGATATACGCTCGGCTGCCAGCACACCAGGCTCTCCATGCACCAGCCGAGTCACCTCTCTTGCCAGCACCGTCTGGGCTGCTCTTCTTCCCTCACTTGCCTGGTCAGCCTGCTCAATCTCAACCAGTTCATCCACTGGCAAGAAAGTAAAAAACCGCAGGAAGCGATATACATCCTCATCAGCAGTATTGATCCAAAACTGATAGAAAGCGTAGGGCGACGTTTTGCCAGCATCGAGCCAAATAGTGCCGGATTCCGTTTTGCCAAATTTAGTGCCATCGGCTCGGGTAATCAGTGGCAACGTCAACCCGAACACCTGCGCCTGATGGCGGCGCCTGGTTAAATCTATACCGCCAGTAATATTGCCCCACTGATCCGAGCCGCCCACCTGCACCGTACAACCGTACTGTCGATAAAGCTCTGAAAAATCGTAACTCTGCAGCAACAAATAGGAAAATTCCGTAAAGGAAATACCTGCCCCCTCACGGTCGATCCGTTGTCTGACTGACTCCTTGTGGACCATGGCATTGACTGAAAAATGCTTGCCAACATCTCGCAAAAAATCGAGTGTCGACATCTGCCCCATCCAGTCAAGATTATTAACCACCGCTGCAGAGTTGCCACCTATATCAAAATCCACGAAACGAGACACCTGATCCTGCAACCGAGTGACCCACTGCGCCACCACCTCAGCGGTGTTTAGCTGACGCTCCTCTGCTTTATGGCTAGGGTCGCCGATGAGTCCCGTCGCGCCGCCGACCAGAACCAGAGGCTTGTGGCCGGCAAGCTGAAAACGACGCAGTGCAAGCAAAGGCACCAGACTACCGATATGGAGACTATCGGCGGTTGGATCAAAGCCACAGTACACCGTACGTGGCTCATGCAGATGTGCAACCAGCTCATCGCCGCTGGTCATTTGCGCTATCAACTCACGTTTGCGCAAATCCGCTAACAAATCAGCACCCCCCTCTGTCATTATTTTGTATACTCCGGCCTGACAATAAAAAAGACGGCAAACGATACATTATCCTAAACCAAAAACAAGGGGAACCAGGCCTCAAATATCGGCTTGCCAGCTTTCAATTAAATCATTTTTTTGTTATAACTCCATGGGTTAGCAAGTCTATCTATTAAAGCGGCTGAATATTAATATGCAACAAAGAAAAAGCGCTCCAAAATTCTGGAAAAAATTGTTCGTTTCTTCGCCTCGCCGTACACATTTCGTCGCCGTGGGTGCAACCGCCATCAGCACAGTGATCCTGTTATCGCTGCTGCCTTCAGATAAGGTTGAAGCAAACCGGCAGATACATAGCATAGAGCTCCCAGACATTGCTCAACACACAAACGAAATTGCCAATGGTCATAGAACCGACTCGGCCCTGAGCGATGAAAACAAAATAAGTGAGATAACTAACTCTGCGGCCAACTCAGGGGCAGAGACAGCTGGTGATCAGCAGTGGCAACCCACTACCCTGGTCAAGGGCGACAATCTCACCTCTATTTTCAGACGACTGGGCCTCACTGATAAAGACGTCTACGCAGTGGCAAACGCAAAACACGAAGCGTCGCAATTACGGCGTTTAAAGCCTGGCGAAACCATAGCAGTCGCGCTCAACAATGAGGGCTCACTGGCCGAGGTCAAATATTCTCGCTCCAGACTTGAACATTACATGTATCGGCGCGGCAACAACGGATTTAATGGTGAAAAAGTACTCTACGAACCAGAAACTGTCGCTACTTTCCAACAGGGCCGTATTCAAAGCTCCCTGTTTCTGGATGCCAGCCGCGCAGGGTTAAGCGAAGCCAAGATAATGGAGATGGCCAATATTTTTGCCTGGGATGTAGATTTCGCTCTAGATATTCGTAACGGTGACCAGTTCAGCGTGCTGTATGAAGAAAAATACCTCGAGGGAGAAAAAATCGGCTACGGCGATATACTTGCTGCATCATTCACCAACCAGGGCAAGACCTATGAAGCCGTGCGATTCAAAGCGACCGACGGCTCCGTTAGCTACTATTCGCCTGATGGCAAGCCAATGAGAAAAGCGTTTTTACGCGCACCACTCGACTTCACACGCATAAGCTCTAATTTCAACATGCGCCGTAAACATCCTATACACAAGCGCATCAAAGCGCACCGCGGCGTCGATTATGCAGCACCGCGTGGCACTCCCGTATATGCCGCCGGCAATGGCAAAGTCATCGCGGCAGGATACAGCCGACCAAATGGAAACTATGTGTTTATAAAACACGGCGAGAAATTTATCACCAGGTACCTTCATCTGACAAAACGTAAAGTCCGCAGAGGTCAAACGGTTAAACAACGGCAAACCATTGGCACTGTTGGCTCTACAGGCTACGCCACTGGGCCTCACTTACATTATGAATTTTTGGTAAATGGCGTTCACCGCAATCCACGAACTGTCAAACTGCCGCAGGCAACTTCGATAGCTGCCAATAAAAAAGCAGAATTTATTAAGCAAACAGGGCCTGTGCTCGCCAGATTAAAACAGTTAGGTTCAACACAGCTCGCCCTCCTTTCGTCAAAACCGTAAACCAGTAAATGGCGAATAGAACCGCCAGTAGCCTGTTTATCGGGCTCATGTCTGGTACCAGTATGGATGCTATTGACTCGCTGTTAGTCGAGCTTGCTGATAATAAGACAGCAACCGTGCTTGGATGCCATAGTCATGATATTCCCGACCAGCTAAGACAGGACCTGGCGACACTGAGTATCACCGGAGGCGATGCAATTGACTTGCTGGGAGAGGCTGATCAGCAACTGGGAGAATTATTTGCTGACGCTGTATTAGCGTTGTTAGCAACGTGCGCTATATCACCAACACAGATCACCGCCATCGGCAGTCACGGACAAACTGTCCGCCACCGTCCGCCGGGCAAACAACACCCGCATCCTTTCACATTACAGATCGGCGATCCAAATATCATTGCATCACGAACCGGGATCACTACTGTCGCTGATTTCCGGCGCGCAGACATCGCTGTCGGTGGTCAGGGTGCCCCTCTGGCGCCTGCGTTTCATAAACACGTCTTTAGCGACCCTGAACTCAACCGGGTAATTGTCAACATCGGCGGCATGGCAAATATAACCTGGTTGCCCTTAAGCGGTGAGACCATCGGGTTTGACACCGGGCCTGGCAACCGACTTCTGGATTACTGGACCCAAACCCACCTGCATGTCCCCTTCGACGACAAGGGGCGGTGGGCTTCACAGTATGCGTCCGATGAGACCTTACTTGGCGCGCTAAAGAGCCACCCTTTTTTTACAGAACAGCCCCCGAAAAGCACCGGTCGAGAAGAATTTAACGAACAATGGCT
>QNFP01000252.1 GCA_003645535.1 Gammaproteobacteria bacterium | reverse complement strand
TGGTCATATGCGAAGCCGGTTGATTCTTCAATGTGGGGAAAATAGTCAGCTACAGCTTTCACCCGAAGTTCCCGTGGAATGGCTGGCCGGATTAATAAAGGCATTGGCATGAAAATGTTTGTCGATGTCGGCGCCGTATACCTGCATCGTGACCCTGTTGATTTTCGAAAAGCTATTGACGGACTTAGCTTAATCGTTGAGCAGACAATGGGATTGTCGGTATTTGATTCGGCTCTGTATGTGTTTTGCAACCGACGTTGCGATAAACTCAAGGTGCTTTATTGGGATCGCAGTGGCTTTTGTCTTTGGTATAAACGTCTGGAAAAAGAGAAATTCAAATGGCCAGGGAAAGATAACAGAGAGGTTGTTTTATTAAGCGATGAACAGTTTGATTGGTTGTTGCGTGGCTTTGATATTGGCCAAATGAAGGCACATAACACGCTGATTTATAAATAATATTACTCGGGTTTTACGGTGTTTTTTGGTAAAATGGCCCCATGAAAAACACCGTTTCACATGATGTTGAAATTGCTGATCTAAAAACGCAAATTGTAAAAAAGAACCACCATATTGAAGTGCAGGATCAGCGCATTCAATTGCTTGAAGAGATGGTGAAGGCATTACGCTATAAGCAATTTGCTGCCTCCAGCGAAAAAATTCCCGTCGACCAAATCAGTCTCTTTAACGAAGCAGAAGACGAAACTGATAATCAGCCCATAGCTAACGTAGATATTGTCGTCCCTGCCCATACGCGTAAAAAGCAAAAACGGGCATCCATTCCCGCCGATATTCCCCGTGAAGAGGTTGTTCACGATCTGGCTGACCATGAAAAGGTCTGTCCTCACGATGGCACTGCGCTCAAGTGCATTGGTGAGGAGTCCAGCGAGCAGCTGGATATTATCCCCGCCAAAATTACCGTACTACGCCACCTTCGAAAAAAATATGCCTGCCCCTGTTGTGAACAATACCTGATTACTGCACCTAAACCGGCCCAGCCGATTGAAAAGTCTATTGCGGCACCGGGTTTGTTAGCCCATGTCGCTGTCAGCAAATACTGTGATGCCTTGCCCTTATACCGGCAGATAGCCATGTTCCGTCGTATTGGCGTGGAGCTTGATCGAACAACACTGGGCAATTGGATGATTAAGATGGGGCGGCTGGTACAGCCGTTAATTAATCGATTACAGGATGTCGCGACAGAGCAAAATATCCTGCATATGGATGAAACACCACTGCAAGTCTTGAATGAGCCAGGGAAAACGGCACAAAGTAAAAGTTATATGTGGGTATTAGCCACCGCCCAGGCCAGTGTCCCGGTCGTACTTTATCACTACAGTGCCAGTCGCAGCGGTGATACACCCAGGCATTTGCTGTCTGGCTTTAGCGGTGCATTGATGACCGATGGTTATGAGGGCTACCATGCAGTATGCAACGATAACCAACTAGCCCGTTTGGGTTGTTGGGCGCATGCCCGACGTAAATTTGTGGATGCCCAGCGACAGCAGCCCAAAGGTAAGTCAGGAAAGGCGGATGTTGCGCTGAGCTTTATCCGTAAGCTCTATGCAGCAGAGAAAATTAGCAAAGACAAGTCATTGGATGAGCGTCATGAAATACGACAAGCACAATCAAAACCAATCATTGAAAAACTGCGGCAGTGGTTAGAAAAAACACGGGCCAATACACCACCGAAAACAACATTGGGTAAAGCGCTCATTTATCTCCACAACCAGTGGCCAAGGCTAATCCTCTATTTGGAGGATGGCTGTTGGCCAATTGATAACAATCGCGCCGAAAATTCAATACGCCCCTTTGTTATTGGGCGAAAAAACTGGTTGTTCGCCAACAGTCAGGCTGGCGCCCGCGCCAGTGCAAACCTGTACAGCATCATAGAAACCGCAAAAGCTAATAGGCTGGAACCCTATACATATTTAAAACAGTTATTCACTCTGCTGCCGCAGGCTGAAAGCCTTGAGGCTATCGATGCGCTGTTGCCCTGGTCGGTGTTGCTGCCAAAGAGGCTGTGAAAAGCAGGAAGGCAGTCACCTGCCTGGTAACACCTTATAATCCATTACCGGTTCTCGTCCTGAGAGTGCCTTCCATGCGATGGGTTTATCCATATCCCATTGACACTATAGATAAGCTGCTGTGATTTACAAAGAAAATTAATTAATCCCGCCAGAAAAAGATAGTATGTGCTTCATTTGGCGCTTACGATGGAAAACGAGATAGGCCATAACGGTTTGATTCGCGGATACCCGAGGTCAGCAGCTCTTCCATATTGCTCAACTAGCATAGACACGTTTGTGCGACCACTAATTCTTCCTTCACCGACCCAACGTTTCCTGACCCCTTAAGTGATACTTTCTTAGAGCCCTGATCAACATAAATACGAGGCACATGCAGATGTACGACGACCGAGATTCCGCTTCAATATCACGCAGAGAGTTTCTCGGATACTTCGCTGCAAGCGCCGCCCTCATAGCACACACAGCAGCGACCTGGGCTGCAGAACCAGGTACGGGCGAGGTAACGTCGACGGTTCACTCGCTGCATGCACTGAATGACGGTCTCGAAGGCGACCTACTATTGCCTGCTGACGACCGATTTGAGGCGATGCGCAGTGTTAGTTGGAATCGCCTGATACCAGAAAGGCGGCCAGACGTCATTGTGATGGCGAAATCACAAGGAGATGTGGTTTCTACACTCCGATTCGCCCGCGAACACCAGCGCCAGGTTGCGGTACGGGGCGGTGGGCACAATTGGTGCGCCTCGGCACTGCGCCAGGGGGGTGTTCTTCTTGACCTGTCGCACATGCGGTCACTCACAATTGACGCGGCCGGAGCCACTGCGACTATTGAACCAGCAGTTCGCGGCGCCGAATTGATCGAGGCTGCGGGTGGGCACGGTCTCATGTTTCCCGTTGCGCACTGTCCGACGGTTCCCCTGAGCGGGTATTTACTCAATGGCGGCAACGGTCTCAATTACAACCGATTAGGGAACGCCGCCAGCAACATAATCTCCATCGATCTCGTTCTCGCCGACGGCCGCCAACTCACGGTGAGCAGTGAAGCGCACCCGGACCTATTTTGGGCTGCTCGCGGCGCCGGTCCAGGGTTCTTTGCAGTAGCGACTCGTTATCACCTAAAGCTTCACGCGTTACCGAAATCCGTGACGATGAGCTCCTACGTATTTCCGGGATCCGCAACTGAAATAGCGATCGACTTGGTGGAAAGCCTCTCGACCTCGATGTCGCCGGATGTTTGCCTCTCCCTGACTATTAGCGCACCGCCACCCGAATTAACTTCGGGTAACGACACCGTCGCTGTTGTTTCAGCGATCACCTATTCTGATTCCGTGGCGGACGCTGAGGTGGCATTGAAACCACTGAACGCAGATCCGCGCGTGAACCATGCGGTGTCATCTTTGGTAAACGCCCCAACTGATCTCGAGTCATTTTTGGGTGCTCTCGGGGCAACACTACCTGGGGGGCATCGCGCTTTAATAGACAACATTTGGTCGAATGTACCGCTCGGCACAATGCTTGCTGAATGCCCGGCACACTACGCAAATGCACCGTCCCCGAAATCCCACCTCGTTGTCATTTGTTTCCATCTGCCTTCGAATTCGAACGCAACATCATACTCGTGGCTAGGACGGTATCTCGTCTACAACAACACTGTGTGGACAGATGAGACCGAGGACGAATCCAACCGTTCGTGGCACTCCAAAGCGACCTCGCTACTTGATTCGCACAAAATCGGACGCTATGTCGGGGAAACAGACCTCACCAAAGAGGCCGATGTGGCGCAGCAGTGCTATACTCAGCAGACATGGACGCGCTTGCGAGCGTTACGCGCCACCTACGATCCGACGGGTCTTTTTCACGATTATCTGCGAGTAACTTGATGTTATTTCAGCGTCGCGATGAATAGCGCATTCCGCAGCGCTACTCCAACTGAGGTGCTGCCGAAAAATGTCGGGTCTCAGCCACAAGAGTGTCTCCGTGCATTTCGAGTAATAATGGTACATTTTTTATACCATGAGTAATTTTGAATTTAACGAACAGAAGAGTCAGTCCAATCCGGATAAACATGGTATGGACTTTGTCGATGCCCAAGATCTTTGGAAAGACCCCTACCTCCTTGAAATACCAGCAAAACTACTGACGAACCGAGATTCCTGGTTGTTGCTCGTATCAAAGAGAAACACTGGTCTGCGGTTGTAACACCAGGGGATGAAAACATTCGAATTATTTCAGTTTGTCGCTCCTGAGCAGAAGAGGTAGAAATATATGAAAGCTAAGAAATTTGACGCAGACTTTGGCGGTGGCAAGGACATCACGAACGCCCTTGATTTATCTAAGGCTCACCGCCCACTCCAAGAACAGAAAAGAGTAAATGTAAATTTTCCCACCTGGATGATTGCCTCTCTAGACAGAGAAGCAAGTCGTCCTGGTGTAACTCGGCAATCAATAATAAAAGTATGGTTGGCAGAGCGTCTTGAGCAATCAGCTTCTAACTATCACAGCAAGGTGACACGCTAACGCACGTACCTTCTGTAAGCGCTATAAGACCAAACAACATCAGCCAGATAAACTTTAGAAGCAAAGGAAATGAAGACGTGAATAAATCTATATTCTTAGGAATCGCCTTATTAATAAGCTCACCTTTGTATGCCAGTAATACGATTAATGTAACAGAAGAAAATTTTTCCCATGCAGAAACTGCACGTAACTTCCGCAACTGGGTAAAACTTGGTGCGAATGAAAAAATTTCTCACATGAAGCAGCTTCCTCCTCGTGGTAAGGCAGCGCCTACAGTTCAAATGAATGATGACACTTTGTATTCCGTGGTTATCACTGAAGCTATAGATGGTCACGTCCATTTCATAATTCCCAAAGTACCGGTTTACATGGCCGTACAGGTTGTCACGGAAGGCGGCCATGGACAACAGTATGT
>QNFP01000251.1 GCA_003645535.1 Gammaproteobacteria bacterium | reverse complement strand
TGATTATCAAGCTCACTATGGAGACCAAGGATTACAAATTATCGGTATCGGGCTGGACGAAGTACGTAAACTGCGCAATTATGTACGCACTGTAGGCATTAATTATCCAATACTACAAGCGGACCCAGAGTTGCAATATTCATTATTAAATCAATGGGGCAACCCTTTTGGCGTTTTACCGTTTACCGTGATTATCGCTAGAGATGGTCACCTGGTTTTTATGCAACAGGGGATTTTCAATAAACAAGCTTTTGATAGTATCGTTAAGCCCATGTTAAATTAATTGTATTAGTTCAAGCTTGATCGGACACTACCTTTGTATGTTTAATTTATGCTGACAACGTCACAAAGAACCAAGTGTTATCAAATCTTGAATGGCTCTTCACAGCCATTATGTAGAGTGCTCAGTTATGAATAGTATGTAGTCAAGCTTGGCGGATGTGCCTGTAAACACTGGTTATTCGTCATGGGCTCTGCAGAATTAGTAGACATAATTTTCGCGAAGATTTCCACTGGTAACTCCACAACAGGAGACCACCATGAAATCTATTATTACACTTCATGCCACGCCCAATGCATGGTTAACCAAAAGCTTGCTTGCACCCCATCTGGATGCTTTTATCGCGTACCTACAGCTCGGCCGCTATGCAGCCAAAACGACCAGGAGCTATCTAGGCGGCATTGCTCATTTCGCTTACTGGATGACTCAAAACAACCTGCCAGTGCAGGTTCTGGACGAGCACACTGTTGAGCAATTCCTTATCGACCATCTTCCTCTCTGTGACTGTCCGAGGCCGGTGATGCGCGCTTATCGTGATTTGCGTGCCGCACTTGGTCATTTGCTCCGCGTTCTTCGCCAACAGGGTGTGATCGCTGAGCTCTCGATACGCAATGATTACATTGCCGAGGAGTTGCAGCGTTACGACCAGTATATGTTCATGACGCGGGGATTAAGTACAAGCACGCGCAGCTTCCGCTTGTGTACCGCGCAACGTCTTCTTCTCTATAAGTTTTCCAGCCGAGCTATCGTGTTCGAGGAATTAGAGCCAACCGACGTTCGTCAGTTCATCGCCGCGCGACTTCAGTTAGTGGACACCATTTCGTATGCCTCCGCACTGGCATCCGCGCTTCGAGCTTACTTTCGCTACCGGACCACCTGCGGCGACAGTGTACACGATCTGCTAGGGGTAATCGCGTCACCGGCTCACTGGAATTTAGCGTCACTGCCGCGTGCACTCAAGGTTGATGAGGTCAAACGCCTGCTCGGCTCGTTCACCTCTTCGCTGCCATTCCCGAAGCGGGGACTTGCCATTGTGCGTTGTCTCCTGGACATGGGGCTGCGCTGCTGCGAAGTCGCCCAACTCCAATTGGCCGACATCGACTGGTGTGCCGGCACCATCACTCTCAGACACACTAAGTCATGTCGCCAGGACGTCCTGCCTTTGCCGGTCGCCACCGGCGAAGCGCTGGCTGACTACGTTTGCCATGAACGCCCAAAGACCACGAACCCTGCCGTCTTTGTTCGGTGCCTGGCTCCCCATGATAAACCCATAGGTGTCCACGCCATCCGACGCGTAATTCGTGATGCTTACCGGCGTATCGGCCTGAAACACGGCCGTGCCCATGCACTACGCCACACCTTGGCGTGTCAGCTGCTTAATCACGGCAGTTCGCTCAAGGAGGGAGGTCGCCGATGTATTGCGCCATCGGTCACTCAATACCACACTGATCTATGCCAAGCTCGATAATCGCAGACTGATTGCGGTCGCATTGCCGTGGCCAGGGAGTACGACATGAGCACGCCTATTGATTTGCGGGCGAAAGTCGATGATTACCTCGCCGAGCGTCGCCGCCTTGGTTTCAAGCTGCGAAACATGGCGCTAGCTCTTGCGAGTTTCGCCAGTTATGCGGAACACGTGGGTCACCAGGGCCCATTGACTACCGATGTTATGGCCGACTGGTCCCGGCTGGACAAAGCGCAGGGCCACTCTCTGGGAACCTCGGCTCGACGGCTCAAGGTGCTAAGACCATTCACCCGCTGGCTTCGACAATTCGAGCCACGCACTGAAGTGCCCGATGCATCGATCTTCGGCCCAGTGCCAGGGCGAGTGGCGCCGCACATTTACCGTGAGGCCGAGATCGTCGAATTGCTAGCCGCCGCACGTGGATTAAATCCACAAGGTGGTTTGCGGCCGGCCACTTTCGAAACATTGTTCGGACTGATTGCCTCCGCTGGTTTACGGGTGTCGGAGGCGCTGTCCCTGTTGGACACCGATGTCGACCTCTCCGACAGTACGCTGATGGTACGGCAAACTAAGTTCGCCAAGTCACGACTACTGCCGCTGCATCCCAGTACGGTGGAAGTCTTGATACGCTATCGACAACTACGCAGCCGGCAGGTACCAGCGACAGCCGATACGCCGTTCTTCGTCGGTACGCGAGGCCGTAGACTGGGCCAGCCCCTGAGCGATCGCCAGGTCCATAGGGTCTTTAACGAACTTCGGGGTCAGTTGAGCTGGGTGAATCGAGGCGCCCATGACAATCCTCGCATCCACGACCTGCGCCACAGCTTCGCTGTCCGCCGGCTAATGCTCTGGCATGAACAAGGTATCGACGTGGATCAAGCGATGCTGGCACTGTCGACCTATCTGGGTCATGCGAAAATATCTAATACCTACTGGTATCTCACTGGTGTACCCGAACTGATGGCGCTGGCGGGCAGTAAGTTCGAGCGCTTCGTCGAAGCAGCGGAGGCTGACGATGAATAGCCAAAAGGTTTCGACTACACCGCCGTCCTTTTCAGCACTGGTGCAGGCATTCTTCACCGAGTACCTGACACAACAGCGAGCGATGAGCCCATGCACAGTGGCGGCGTACCGGGATACCTTTGTGTTGTTCCTGAACTTTACCCAGGCACACTTGGGTCTATCGCCAGATTCCACAAAACTGATCGATATTACGCCCGAACTGATTCTGGCATTTCTCAATCACCTGGAACAGGTGCGGCACAACACTGTGCGGAGCCGCAACGCCCGGCTGGCAGCTCTGCGGGCATTCTTGAAGTTCGCTGCACATCGCGACGTCTCATCTCTGCATATCATCGAACGCGCACTCGGTGTACCAATAAAGCGCTTCGAGCGGCCGATGCTCGGCTACCTTTCGCGTGAAGAAATGCTGTCGGTGATTGGTAATCCCGGCAGTACTTGGGTCAGTCAGCGAGATCATTTGCTATTGGGGTTGTTATACAACACTGGGGCGCGGGTGTCCGAGATCATCGGTGTACACGTAGCAGACGTAGTGCTTGATACCGCAGCCTGCGTGCATCTGCATGGCAAGGGACGCAAGCTGCGCTCAGTACCGTTGTGGCGTTCGATGGTCAAGGAGATCCGGGCCTGGCTGAAGCTGAACCCTAAACTAGGCCCTTCTTCTGCGCTGCTGCCTAATCGCGAGGGCGAGGTAATGACTAGAGACAACGTGGCGAAACGCTTGGCATTGGCGGTAAGAAGGGCCGCCAAGGACAAAGCAGCATTATCCAATCGCCACATCTCACCGCATACGATCCGGCACACTACGGCGATGAACCTACTGCAATCTGGAGTAGACATCAGTGTTATTGCGCTCTGGTTGGGGCATGAGAGCCCAACGACCACCCACCAGTACGTGGAAGCAGATCTAGCCATGAAGGAGCGTGCACTTGCCAGGCTTCAGGAGCCAGACGTCAATATTCGCCGCTATCACGCCCCGGACTCTTTGCTGGAGTTCCTGAAGACCCTGTAATTATGTAGAGTTTGAGCATGACTTCGGCGACTCAACACCGCAGCTGCCATGCTCGTTGTAACACTGCTATTCATAACTGAGCACTCTACATAATGGCTGATTATGTAGAGCTATGCATAACAGCCATAAGCGGACGATCAACCCCAACTTGTATCATCGTTTAAATGAGATTTAAAGTTAATTGCTCCCTTTCAATTATTTACCAGTCCTATTCCAGACTAAAATACTCAGTTGAAATACTGGATTAATGTGTATATGTTGGAAAGCCGAACTACCGAAAGTTGCCTATATTAAGGTCAATTACGGTAGCTCGGATTTTTTATTGTTAAAGCAAACGTAATGAAGCCAATACAACCAAATACGAACTATTCAGTTTGTAAAGTTACTTTGAATTGTCTATTCAGATTTACTTAATTTTCATAATTAACAAATAGAGGTAAAAAATGAAAAAAATATTATCAATAATCACAATGTTGTTATTACCTACAATTTCATTAGGTAATACTGTATCAGTAAATTGGACTAATTCTGCGGTTCCTGGTACTAATCCACCACAGGATCTAAACAATATCCTTGGCGCTCCCGATTTCAATATTGCTGATTTTAAACTTTTTCCAAATGTTAGTGCCACGCTATCAAATTTCAATATCAATTCAACTTATGACAGTGGAGCATTTGCTAGTTTATTAGGAATATCTGAAAGTGCTCTAAATAATGCTGATGTTATCGTATTTGAATACAATGGTAGCCCAAGGGGGCAAGTAGAGAATTCAACATGGACATTTTCAGCAGGAGGATCTACAGAAGTCTTCAATCTTGTTTATTCTGGATCTGATGACTCATCTGATGAAGGCACAGTTTCAAATAGTAATTACGCATCATTTTTTAATACTGCAAATATTTTTGGAAATACAGGAGATTTTGCATTTGCACTGTTTGATTTATCTTTAGTAAATGCATCTGCAAGTGATTTTCAAATTTTAATAGAAGGGGGGAATGAAATACTTGGCACACCAGACCTAGACTCAATTGGCGTTATAAGTTCAGTTCCTATTCCTGGAGCAGCTATTTTATTTATGTCTGGTCTATTTGGATTGCTTTTACAAAAAAAAGAAGCAAATAGCAACCCCCGATAATGCAGCTTATGCAAAAAAAACGCCCGCGCTGTCAGCCCCGGATGGGCTGATAGTCC
>QNFP01000250.1 GCA_003645535.1 Gammaproteobacteria bacterium | reverse complement strand
CCGCCAGTACCTTTACGGCAACCCGTATAATTTTGTGAAGAAACCCCATAAATGGATCATCTGACTCACCTGCCAGTTCATGCCCGGGCTCACCCCAGAGGTCTGGGTCATTTTCGTCATTCATTTTAAACACCTCGTACGGTGACGGCGAAACTTCGATAGTAATTTAAGCTTTCCACTTTATAATCGATTATACCTGTAGTAATAAAAAAGATAGACCTAAAGGATCAGGCTACTGCTCCCCTTTTTAACTGAACGGAGCTTGCTTCTTGATACTGATTTTGACGCTGGCACAGGGTTGAGGAATTAAAAAACCATGGATTTTGAATGGGTTGCCATAGCACTGGGTGATGTTACCTGGATAACGCTGGCTTTTGCCCTGGGTTTTCTGGCAAAGCAGATTAACCTGCCGCCACTAGTTGGGTTTTTGGCGACCGGTTTCCTGCTCAATTACCTGGGCTTCACCAGCGGCGAGACTTTACAGAAGCTTGCCGATCTGGGTATCACCCTGCTGTTGTTTACGGTCGGGCTGAAGTTGAACCTGTCGGTATTGATCAGGCCACAGGTCTGGTCTGTAACCATGATCCATATCAGCGTTCTTATTGCCCTGTTTGGAGTGGCAATCTTTGTCCTGGCCCTGGTCAATGCGCCGCTCTTCGCGGGGCTGGATCTCAGGCTGTCGCTATTTATTGCCTTTGCGTTGAGCTTTTCCAGTACTGTCTTTGTGGTCAAGTCCCTGGAAGACAAGGGCGAGATGAAATCCCTGCACGGACGCATCGCCATCGGCATTCTGATTATGCAGGACGTCGCCGCGGTAATTTTTATCGCGGCCTCCACGGGTAAACTCCCGTCGCCCTGGGCGCTACTGCTGTTTCTACTGATTCCGCTACGCCCCGTATTTAACCACCTGTTGCAAAAATGCGGGCATGGCGAATTACTGATCATGTATGGCCTGGTGCTGGCATTGGGCGGGGCCGAGCTATTCGAACTGGGCGGTGTGAAGGATGACCTGGGGGCACTCGTCATGGGTGTGTTGATATCTACTCATGCCAAATCATCCGAAATGGCCAAATCGATGCTGGGTTTCAAGGACCTGTTCCTGGTGGGCTTCTTCCTCACCATCGGCATGACAGGTCAGCTCTCGCTGGAAGCATTGATCATCGGGCTCTTGCTGGTGCCATTTATCTTTGTGAAATCCGCGTTCTATTTTGCGCTGCTGACCCGTTTTAAACTGCGCGCTCGGACGGCCCTGCTAGCGACTCTGAACCTGACCAACTACAGTGAATTTGGCCTGATCGTGGTGGCGATTGGCGTCGCCAATGGCTGGGTCGATGGTGAATGGCTGGTGGTTGTTGCCATCGCGCTTTCGGCCTCTTTTATTGTTGCCTCGTGGTTAAGCGACAGGGATGATTATATCTACAGCTCCTACCGACATTTCTGGTGCAAGTTTCAACGCAGAGAGAGGCTTGCGGATGACCTGTTACTGGATACACTCGGCGCAACCATCGTGATTTTCGGTATGGGCAGAGTCGGCAGCGGAGCCTATGACAAGATGCGAAAGCTCCATGGTGAAACCGTGATCGGTGTGGACTTTGATGCCGAGTTGATCAAACGTCAGCGCTCGATGGGGCGCACGGTGTTACAGGGTGATCCCAGCGACGCGGATTTCTGGGACCTGATAGAGCAAGACCACAAGTTCAAACTCGTCATGCTGGCTTTGCCGAATCTGCAGGCCAATCTGGATGCCCTGGCGGAACTACAGTCCATATCTTTTCCTGGCCGTATTGCTGCAATAGCAAGGTTTCCAGACGAGATGGACAGATTGGAACAAGCGGGGGCGACTGCCGTGTTCAATTTCTACACTGAAGCGGGGGCAGGTTTTGCCGAGCATGTCGAGACTCAAAACCGGGGCTGATCGCTTTACCCATCATCAATTGAACTTAAAAATTAGTCCTTAATCTTCAACAACTGTAACTCGTCAAGAAAGACGAAGAATGCAGGAACGAAGAAAAGTGAGGCTATGGTTGCAGTCAACAGGCCAAAGGCCAGACTGGCTACCAGGGGAATGAGAATCTGTGCCTGGGAGGACTCTTCAATTTTGGAGCCAAAATCAGGAGCGCGATACCGCTCAGGATAGCAATGATCAATACCAGATTTCGTTTCCACCTGAATACAGGTTTCTGCCGTTCGTTCATAAGGCCATCCCTCTTCCAGTCATGGACATGATATACAGGAATCCTGTTCTGTCTTCACTGCCAGGTCTGCTTCAAAGGCCAGTAATAGCCGGGCTTCGTTGCCGCCACCCTGTCGTGGGTGGAGCGTAATCTTCCAGCCCAGCGCCTGGCAGAGCTGGCGCACAATGGCGAGACCGAGACCACTTCCACCCGTTTTCAGATTACGCGAACCCTCTAACCTGTAAAAAGGACGAAACACGGCTTCGAGTTCTTTTTCGGGTATGCCTGGGCCTCTGTCCATAATAGAAATGAGTGGATAACCCCTCTGCAGGTTTAACTGGATAGAGATGGGTTTATTATCACTGTAACGTAACGCATTTTCGACCAGGTTACGTAACACCCTTAACAAACTTTGCTCTGGCAGAGCCCAGATCAATCCATTATCAAGAGCGTTGTCAGCCTGAAACAGGATCTCGCATTCACTATCCGGATGCTGTAACAGGCACTCAGCCTCGAGCTGTGAAGCCAGGGTTGACAGCAGGCTAACCAGGTCGCGTTGCTTAAGTGGCTCCTTTTTATCGATTCCTCGAGCAAGTAATAAAGCCTGCTCCAGCAGTTGTTCCATTTCTTCGATATTGTTCTCAAGCTCGGAACGGTATGCAGGATCAATCGAGTCAGCGTTTATTTCGAGCGCGAGACGAATTCGCGTCAACGGGGTTCTGAGGTCATGAGAAATTCCCGCTAGCAGCGTTGTCCGGTTCTCCAGTAATTCAGTTACCTGGTGCGACATGTGGTTGAAGTTACGCGCCAGGGCAACGAGTTCATCAGCTCCGTTATCTTCGCCAATCGTTATGTCCCGGCCTTTGCCTACTGTAGTCGTGGCCGATGAGAGTATCGCAAGTGGACGCGAGATACGTAGTGCAATGATGAGTGCAGTACCGATTGCCAGCACCAGGATTGCGATGATCATCGCCAGTAGAGCTATCGGAGGCCGAGCACCAATGCGCTCTACCGATATGCCAAACTGAAGTGCATTCTCTACCGTGGGAATGGTGATCCATACCCAGCCAGGCTGGTTTTTATCGGCTCCCATGGTAACTTCTTTATCCCCACCAAGGCGCTTCTCCAGGGCTTTATGTAACAGGCGCTGGTAGATATAGAATTGCAGGCGCATCGGCGCGTCGAGCGGGCGCTCGGCTTTGACCAGTTTGATACTGTGCGCATGCATCAGTTCGGTCTCAAAATCGGGCCGCGTTTCAGGCGGTAATTCAACCCAGGTCTGCGCGGCGAGCACCAGTAATGCCGCCAGGTCATCCGCGGAGCGTTTACCCACGGGTACGATAACAAAGTAGGCACTGCTGGCCAGGATAATGAGTGACAGCAGCAAGAAGGAAATAATCAGTGTAGAAGCTGTTCTGAAAAAAAGCGTATTGGGAATTTTCATCAGTTATTGGTCAGGTATTTGAAACTGGATCGGGGGTGAAACGATAGCCTTCTCCCCAGACAGTGCGAATGAATCTTGGTTTTGCACTGCTGTCGTCCAGTTTTCGCCGCAGGCGGGTAATGCGAACATCGATGCTGCGGTCGAAGGAGTCGACCTCTCCCGCATTCATCATATCCATCAACTGTTCGCGACTGAGTACTCGATTCGGGTGGCTCAGCAGAATGATTAACAGTGCCGTTTCACCGCTGGTTAGTTCCACTTCCGCGCCATTTCGCCACAGAATCCGGGTTTCCAGGTTGAGTGTGAATTCTCCAAAATGAGTGAGTTGCTGCGGAGCTTCCTGTTGCCTGGTTTCGGTAGTGCTGTTTTTTTCAGAATCTTCTATCAAAGTAGAGACTGCAGGGCCGCCTCGGCGCAGCACGGCTCGGATCCTGGCCAGTAGCTCACGCGGATTGAAAGGTTTGGACAGGTAGTCATCCGCTCCCACCTCGAGACCGATGATCTTGTCCAGCTCCTCGCCACGAGCGGAAAGAATGATGATAGGCGTTGCAGCGCGGTGGCGTATACGCCGTGCCAGGGACAGGCCGTCTTCTCCGGGCAGCATCAAATCGAGGATTATCAAATCAGGCTGGTGTAGCTCCAGCCAGTGATCCATGGCATCGCCGTCGCCTACCGCGGAAGCGACATAACCCTGCTCGGTTAGATACCGGGTCAGCAACTGTTGCAGTTGGCGATCATCATCGACAATCAGGATGATTTCTTGTTGCTGGTTACCGGGCACGCTCATTTTTTCTGTTGCAGGGAATGTTGAAACATATTGTAACAATTAAATTGCCGGCAGAAATTATTGTGAAATATCTGCTCGGCATAATGATTGCCATGATGAAGGGATAAGCACTGTCTTCATTGAACAGATACATTCAGAAATTCGTTCAAGTCTCAACAAGGAGAAAATCATGAACATGAAAATTGCATTAACAGGGTTGCCATTATTGCTTGCCAGCGCTGTTATACAGGCAAGCGATTTCACCGAAACTAACGATCCGACGCTACAGCAATCACGTACGCGAACCGAAATGCAATTGGCGAGCAGTGAAGACCAGCTGCGCCAGCAACAGGTCAATCGAAGTGACCAGGGTAAAGGCAACATGAATCGTAACGGTGACGGTAGCGGGGATGGCTCCGGCAATAAACACCGCCATAGAGAAAAGCATGAACATTGCTATGGGCAGGGTGTTGTCGGTGGTTATGGCTCAGGATATGGTTCACGCAATATGGACGGCTTAGGTGCTGGCGGCGGTGCTGGTGGTGGCTCAGGCGGTGGCTCAGGCGGTGGCTCAGGCGGTGGCTCAGGCGGTGGCTCAGGCGGT
>QNFP01000249.1 GCA_003645535.1 Gammaproteobacteria bacterium | reverse complement strand
TTTCGCCCCAGACGACGCCGCCCTTATCCGAGATGAACAGATGGACTCCATCAGGCATTTCCGCCAGCGCGAACCCCAGCAGCATCTTGTCTCGGGCTTCGGGGGTAAGGGCGGCGACTTGAGTCTCTGCCACGCAACGGGGTAGGTCGCACGGTTCACCCGAGAGTGAGTCGTAAGAGCTTGGCGATTGATGCCGAGCGATACCGTGCGTAGGTCGGTGTAGTAGTCCTTTTGTCAGCTCTGTTGTGAGGGCTTCGTGGGCGGTCATTCGGTGTCCTCCGGGTCTGCGAGTAGGGCAGAGATAGCGGCCATCCAATCCCCGCTGTCATTGACGGCAGCTTTGAACCAGTCGGACCGCGATAGCATCCGTAGCCGCTTGCGCTCTTGTGCCTTGGCTTCCGCTTCGATGGCGAGGATGTCGTGCGTTGGCATCAAGGGCTGGCCCTGCTTATACCATCGCTTCCCGGCCGGGGTCGTGGGGTTAGTCATCGTCTAGTGACACACCGGGTTCGTTCCAGTGCCAGTCACCATCCTTGAGAACGATCTGCTTGTTGCCCTCTCGCTCGTACTTGCAGTCGAGGATGAGGTCTTCGACTTCATCGTCTACGTGCTCGCCGCAGTACTCGAGGATGGTCTGGACACAGCAGCGCATCAGTCCGCCGCCATGGATCCTGGAGTCTAGGTAGGTAGTCATCGGTTCGCCTTTCTTGGGCGGTTCTCTTGGCGATGGATCGGGTGGGTGGTGAACATACCGCAGATGCCACATCGCTTGACCTTGCCCTTGATTACGACAGAGAAGCCCTTTGAGCAGTTCTTCGGCTGATGCCAACGAGTAAGAGTGTCTTTACCAGCCATTGAATTCTGCCATTGCTGTTTGCACACTGTCTGGTGCAGAGTAGTACGAGGTCTTGCCATCGAACCAGTCCTTGTCTTCGTCGAACGGTTTGATCATGCGCTGAGCAAATGCTTTTCTCAAAAGAGCTTCGTTCAGTCGGAAGCAGCGCTTACCTTGGATTTCTCTGATCTCACCGATCCTCAACGCCGTCAGGAGGTCGTTCGTGTGCTTGGACTTGTAGTAGTCGTGCTGGTCGTCTTCGAGATGCTCTAGCACGACATCGTGGATCTGTCCGATGTTGAAGAACTCGTCTTGGATCGGTGGCTTCTCTCGGATCACTTGCGGCAGGCACTTCAGTACCAGCGCGTTCTTGTCGGCCTGCTGCATCATCTGCTGCATGTCGATGTAGTAGTCGTTGAACCAGTCGATCAGCTCGTCTGCAAGTCGCTCATCGAACGAGGCTGCAAGCACAATATAGGGACGAGCGATCTGCCATGCCCGGTTGATGAGCTTCTTGGCACGGTCGAACCTAGAGTGGGAATCCCACGCGCGGCTAAAGCGCTGCACCTGGACAGCATTCTGTAGTGCCCAAATATGGAGATCGTTTCGTAGATAGCGCCAATCTCCGTCCGGGGGGAGTTCTTCTGGCTGCTTGAACGCAGGTACCATCGGAACAATGAGCGTTCGGCTTCCGAGAGTAGAGTCGAGTAGCGAGATGGATGCAACAGCCTTCGGGCAATAAGTGAGGTAGGCCGTAGGTCGATAGGTGTCACCGACCTTGTCATTGATGATGGCTTGGCCATGTTCGTCGTAGCCTCCGAGTAGGAGTTTGTAGACTTCGGCATCTTTCTCTGACTTGAAGGCTTCAGCCTCATCGATGCAGAGTACGCCAGGGTTTCCGTTGATGGTCCTGAACATCGCGCTGGGACTGATGTTCATCGCGGCTCGGCCGTTGTAGCCTATGGCCTCGATAACCTGTAGGCAGCGACTCTTGCCTGACCCTGCAGTGCCGTTGAAGTGGACATAGCCGGTCGCTGGCCACACTGTATACATGTAGGTCTGAAGGACGTAGAGCGCGAGGATCTTGTAGTAGACCGGGGCCCCGAATTCAGCGTAGGAGTGCCAGATATCGACAAGCTCTTCGAAGACATCTTTCGTATTACGCCCGGTCTGCTGCTCGCGGACGTAACGAATGGCATCCTTCTGGTGCCAGCGGAACGGAGGCTGCGGGATGTACGGCGCCTCATGCGCGAAGAGTCCATCATTCGAGAGAACATCGTTATCGTATGGTAGCCAGCGATGGTCATCTGTGATGGCAACCATCTGGGCCTCTTGTTCATCGACTTCTGTTTTGTCCTTGCCTCTACCGACAGTCTTCTTGACCTTACGAATAGCAGGGATGACTGAGTAGGCATGTCCATGGTGCACAGAAAAGGCAGGCATAAGCTTCGCCTTGTCATCGGTAACGTACTCATCAAGGTAGGCGTTACTGGCGACGGCGAGGGATGCGAGTGCCTGCTCGTCTGTCATCTATCCTCCCGGTATGGCTTTGTCGTTGTTGAGTCGGGCGCGTTCGTAGTCGATCACGTCACCTCCCTCGTTGCAGACGTAGCACCACCATTTGTCTTGGTCGGGGTAGATGGTCATCGATGGGTTGGTGTCAGCGTGAAGGGGGCAGTGGGCCTTGAATGTTCGCCCGGCTTGCTTGACTTCATCGAATCTCATCACCCAGTCGAGGAGACTGATCCTCCGCTTGATTTCGGCGTAGTCGATCCGTCCTCTTTGGGGCATGATTGGCTCGGCTAGTGCTGCTTCGGCTGCTATGTACTCTTCTGCTGATGCTCCAGCCGAAGAATACAGCGACGGAGACTGAGAAGAGAACCTGTCCCACATCAGATGCCATGCTGCTTCCCTCGCTGCGGTAAGAGTCGGGTCATCCGGGCTGAAGACGAGACGCATGTCGATAAGGTCGATCTGTCTCTGGAGTGAGGCCGCTGAGAGCGACTCGGGTTCCTTTGGGAAGACTGGGTCCCCCCAGAAGAACCTGAGTCGGCTAAGGAGAAGACCACCTATCAAGGTGGCCTTCTGTCCAGCGCCTATCTCGTGGGTCGGGGTCGCCTTGATCGCCCTGATGGCCCGCGTCCATGCGGACCACATGCTAGAACGGGAGGTCGTCGAGGTCTTCGGCGGGGTCTGCTGCTTCGGCGGGACCGGCAGAGGCAGCCACCTGCTCAGGCGGGGCTTCATCGAGGATGACATTGATCGGGTCCAGTACGATGACAGGGAAGTTTCGAGCACCGCCCGTCATTTGGACGACCTTCATCGAAGAGATGACCCGCCCTGTCTTCAGGGCCGCTCCGATCATCGCGATAGCGACCTTGGGGTCCTTGTCCGGAAACGTCTTGATGCCGAAGTGGGCAAGACGGATCATGAAGTTGGTCTTGTTGACGTAACCCTCTTCAGGCTTCTTGCTTGTGCCTTTGAGCTCGATGACGCCTGTGGTCGCAAGGCTCTGGGTCCAGGTGCGGTCGTCCTGCTTCTCGCCAAGGTTGTTGACCCACTCGAAGAGGACATCTGCGCGCCATGAGCACTTCTTCTTCTGCTCAAGGGGAGAGTCGTCTCGCTTGGTGTACGGCATCACGATGCAATCTTCGCAGTTCGTGCCGTCCTCGGAGAACTTGCCGCCCTGCTCCTCGATGTGGTAGTAGGACTTGCAGTATGACTCTGCCGCATCGGGTCGTTCGAGGATCATCGCGTCCTGCGGGGTGATCCACATCCCCTGATACTCGAGGGGCACATCCAGCATGCGGATGTAGAGTGTATCGTCCTCGTTGTTGCCGAGGAAGACGTGGCCGTCGAGGTCGAGAGTGGTCCCGTTGATCTTGGCTCGGCCCCACTTCTGGTCGCCGCCCTGTGAGGCGAGTCCGAGGTCCTGAAGCGCTCCGAGGATCAGTCCCTTGTTGTCTTCTGCTGTAGCTACTGCGTTAGTCATCGTCTTCCTCGCTAGAACTCACGCCCATCGCGTAGGCCGTGAATGAGTTGGTGATCGTGTTCTGGATCTGCTGCACCGCGATCTCGACGCAAGCCAGCGCCTCTTCCATGGTGATCGTTGAGACTGGATCATCGATCCCCTCGATGGCGATCGAGGTCGTCTCTTGCAGGCTCATGGCTGACTCGAGCACGGCCTTCGAGAGGATGAAGATGTCATCGGACGGCCACGGAACCAGCATCCCTGCCTTGTCTCCGCTAGGTGGCTGTTGGGTCATCGGTGTTCTCCTTGATGCGCATAGCATCGTAATCGGATACGAGTGCGTTCTGGCATCGCTCTCGGTAGCCGCACCATCCGCAGACCATCGGTGAGTCCGTTGGAATGAAGATGCCTGCGGCGATACCGGCTTCGGCCGTCTCGTATTGGTAGATGGTTCTTGCGGCTCGCGCCTTGCGGGCCTTCTTCGTCATCAGTGCCTTGGACCGCTGGATGACTTTGACTTCTGCTGGGTATGTGGCAGCGTTGCGCCCCGGAGGCATGAATTGGATGATCCCGAGTTGGCCTGCCGTCTTACCCGTCTCCTGTTCGAAGGCCATGTCGTATGTCGAGAGCTGGATCGATGTGTCGATCTCGATCTGGCTCTTGGTGCGTCGGCTCATGGTGAACTTGTTGTCCCAGACGCCGTACTTCTTCTTGGGGTTGTAGGAAACGAGGTCGATACGTCCCATGACGGGGCGCACTGCACGGTTTTGACCTTCGATCTTGAGATCAAAGGCTTTCTCGACAAGAACCGGCAGGACCTTGGGGGCGATGACGGCATGGTACACCGACAGAGATGACGTGATGTCATCCTTGACGCGTCCCTTGTCCTCGTTTGCCTTGGCCTCGACCTCGCGGACCCTCAAGTCATAGACGCTGGAGAAGTAGTCCAGCATCTCTTCGAGGGTCATGCTCATCCCTGTCCGGATCTTCCGCTTGTGGTCAGCCTCAACGGCGTTATGACCTGCGGCGCCAGCGGAGGGAGCTAGGGCAGGAGGCTCTTTGAGCCCCTGGATGTATCGGAACCAGTATTGCATCCCGCAACGGAGGTACATGCTGATCTGTGAATAGGAAAGATGATCGTTTCTCTTGTTCGTCACATCGTCGATTGTGACAGACTCCACGAGCCTCGG
>QNFP01000248.1 GCA_003645535.1 Gammaproteobacteria bacterium | reverse complement strand
CGATTTGGTCCAGATGGCAGCGCCTTTGCCAATCGCTTTTTTTCGGTGACCTTAAAAAATGCCACGGTTTACCAGACTACTGCAGATGGTAACTGTGAGCCATTTATTACCTTTGATCCAGAAGCCTGGGGCCTGCCTTTTGCGTTGAACTTTAGTCAGGACCAGCAATATTTGCTGGTGTCCGTGGGGCCGGGTATCGGTGCTAGTGTGAACGCACCCAAAGGTGGTATTGCTCGGGTTAATGCCCAGGGGCAAATTGTCGGTGATATTATCGCGCCCGGTATTGGCCGTGCCTCCGGGATGGCATTTGCTCCCGAGAGTTTTGGCGAATACGGTGGGCAATTATTTGTAGCGTCCACAGGCGACATGGAAATCCCGGTGCCCATGACCCAGGCGCTCCAGCAGGATGGCTATGTCTATCGAATAGATAACACCGGCACAGTACATCAGGTCGCCTCCGGCTTTATAAATCCGGCTGGGATTCATTTTGCTTTTGGCAAATTGCTGGTGGCAGATATTAACGGTGATTTCATAGCTGGCCGTCGCGAGTTGCCGGAAGGTTTTATTATTGCCATCAAAGTTGAATAGACAAATGTTAACGAGTAGCTGAACGGCGAACTAAACCGATAGGCAAAGATCTGTATTTAAATCGATACTTAAAGACCTTTATTAATATGTCGACCAATGATGGTGAGATGGAGTGCTTTGTGACTTATCCACAACAGGGCGGACCATCTCCTCGGCAGTTCTGTACGTGGATGTACCGGGTGCGCGTAAATTAATAGCTATGGGTTATGTCGTTAAGGCTCTTGAACTAAGAAGAGAATCCTGTCATCTTGCCCGTTGAAAAATTATCTGGCGGGGGAAACATCCCCTTATAATAAACATAAATGCTTTTTACGGAGAAAAAGATGACACTATCGTTCACTAGAATATCGTTGATTAGACAGTTTCATAAGTCGTTTTTATTAATCATAGCCGGCGTATTTTCTGCCGGCGTTGCAGTCGCGGTTGTGTCTCCTGAAGACAGGGCACGCATTGGTCTCGAAGGCACAGAGTTGACACCTTCGGGGGCAATTCGTGCCGGTAACGCAGAAGGTACTATTCCCGAGTGGAAAAACGAGCCGATTGTCCCGCCCAGTGACTTTGTTACAGGCGAATTCCATACCGACCCCTTTCGCGATGATGCGGTACAGTTCAAGATTACTGCGCAAAACTTCCAGGAGTACGCGGACAAGCTTTCGGTAGGTCAGAGGACGATGTTTGAGACTTACCCGGATTTTTACATGAACATTTATCCGACGCGACGATCATATGTATTCAAACCCTATATATACGAGGCGGCACTGAAGAATCTGGATCGGTCGGAATTGATTTATGCCAAAGATATGAACATGGGCGTTGTCGCTTTTAAGGGAGCGAGAAAGGCGTGGGCATTCCCGATTCCCAGGAATGGCGACGAAGCCTGGATGAACCAGGCTTCCAGGCCGGTTAATACATGGATGGATTCTGTTGAAACTACCATTGCGGTGACCAGTGGGGGTGATTACACCATTAACAAATTGAGTGTCCAGCAACACTGGATGTGGAGTGATCCGGAAATTACTGATGAAGATTTCAACCCTGCACAGAGGGGCATGCTCTATAACCAGGTACTGGTGGCACCGGCAAAGGTAGCCGGCCAGGTGGTTTTGGCCCAGGATCCGGTCGTCTTTAGTGAGATATTTAGGCGCGCCTGGGCTTACAGCCCTGGACAGCGTAGAGTCAAGCGCGCCCCGCAGATTGTTTACGATAACCCGCTGACCGCCAGCGATGGCCTGGCGACCACCGATCAGGGTTGGGGGTTTAACGGACCTAATGATCGTTTCAGTTATAAATTGCTGGGCAGGAAAGAAGTCTATGTGCCCTACAACCCTTACAAAATATTTGCTACGGAAGCCACGCCTGATAAAGTAATTAATGATAAAGGCCGTATAAATCAGGCGTATAGCCGTTATGAGTTGCATCGAGTGTGGATCGTCGAGGCGACGTTAAAGGAAGGCACGAGTCATGATTACGGCAAGCGAGTTTACTATCTTGATGAAGATACGTGGTGGATCATGTTGGTTGACGGCTACGATCGCCGCAATAAGATATGGCGTCACTGGGAGGATCATCACGTGTTTTACTATGACACAGGCTTTATGAACAGGGCTGCGGAAATTCAATACGACTTTAATGCTAACCGGATGCTCTATTTGGCGTTTGACAAGAGTCGAGGGCCGGATTTTGCATGGCGTGCTCCAGACAAGTACTTTACTCCTGCAGCGGTTCGCAGACGTGGCATACGCTAGCCTGGTTTAAAGAAATCGATAAATTAAAAGCCCGTGGTGTTATCGCTCCGCGGGCTTTTTACTGGGGCGTAAATATTAAAAAAATAGTCAGGAGTAAAATATGAGTGACGGTACTGACGCAGTGGCACTAAATGAAGCCTTTATTAATGTGTCGACTAATGATGGAGAGATGGAATGTTTTGTGGCCTATCCCCAGCATGGGGGACCTTTCCCGCCGGTAATTCTGTATATGGATGCGCCCGGCGTACGTGAAGAGCTGTATGATTTTGTCCGCCGCATCGCTGCTCAGGGGTATTTTGCGGTTATCCCCAACCTGTATTATCGCTTCGGCATTCGCGACCCCGGTGCGCAGATGATGGAGATGCTCCAGGTTCATACCAACACGATGATCATTGACGATACCAGCAGTTTGATCACCTGGATCGATAATCAGCCACAGGCAATAGCTGGCCCCATGGGTTGTATCGGTTATTGTATGAGTGGCAAGTTCGTACTGGCAGTAACGGGTGCTTTTCCCCAGCGATTTAAGGCAATGTTGTCCTTATACGGGGTCTCCCATGTTACTAAAAAGGATGATTCTGCCCATTTATTGATCCCCAAGATTCTGGCCGATTGCAGCCTGTATTTTGGCTTTGCCGAACATGACCCCTATGTGCCGGATGAGGAGATTGAGTTTTTAAGCAAAACCCTGGGCGACAACAATATTGACTGTGTGGTGGAAAAAATACCGGGTACGGGCCATGGCTTTGCCTTCCCGCAGAGGATGGGTTATCACCATGAAGCCGCAGAGCGGCACTGGGATATCGCTTTTGAGCTATTTGCCCGCAAACTGAAATAGCTTAACTCTGGCTACTTCAGTTAGGAGCTGGCCCTAGCGAATTGCTACCGGATTAATAATGGCCTGTACGGCACCCACATATTTCGGGATGCCGATAACGAGCAGAAATTCCCAGGCCTTGTCAGCCACCAGCTCTTCGGTACGAATGTTTTCCAGCACATAAACACCATTCTTGACCAACATCAGCTGGTGGACTGGAAATACGATTTCCGGATCTTCACCGGGGGAGGCTTCCAGGCCAAAACTGTCCGCGCCCATGGCAACAACGCCCAGGTCAATGAGGTACTGGGCGCCCGCTACTCCCAAACCAGGTTCCTTGTGGTTAAACAGGTCGGGATCTGCATGGAGTTTTGCTTTCATCCAGCCAGTATTAAATAAAACAATATCGCCCTTACCAACGACTACCCCCTGGGCTTTGGCTGCACCTTTTATATCTTCAACTGTGATCACTTCCCCCGCAGCCATGAATGTTTTATTTTTGTAGGCGGCTATATCGAGGAGTACTCCCCGGGTAGTGATCGGTGGCATTTTGTGCAGGGCGAAGTCCTTCAGGCCAGTGTAGGTAATAAATTCCTCAGCCTTAACGCCATTGTAATAGCGATTATGTATACCGACATGGCCAAGGCCGTCGATCTGTGTGCCGACACCAAGCCAGGCATTAACGAAGTCATCGTTAAAGCCGAAACCATTTTTTCCGGTAGTCTTGCCCAGTAGTTGCCCCGGTTGTACGACGGATAGTGAGAATGAGCGAGGTGTTAAGTCGGCTCCAGCTGGGGTGTCTGGACCTGAGTCGATGCCGAGCGCGTAGCTTTTACCGGTTTTAACCAGCTTAGCTGCTTCGACCGTTTTTTCTGGCGACAGCAAATTAACCGATCCTAGCCGATCATCTGCGCCCCATTTTGATGGCCACCACTTTTCTTCAGCGCCGGTAACGGGCATTGATAATAGAAGACAGGCAGCAAGACAAACTAGTGTATTGGTCGAGCGTAGCGCTTTTGCAGATAAATTGTTGTTCATGATATCCCCTGGTAGTTTTTATGGTTTAGCTAATATAACGGGTGCAACTGAATCTGGCTTGCACTTATTTTAGAGAGTTATCGCGCTTCTTCATTTGCATGAAGGAGTTGTATGAACGAGTCGTCAGCATGTCTCGCTCCCTGTAGCCGAAGTGGAATGTACAGCTTCAAACGGCAAGCAAAATAGCCGAGTTAAAAGATGAGTGGTTGAACGCTGATAAGCAGCAATTAAGTGCCAATAAGCGGATGTGACGAGGCAGCGCATATGAAATATGCAACCCGTCTTTGAGGTTATGGTTGGCATAACTATAAGTAATCAGTAATTATATTGACATAAATTGACGGCGCGTTTATTTTGTTCGCCGTCAAATGGTCTCTTTAGAGTATTTGACCCCTGTAGTCGATAGCGGTAGTAGCAGTAATAGTAGTAGCCATTGAGGGGAATCCTTTGCAAGTTTCTCAATTTGTCGGTCTTTATTCTTTATCAACGTGCCTTGTTAAAAAGTACCTTATTAAGGTGCTTTGTCCGTATCCGCGTTTGTTGTGGGTCTTGCGGATGTGTGAGCCTGGTATGTGCCGGGTTGGTAGTAGTCGTTTGAGAAATTTCTTGATAATTAATTAAATTTCAAACAATGCAGACAGGCAATCCATCCTCGGGGGATCGCTGGTGGCTCGTGTCTGAACTTAATCTAAGGAACCTCTGATCAAGTCATGAACTCGCATTTTGCACCCAGAATATCCAGCTTCTTCGTTGTAAATTTTCGCAATAGCTTGCTATTACGTGCAATTTTCGCCTTGAATCTGAACATTCT
>QNFP01000247.1 GCA_003645535.1 Gammaproteobacteria bacterium | reverse complement strand
GTAACCATGTTTTATACGATAGTTCCATAGAGACGATTTTCGATGTTATTCCGGCCAGCGAAGCACAGCTTTATCGTATGTATTATGGGGGGCTTGGCCGAGTTCCTGACCAGCAGGGTTTTGCCTGGTGGCTAAATGAAATTGCCGAGGGTCGGCAGGATTTACAGGGACTGGGAAGGGGATTTTTGGCTTCTATGGAGTTTGTTGATAGTGTCGATAGTGATCAGGATGGTTTTGTCTCCGATGTCGAGATGGTCAATTATCTGTACGTAACCGTGCTCAGCAGAGCGCCCGATGAGGATGGTTATCAGTGGTGGTTAAACGAGCTTGCCACAGATAATAATGATCTGGCTGGTGTATTGATAGGCTTTACTCAGTCGAATGAGTTTGTTGAGCAAAGCCAGTTTGCTGTGGCTGACTATGTGTTTTTATAACAGGGCGATGGAGGAGACCAGAATTTTAACCTGAGCAATAGAGTCAGGCTAACTGGTCGACTAATTAGAACTTGGGCTTTCGATACCCATTTCCTCATTATTGATTTAAGTGTTTAGCTTAATCGGTTTTTTGTTTGTCGACTTATCTAAGGTTAAACATCTAGGGTCAGTACGTCCATAGTCAGTACGTCCATAGTCAGTGCAGCACAATCTGCCCACGTGTGTATGTTCAATCCGGGGGCGGCCTGGGGGGGTGTCTTTTTTAGGCGGTTCATCGCTTGCAATATAGCCTGGGCTGAGTGGTCTGTGGTATTGATAACTAATGGAGAAAGAGCGGGCGTAATGGCGCTGTTAGTTGTCGCTATAACGGGTTTGCAATAATACAACGCTTCTATCGCGGGTAAGCCAAAGCCCTCATATATAGAAGGCATGAGTAAAGCCGAGCAGTTTTTATATAAAGTGTGTAAGGTCTCATCGCTTACAAAACCCAGTATTGCTACCTTGTCGCGTATGCCAAGATCCTCGCTTATGTCTGCTACAGACACTTTTCCCCATCCATCTTTGCCGGCGATGACGAGATTAATATCAGGGTTTTCAAGGCTAAACTCTGAGAATGCTGTTAATAAATTGCCAAGATTTTTTCTTGGCTCCAGCGTGCCGACAAATAAATAGAATGGTTTTTTTATATGTTCAGGGGGAAAGTTGCTGGTTTTTGGGGTCGGCAAGGGTGTGGGTGCGAGGGTTGTAACCGTTACTTTATCGGCACGGATTCCCAGGGCGTTTGATAATTCGTGTTTGGTGAAATCTGATACGGCGATGATGTGGTCTGAGGCGGCCAGAGATGGCGGCATTAATAATCTTTCAAGCCACTTTCGTGAGGTGGGCATTGTTTCCGGGTGTCGGTACCAGACGATGTCATGAATGGTGACTATTTTTTTGACTTTGCGCGGCAGCAACAGTGGCAGATGGTGTCTTGGCGACCAGAATACATCGATATTGTCTTTTCTGGCCCAAACAGAAAAAATAGCCTGAGCAAATAATGTGCTAACAATGTCGGACTTAACATTGCCGGTTTTAACGTGAATATTCGGTAATTTAGGGATATGGGCTGCCAATGGCTGATCAGAATATAAGTGCCAGACGTGACGGGAGTCGAGCTCCACTAATTGCTTGATGAGGTTGTAAGTGTATCTGCCGATGCCGGTAAGCGGGCGAGATAGCGGTCGAGCATCTATTGCTATTATCATTGTGTGGTGTTCTATACTCCCTGTACCTAAACCAACGCTCCTAAGCCAACCTAAGCCAACGTATAAGCCAACGTATCTAAGCTGAGCGAGGTTTGGCCACCAAAGGGCTAAGTTGCTTGTATTTATATCACAAAGCCCATTGCGCAAGCTGTCCCTTTTTTTGCTTAGGTTGCCTGCGGCTTGCTGGGTTAACTCCAGGTTATCTGGAATAGGCTAATACTGTTATATATCCTGTCAGCTTCCTATGGGCTCTTAATCAGTGAGTAAACTTTGAAAATTGCTATCGTCCATGACTGGCTTGATGCCAGCGGCGGTGCCGAGCAGGTGCTGGAGCAAATACTACTCTGTTATCCTCAGTCTGATGTTTTTGCTCTGGTTGATTTTATGCCGGAATGCGAACGGGGTTTTCTTCGGGGTCGAAAAATTACCACCAGTTTTATTCAGAAAATCCCGTGGGCCCGAAAGCATTTTCGTCGCTACCTGGCATTGATGCCCCGAGGCATTGAAAGCTTTGATTTAAGCGCTTATGACCTCATTCTGTCCAGTAGCTGGGCTTTTGCTAAAGGTGTGAAAACCAATAGTTCCCAGACTCATGTTAGCTATATACACACGCCAATACGTTATGCCTGGGAACTGCAGGAGCTGTATTTACAGCAAGCTGTTAGCAGCAAGTTGTTAAGAATACTGGCTCGATATTTTCTGGGTCGATTGCGAGACTGGGATATTAAAACTGCCAGCCGGGGTGATCAGCTAATTGCTAATTCGCAATTTATTGCGGAGCGTATCCAACGGTACTGGCACCGCCAGAGCCTGGTGTTGAATCCGCCGGTGGCATCTGGTGATTTCACCTGCGCCGAGGTAAAAGAGGATTTTTATATTACGGTTTCCCGACTGGTGCATTACAAGGCTGTCGAAACCCTGGTTGAGGCGTTTAATCTTATGCCCGACAAGCGTTTGGTGGTCATCGGTGATGGCCCGATGTTTCATCGGTTACAGGCCCTGGCTGGGCCAAACGTCGAGCTGCTGGGCTATCAGTCACGAACCGTCGTTATTGATTACTTGCAGCGAGCTCGCGCCTTTGTTTTTTCTGCCCATGAGGATTTTGGCATTGTCCTTGTTGAGGCGCAGGCCTGTGGCACGCCGGTTATTGCCTATGGGCAGGGTGGTGCGCTGGATAGCGTTGTTCCCTATGAATGCCCCGTGATGGAGGGCGTGGACACGGAGCGCCCAGCTACTGGCCTTTTTTTTGAAGAACAGACGGCGGTTAGTGTTGTAGCTGCCGTTGATCGTTTTGAGGCTCTGGAGGGCGGGATCTCTCCACGCGCCTGTGCTGCCAATGCGGCGCGCTTTGCTCCCGAGTATTTTCGTAACGCTTTTATGGCTATTGTTGAGCAAACATTGGAAAATAGACTCCGTTCAACTCAAGGTTGAAGGAAGTTCTGAATAAGTTTGGACGAAGTAGGCTGTGATTCAGAATATTCAGATTCACCAACAGTAGGCGCTTTTAGACGAGGCGCAAAACGCACGTAATGCCCAAAGCACTTCGTGGGGCAGGCTCTAGCCAGCTATTGCGAAGGTTTGCACCAACAGTAGGCGCTATTAAGGCGACGAAGAAGCTGGGTATTCTGAGCGCAGAGTACGAGTTCATGATTTGTTCAGAGCTTCCTAAAGTATCTTTCTGTAAACCAAGGATTGTTAAATGATACCTGTTGTACTCTCTGGTGGTTCCGGTAGTCGTTTGTGGCCGCTTTCGCGGGCACATTATCCCAAGCAGTTTATTCCCCTGGCCAGTGAGCGGACCATGCTCCAGGAAACGCTTGGCCGCTTGCAGGGCTTGTGCTTCGAGGCCCTGGCTCCCCTGGTCATTTGCAATGAGCAGCATCGCTTTATGGTCGCCGAGCAGTTGCGTGAAATAGATGTGCTTGCACAGAATATTTTGCTCGAACCGGTTGGCCGCAATACCGCACCGGCGGTGGCTTTGGCGGCGCTCTCTGTGGCCCCCGACGACATACTGCTGGTTCTGCCGGCTGATCATGTCATTAACGACGTCAATGCTTTCCACGCTGCCATAGAGTTGGCCTGTAGTGAAGCTGAACAGGGAGCATTGGTAACTTTTGGTGTCGTGCCGACTGCTGCTCAAACGGGTTATGGCTATATACATGCCGCTAGCACTGATGGAACCACGCCTGCAGAGGGTTTGGTGGCACGGCGTATTGAGAAGTTTATCGAAAAGCCGGATTTGGCGACGGCGCAAGCCTATGTGGATAGCGGCGATTATTACTGGAACAGTGGCATGTTCGCTTTTAAAGCCAGCCGCTACCTTGAGGAGCTGGAGCGCCACCACCCAGCGATGCTCAATGCCTGTCGGGCGGCCCTCGATGGCGCGAGTGTCGATCTGGATTTTACACGGCTTGATGAGGAGGCTTTCAGCGCCTGCCCTGCAGACTCCATCGATTACGCAGTGATGGAAAAAACTGACCGCGCTGTGATGATCCCCCTGGATGCTGGTTGGAGTGATATCGGTAGTTGGTCAGCCCTGTGGGATATTTCTGACAAGGATGATCAGGGAAATACCTGCATAGGTGATGTCCTGACTGTCGATACTCATGATTCTTACCTGCACACCAGTGGTCGTTTGCTGGCCACTGTTGGCATCAGAGATCTGGTTGTGGTGGAAACCGATGATGCGGTATTGGTAGCGGATAAAAGTCATGTCCAGGATGTCAAAGAGGTAGTCAACCAGTTGCAGGCGGCGGCTCGAAGCGAAAGGGAGAGTCATCGTAAGGTCTATCGTCCGTGGGGTTTCTATGATTCGATCGCCATGAACGATCGCTATCAGGCCAAGCGCATTGTGGTCAATCCTGGCGCTCGCCTGTCGCTGCAAAAACATCACCACCGCGCTGAGCACTGGGTAGTTGTACAGGGCACCGGGCGGGTTACTCGGGGCGACGAGGAAGTGATCCTGTCGGTGAATGAATCGATTTATATACCAATTGGCATGGCTCACCGTCTCGAAAATCCGGGTATTATTCCCCTGGAGATTATTGAAGTGCAGACTGGGGATTATTTGGGCGAGGACGATATTGTACGTCTGGACGATCAGTACGGTCGGGTGGATGACACGCCGACCAGTTGATTTTAGTTATTCCTTTGCACGGGCCTCGAACTTCGAGCAAGCAATAAATGCGTTGGTAACCACCATATCGATGCATGCGCCCCGAAATCTCCGCAGTCTGGAGGTGAATTTAACAAAGTGCTTGAAAGTAGCTTGAAAAGGTTCAGGGAATCTCTGATTAAGTCTGGGCGAAGCAGAGAGCCTG
>QNFP01000246.1 GCA_003645535.1 Gammaproteobacteria bacterium | reverse complement strand
GGGTCTACCAAGAGGATACTTTGCCGGATTTTCGTTCAAGTCGGGGACACCATAAATGTTCTGTAACTTATTGTGATCATTGGGAAATTTACGTTTTATCGAAGTTTTAACCGGACAGTAGTGGGTTTATATAAACAAATGATATTTTACTGATACTCGCATTGACCATACACATCAATAGCAGGTTCCAAAAATACAGTGAAGCCTACTTTTAAATTTATTTCACCATTTTTTTATCTGTTCGAGCACAAAACCTGTTGCTGTTCTAAACTTCCCTGTAGCCATTATAATTTCAAGCATGTCGGCGCCTACAATCGAATCGACATAGCTATTCCATGGCAAAAATAATGATTGAATCCGCCATTACCGGAAATGCGTATAAAGACTCAAACCCGAACATCGCCTACAGCCCCGAAGATATTGCTAACGATGCTATAGCCACCGGTAAAGCAGGGGCTGCACTAATACATTTCCATGTCCGCGATCCTGATACCGGAAAGTGGGTACACGGTATAGACTATTACAGCGAAGTATTCAAAACAACGTGACGCGCTTGTAGCCCCTCAATGTGGCCAACTTTCCCGATTACCGGGGACGCCGAGTCTCGCCTCACTCATTTTCTCGAACTAGCAAGGCACACCGAGACCAGGGGAGAGCCATTAATAAGGCGATCACGGGAAACTGATTACGGACTTAGCACCTTTTGAATTTGCGTTAAGTATGGGAAACTTTGCAAGTCGTTTGTTCATGTCATATTTAATCAAAATAATTTAGTCGAACTATGGAGCTACCTACGTCGTTTACTGTTATCGGTGCACCCCTCTCGCCTTTCGTCCGCAAAGTTCACATCGCTATGCAATTAAAAGGCATCGAATTCACTATGGATCCAGTCTCGCCTTTTAATTTACCCGAGGGCTACGAAAAGATTAATCCGGCAAAACGCATTCCCGTACTACAACACGATGAAACTTATATTTGTGATTCTTCGGTGATTTGCCACTATCTGGAGAAGCTCTTCCCTGATCCAGGATTAGTTGCTGAATCACCCCTTATGAAAGCCCAGACAGATTGGCTAGAAAAATTCGCTGATAACGAGCTCGCCCCCGTTATTACTGCCACGGCGTTCCGTCATCGCGTTATATTTCGCTCCATGGGAACGCCGTTTGATGAAGCTGAAATTGATGCGATTATTGATGAAAAGGCACCGCCGCTTTTTGATTATCTGAATGAATTAATCGGCAATGGTAATTTTCTTGTCGGCAACCAATTAAGTCTCGCCGATATTGCAGTGATATCTCAGTTTATCAACGCATCATTGGGCGGTGTCCAGGTCGATGAACAGAGATGGCCAAACCTGGCTCGTTATGTCGCTTATCATTTTGATAGCGACACTTTTTCAGCAAGCCTTGCAGGGGCACGGAAGATGGTAGACAAAATGCTAGCCAGGGCCAATTAAATTGGCCCGGCTTTCAAGATGGTTGTAAAGAAATATCAATGGTAGGGCATTAGATGCTGGTTGAATCATAGTATTCGGACAACACGTCCCTGAGTTTGCCCGAACAAATATGAATTTATCAGCAGTTCCTCAGAACATAATAACTGCCCGATTGATCTCTCCCCCGTCTAGCAGGCCGAATGCTTCATTGATATCGCCAAGTCCAAAGCGATCCGTCACCATGGAATCCAGGTCGAGTCGGCCTTGTTTATAGAAGTCAAAATAATTCAAGGCGTCGATGTGAAAACGATTTGATCCCATAAAGCAGCCCATAATTGATTTCTCAAGATAAAAATGCCCAGGATCAACCTCAAGTTTCTGGCCTGTTGGGATTGCGCCTACAACCACTGCAAGGCCACGGGGAGCCAGAGCATACAGGCACTGCTGAACTAATAGCGGGATGCCGACTGCATCAAAAGCATAATCCACACCGCCGCGACTCAGCTTCTTGATCGCTTTAACGGGATCACCATCAGGACTATCCGGGCCACCAAGTATGGTATGGGTGGCACCAAACTTACGCGCCGTTTCAAGTTTGCTCGGCACAACATCGATAGCAATTATTTGTCTCGCGCCTGCAATGCGTGCCCCCTGAATAATAGAAATACCAATGCCGCCCACACCAAACACTGCGACAGTTGATCCGGGCTGTACTTTGGCTGTATTTAGTGCGGCACCTACACCCGTAGTGACCGCACAACCCACCAGCGCCGCGCTGTCGAGAGGAATATCTTTATCGATCTTAACTACTGCAGTTTCGTGGACCAGCATTTTTTCGCAAAAAGCAGAAAGATCAGCAAACTGGGTGATGCGCTTGCCATCGATGGAAATTCTTGGTGTGTCATCCCTTTTCCGTTGGCACTGCCGGCGATCCATACACAAATAGGGGCGGCCCTGTAAACATTGCTGACAGAGACCGCAAAACATTGAAGTACAGGCGATGACATGATCACCCACCTCTACAGATTTTACATCTGAGCCGATCGCTTCGACAACGCCAGCCGGTTCGTGCCCGGGGATAGTGGGTACTGGCCCAGGGATAGAACCCTTGGCAAAATGCACGTCACTATGACAGATCCCACAGGCAGCCGTTGTAATCAACACCTCGTTAGCTTGTGGATCATCGATATCGACTTCTTCGATTTTCATGTCTACACCGATTTCCCGAAATACCGCTGCTTTTGCTTTCATGGTTTCTCCTTTCTATTTATAAAACACACGCTTAAGGATATGACACTTCAGTTGGCCGAACCAAACCGGATATCAATGCGATCATATTAAACTAATATTGGGCGTTGTTGCTGCGAAGCTCAGCAATTTAATCTGGCCTGGATCCTGAGGTCGATCCTGAGATAGATGAATAGGTAAACAATCTGGCCTGCACCGGCACTTCGTCAGGTTCAAAAATGGGCACTGTGCACCGTTCATCGTTACAGATATACATAGCAGGTGCTGAGCGTTGAGGGTATCGTCCCGTCGACTCGATATGAACGATTTTGCGTGGCTCAAATACACCCCGACCAGCCTGCAATAAACCCTGGGTGCGCTGATCACTGACATCACCGACGACTGAAAACTCCACGTAGCCCGCAGTAATCGTTTCCAGAGCCATGGCCAGATTGCCAGTAATTTTTCCTTCCCGACGTACCGCGACAGGCGAGGCAGAAGCGCGTATAGCTCGCTCTGCAGCGACCCTGTAACGGTCCGCCTTCTCGAGGACGCCTAACAAGTACAAAAACTGCGCTGCTGCAGCATTATCTTCAAGGGGCTTACGTCGCCCTGGCGTACCATCGTCTGGTACACCATAAAAGCCGCCAAGTTCTGGATCTTCAAGTTCGCTGATCAGTGCATTGGCGACTCGTCCGGCAGCCTGCCGCCACTGAACCTCACCGGTCGCTCTATATAGAGCCATCAGGGCCAGGCCGAAATGCACCTGAGTGCGCAAATAAGGTACAGCTTTATCGGTCAACACATGTATCCGCTGATCATTGGCGAGGGCTGCGCCCGGCATAAACTGAATAATCCAGCCCGCCCCTGTTTGTCGTTCATCTAATAAATGTTTGGCCGCCCTACTCGCTGTATCGAGATACGCCTGGTTGCCAGTGGCTTCCCATGCCATCACATAACCGAGAATAATCCGGGCGTTAACGTCGCTATAAATGGCATGATCAATAGTAGGGATACCGTAACGACGACGCTCTTTATCACCCAGTGCATAGAAGTCATCCATGGTCATATTGCTGGGTAAGGTGGCCATGCGATCCTGTTGATTGGCAAAAAACGTACCCTGCTCGGAACGCATAAACGTAGTTAAATAGTTATCTACATTATCGATAGCGTCTTTATATTGAGCATCACCCATAAGCTGATAAGCATCAGCATAAACCTGTAGCGCCGCTGCCTGACTTTCAAGGCGCTTTTCGGCAACGGTATTGCTCCAGCGGCCAAAAGATGCGTAGTACATGCCACCCCAGGTGGGATCCAACTGTTGAAGATGTCCATCAAGTGTGGCTTTTGCCAGGTCTTGCGCATCGCTGTCGCCATAGACATAACTACGCAATAATAAATGCCGAAGTGGTTCGGCGCTTTCAAACACACCACTGGTTTTATCTTTGAACGTATTATCCTGTAAAGCGCGCACCTGATCACGTAGCTCTGAGAACGGCGCAGACTCTGGCACCTGGGCAGCGCCATAGGGCGCGAGTTTATCCGGCGTCAGCGTGCCAGCAGCATGACCATCAATCACCTCGCGAAGCACTTTTATATAACGATCGGGGCGACGGCTACCCGCAAAGGCCAGCACCTGTGTGCCATCGGGGCGCATAAAGGCATTGGCAGGCCATGCCCAGTCGGAATAACGCTCGCCGATATCGGGACGTGCCTCGCTATCGACCTGGATAGCAATGAAGTTGGCGTTGACCAGTTCGATTACTTCAGAGTTACTAAAGGTATTCTCTTCCATAAAACGGCAGGCGGTACAGCCCTCGTGCCCGACATTAATGAGAATCAGACGATTTTTGGCTTTCGCTTCGGCAAAGGTACTGGCAGACCACTCTCGCCACTGAATGCCTTCATTAGCCCAGCTATTAGCAAGCGTAAACGCTAATAGCCCGAGGGTAACTTGTTTAATCATTGCTCCTCCTCCCGCTAGTTACGCGCACTCACCCGACCTCAACGCCGTCCGCTAACAAGCACTATTAAACCGCGGCTGCCAACTGATTTTCACGTAATACTGTCAAAAATACATCGGGCTCCGGTCGCACTCGATAATTGTCAGTCTCGTGAGCCCACAGGATTATTCCGTCGGTATCTGTGATGATCACTGTCGGCAATACCGTCTCGCTATCGTAGCCCAACATTTGCATACCCATAGGTAAACCCTGGGGGTTGGCAATTCCCAGAATGCGAGCAGCCTGATTACCTTCATCAGTTAAAAAATCAAATTCCACGCCGAACTTTTTGGCTAAACCAATTGTGTTTTGGTGGGGCTGCGGTGCGACCAGGGCCACCCGAACTCCC
>QNFP01000245.1 GCA_003645535.1 Gammaproteobacteria bacterium | reverse complement strand
TGTTTTTCTTCTTGCTCAAGGGTATTTTTAGCGCCTGAGTTGCTCTTTGAGACCTTTGCACAAAAGCCCTTTCACTTACAGGCGTTGATGACCCAACACAGATGACCCAACACAATCCGCACGGAATTGTCCCTGATGTGAGCCCCACAATGAAACCCCACAAAAAAGCCGCGATAAACGCGGCTTTTTAATAGCTCTTTCTACTTTTACATAAACGTCAGGTACACAAGCGTCAGGCTTCGAGAGCAATCCTTATTTTTTTCATCGCACCCTGCTCAAGCTGCCGGATTCGTTCTGCCGAGATCGAATATTTTGCCGCCAGATCATGCAATGTGACCTTCGCTTCATTAAGCCAGCGTTGCTGTAATATATCCTGGCTGCGTTCATCGAGTTGAGCCAACGCCTTTGATAGCCTGTCATGGCTATCTGCTTCCCAATCGGCTTCTTCAACGATCATTGCCGGATCAGCACTACGATCCTCAAGGTATTGTGCAGGTGCCTGATAAGCGCTTTCATCGTCATCGTCAACACCCACATCGTACCCCGCATCACGGGCCGACAGGCGCTTCTCCATCTCGTGAACCTGCTTAACATCAACACCCAGATCTTCAGCAACAGCCGCTGCTTCATCATTGGTCAACCAGGCCAAACGTTTTTTTGATCCGCGGAGATTGAAAAATAGTTTACGTTGCGCTTTTGTCGTTGCTACTTTCACGATACGCCAGTTCCGCAATACATATTCGTGGATTTCTGCCTTTATCCAATGCACCGCAAAAGACACCAGGCGAACACCTTTTTCAGGATTAAAACGCCTCACTGCCTTCATCAGACCAACATTACCTTCCTGGATCAAATCGGCCAGTGGCAACCCGTAGCCATTGTATGAACGAGCTATATGAACAACAAAACGTAGGTGCGCCATCACTAGCTGACGCGCACTTTCTACGTCGTCCTCATAATAGAGCCTCTCTGCGAGGGCTTTTTCTTCTTCAACGGACAATACAGCAATAGAACTGGTACCCTGCATGTAGGCAGCCAGGTTCCCCCCCGGCGCCATCCACTGCATATTTTGAAGGCTTTTATTCATAATTTCCTCAAAGTATTATTCAAAGCTTCCAGAAAATTCATCGCTTCGTGAAAGCTTCCTGAAATATAGTCGCCTAAAATTTGACGACATAGTTTACCACTTCAGGATTAGATGTCTATACACCCAAATAGTTCACTATAAGCCACTGTTTTATCGAACTAATCATGGTTCGATACGAGCAATATGTCGACCCACAGCCAAAGCCGCTCCGAGCAGGCCCAAAGTCCCGCCCAATATCATCATCACTAACAATCCCCTAAAGTCTAATCCCACCAGGGCAAAATCACTTTGGTATAAGTTAGCCAATACAGCCACTGTACTAGCTAGCCAGAATCCACCCAAAACGACACCTGCCCAGGCAACCATACCGCCAAATAGCCCGTACCACAGACCGGTATATAGAAAGGGGCGCCTGACAAAAGCATTGGTCCCGCCAACCAGCTTAACCACCAAAATTTCACTGCGACGGCTTTCAATAGCCAGGCGTATCGTATTGCCAACCACTAGCAATACACCTAAAGCCAGGGTAAAGCCGACTAATATGACCACCCGTTGGCCCATCTCCAGTATATGCTGCATACGCTGTAGCCATTGCATGTCCAGCTGTACTCCATCGATGCCGGATATCTGTTCCAGGTCATCGACCAATGCTGACAACCCGCTTATGTCGTTGATCAGGTCTGCACGAGGTGATAGCAGCAATACGGCTGGCAATGGGTTTGTGCCCAGCAATGACAGCGCCTCTCCAAACCCTGACGCCAACTGAAACTCTTCCAGAGCAGCCTGCGGAGAAATATAGGTGACCTGTTCTATTTGTGGCATAGCCCGAACCGTATCCTGTAATCGCTGGACGACGTCCGGCGCGGCATCGACATGCATAAACACACTGATTCGTGCACTATTTTGCCAATTACCGCTCAATTGCTGAAGGCTGGAGACCGCAACAATCAGCGCCGCCGGCAAGGCCATTGCAATAGCTATTACCAGTATAGTCATGAGGGTCTGCACCGGTTCCACGGTCAGGCGCAATAAACTTTCGCGAGCATTACTACGGTGATTACGCCACCAGCTTTCGATTCGCTCACTAAAGCGGACGGTGCTTTGCACAGCGCCAACCGGCCCTTCTTTTACCGTCTTTGCCGCCTTTACCACGCTAGCCCGGCTGCGTCCGAACCGGTTCACTGGGGCTCCGTGGTCAGCACACCATTATTAAGCGTTACCACACGCTCACCCATGCGGCCAACCAGGTCAATGTCGTGAGTAGCAATCAATACGGTCACTCCCACCCCACAAAAATCTCGAAACAACGCCATAATTTCGGCGGAGAGCTGCGGATCCAGATTGCCTGTAGGCTCGTCAGCAAGGAGTATTCGCGGTTTATGCACCACCGCCCTGGCGATGCCAACGCGCTGCTGTTCACCCCCCGATAACTGCATGGGATTTGATTTTTCCTTATTGAGCAAACCGACCTTATCTAGCGCTGCACGCACCCTCCTGCCAATATCCCTTTGCTGGTATCCGGATACCAGCAAAGGCAGGGCGATGTTGTCAAACACGCTACGATCAAACAGTAACTGATGATCCTGAAATACAACGCCGAGATGCCGACGATAATAAGCGATCTGACTGCGATGTAATCGACTGAGATTTTTTCCGTTGATTAACAGCTGGCCACGACTGGGCCGTTCCATCAACATAATCAGCTTTAGCAATGTACTTTTACCGGCACCAGAATGCCCTGTCAAAAAGGCCATTTCACCAGCATCCATAGCTAGATTGACGCCTTTCAGGGCCTCGAAGCCTCCCTCGTAGCGCTTGCTAACATTGTCAAAACGAATCATCTATAGCCGATCATGAGTCATCTGTATTTTCATTTTCTGACAACACGCCCTCAACATAAGCCGTGGCGTTAAACACCTGCAAATCGTCAACTCCTTCACCCAACCCAACGTAGCGAACAGGTAAACCATAGCGTTTGCACAAAGCGAACACCACTCCACCCCTGGCCGTGCCATCAAGTTTGGTGACCGCGAGCCCGGTCACTGCTACAGCCTCGCTAAACTCCTGCACCTGTCTAACAGCATTCTGCCCAGTGCCTGCGTCAAGAACAAGCAACACCTCATGGGGGGCCTTGTCATCAAGTTTCGCCATGACCCGCCTGACCTTGACGAGTTCTTCCATGAGATTGCTATTCGTATGCAAACGGCCGGCAGTATCTGCGATCAGCACGTCTATATTTCGTGCGCGCGCAGATTCGATAGCATCGTATATCACCGAAGCACTATCTGCCCCGGTATGTTGCGCGACCACAGGAACATCATTTCGATCACCCCAGGCCTGCAGTTGTTCTACTGCGGCAGCTCGAAAAGTGTCGCCAGCCGCCAGCATCACCGAATAGCCCTGATTTTTGAGACTCCGCGCTAATTTGCCAATCGTCGTCGTTTTACCTACCCCGTTGACGCCCACTACCAACAACACGAACGGTTGCTCTGTGGACACATCCAGCGGCTGTTCACAGGGCACCAGCATATCCACCATGATCCCATGCAAAGCCGCACGCAGTGCGCCGCTGTCGCTGAGTTCTCGACGTTTAACCTGATCGGTTAACTCCTCAATAATATCAGTACAAACCTCTACACCGACATCGGCCATTAGCAACTCAGTTTCCAGTTCCTCGAATAACTGATCATCAATCTGTCGGCGTCCGAGGAACAAGGTCTCCAGTCCACGTCCAGTTTTTGATAACGCCCGGCTAAACAAATTAGCGCGTTTTGGTGATTTCGGTGTGTCTTCAGGCGCGGGGGCACCCGCCTTCTCCACAATATCAGCTGTGGCCTGCTGAGTAATATTGTGGTGCTCATCCGTATCCGCCACTGTAGAATCCTGGTCGACAACCGCGTGAGCAACGTCATTACTTACACCAGGTTTATGGTGGTCTTCCACCGCTGATAACGGTGGTGACTCCTGTTCCTGTACTGGCTCCAATTGTGGCTGCTGTATTACCGCCGACTCAACGGCCTGACTGCTATTGCTGCTATCGTCATGGGTCTTAGCTAAATTATCTGCCCCAGAGCCTTCAGTTGGTTGGAAGCCTTCAGCCGGTTGAGAGCCTTCAGTCTGAGGAGAACCCTCAATATCTTGCAAGCCCTCCAGTTCCTGGACATCCTCCGTTTCCGGCCCAGGGTCGGCCGCTTTCCGCCGCCAACGGGAAAAGAGCCTGGTCTTTTCTTTAGGTGTTGATGTATCTTCATTTGCTGCCATTAACTGTTTTGACCCGAATCGTTTAAAGCAGTGTATCCTACCATTTTAGGCTCACTATCAGGAGCCAACAGGTTGTCACAACAGCCAAAACATCGCCCCCAATCGCGCCAGGTCAGAATCATCGCTGGTCAATGGCGTGGTCGTCGGCTCAACTTTCCCGACACGGCCGGGCTGCGGCCAACTGGCGACAGGGTGAGAGAAACGCTCTTCAACTGGCTTATGCCTGAATTGCCCGGCGCAAGATGTCTCGATCTGTTTGCCGGTTCTGGCGCGCTGGGTTTTGAGGCGGCATCCCGGCTCGCAGCTTCAGTTATCATGGTCGAGAAAAACCATCAGGCCTGTCGCGCTCTGCAACAGCATTGTGAAAACCTTTCGGCAAGTACAGTAGATGTGGTCTGCGAAGATGCACTAACCTGGCTTAATCAAAACCGGTTCTCTGCTCAGTCCTTTGACATCGTCTTCCTGGATCCACCATTTAAGTCAGCACTTTTGGCGCAAGCCCTACAAAGCCTGGAGTATGGCAACTGGTTAACGCCGCACACCTTAATTTACACTGAAAGCGAGAACGGCCAGCAGCCGACCTGCTTTACCAGTGAAAACTGGGAGCTATACCGACAGCGTGTGTTTGGGGCCGTGGATTTCAGACTTTATCGCCGCAGATAATCGAGGTTTCATCCCCTTCACCACCACCCTTCAC
>QNFP01000244.1 GCA_003645535.1 Gammaproteobacteria bacterium | reverse complement strand
TGGCTAAATCAATTGAGACTAGTTTAATATTACGCATATGGACGTTCCTCTCACTATTTGGTTGAACTTATAGTTTGGCGCATTACGACGCCGTAGGGGGAACGTCCATCTCATCAGGCTCTGCTCAATCGGTCATTTACTACCGTAAACTCCCTCTTTGCGCGCATTTTTGCCTCGCCTGAAAGCAAAATTATCTCCCGTGCAAAGGTCTCATAGTCACTATGTAGATGCGCTACTTTGTTATCAAGCGCCGTTGATGTATGGTTTTGGCGTCATCCAGGCAACACTATCCGTAAAACGCTATCCATAAAACAATAACCAGGCAACAGGCATGAAAACACTACATTTGGGTAATGTCACCGTAGATCGCGTACAGGAGTGGCTTGGTCCCCTGTTTGAAATAGCCAACTTTTTTCCCAGCGACGACTGGGCAACCATAGAAAGGCAACGCGACTGGCTGGAACCTCATTTCCTCCTCCCCAGGAATCAGATGACGCAGGGTTTTCTCAACGCCAGCCTACACACCTTTGTGGTTCGCACGCCCCACCACAACATCCTCATTGACACCTGTGCGGGCAATCATAAGCAGCGTTCGATTCTTCCCGACTGGTCGATGATGAATACCGATTACCTCGCTAAATTTTCTGCTTTGGGTATTACGCCCGAGGATCAAGACAGGGAGTAATGTCATGTTGTTTATTCGCCGCACCCTCGTTTGCAGTTTGTTGATTGCCGCATCTGCCTATACCCACGCAGATATCACTGTCATTCCCGACTCCCTGAAAGCATGGATACCCTGGGTATTGCAGGATCAAACAGACCATGCCTGCCCCCGTATTGCCCAACAGCCAAAGCAGAGACGATGCGTGTGGCCCGATGTACTGGCAGTCGATGTCACAGAGACAACAGCGCAATTCACCCAGAACTGGCAGGTGTTCGGTAAGAGTTGGGTAATACTGCCTGGCGACACCCGATACTGGCCGCAGGACGTGCTGATCAATAACCAGCCAACCCCAGTACTCGACAGAAACGGCAAACCAGCGGTACTGCTCACATCCGGAAAGCATGCTATCAAAGGCTCTTTCAGCTGGACAAAACCTCCACAATATCTGCCGGTTGCACTCGAAACTGCGCTGATCAAATTGTCTCGCAATGGCAAAAAAGTGGCTGCACAAGCTGATCAACAGGGCCGGCTTTGGCTCCGTGATCAGCGTACTATCGATGGTGCCGGGCAGAAAAATGACACCTTGAAAGTCGAAGTCTTCCGACTACTCAGCGACAATATTCCCATGCTACTGGCTACCGAAGTCCGCCTCGCTGTGGCTGGCAAACCTCGAGAGATTGTGCTCGGACAATTGTTGCCCACCAATGCGGAGGCTATGGAATTCAACTCGCCATTGCCGGCCCGCATAGAGGACGATGGGCGATTGCGTATTCAGGCCCGTGCCGGTGAATGGCGTATCAGTCTGAAAGCTCGGTTTCTGGAGCCCACTACCAGTTTCAGCATGAGGAAAATGGATGCCCACTGGCCGGATCAGGAGATCTGGAGCTTTCGTGCCAACCCTCAACTACGCGGCGTAAAAATAGAAGGTGCGCCTGCCGTCGACCCCTCACAAATCGATATTCCCGCAAATTTTGCCAACCTGCCAACCTACCTGCTATCAACTAACGAAACCCTGGCTCTGAAAGAACAATACCGGGGTGATGCTACACCCGCCGCTAACCGACTCAGCTTAAACCGCACCCTGTGGCTGGACTTCGATGGCAGTGGCGCTACCACTAAAGACAATATCAACGGTACCTTTACCCACAACTGGCGTTTGCGCGCCTCGCCCGAACTGCAATTGGGCCGCATTGTTGCCAACGACACGCCACAACTGGTCACCCGCTCACCCGGCGAAGAAGGTACTGGCATCGAAATACGCCACTCCCAGGTCACCATCGAGGCGATCAACCGCATTGAGCCCTTGCGTGCAGTTTCTGCAACCGGCTGGCTGCACGATTTTGACAAAGTAGATCTAACACTACACCTGCCCCCCGGCTGGCTGCTTTGGCACACCGCCGGGCCGGATCGCATTCAATCTTCCTGGTTGTCCCGCTGGGATTTATGGGATTTGTTTATTTGCCTGCTGATTGTCGGCGGTCTATTTCGCGTACTCGACTGGCGCTGGGGCTTAACCGGCGCCATAACATTGGCGCTCACCTACCACGAAGCAGGAGCACCACTTGTCGGCTGGGTTGCGCTGGTCGCGGCGCTGCCGTTATTAACCGTACTACCTCAGGGTAAGTTAAAGCAGCTGATCAATACCGTTGCCCACCTCGCACTGGCCGGCCTGGTCGTTGTGGTGATTACCTTTACGGTAGCCCAGGTGCGCAAAGGTATTTACCCGCAACTGGAACAATATCGCACCATCAATGCTGGCCCCTATAGTTACGTCCAGCCTACTGCGCCCATCGCCAGTAAAATAGCGATGGAGGCTGAGCTTAAAGCCAAAAGCGGAATTAGAAAATCACTGGACAAGCGGGCTGCGGGTGCCGCTCTCAACGAGCCAAAGCAACAGCGCTATCGACCCACCGACAATATTCAAACTGGCCCAGGCGAGCCGTCCTGGCAATGGCGACAGGTCAATCTGGGCTGGAGCGGCCCGGTCAAGGCGGAAACACCTTTAACGCTCTATTTGTCGCCACCCTGGCTGACCCGCACACTAAAATTTGTTCAGGTAGCGCTGGTTTGCCTGTTACTGTACGGACTCGGCGGAAGACTACTAAGGCATCACTGGCTGTTCGCTGATCGCGAAAAAAAGACCACGCCTGGTGGATCTTCAGGTAGCTCGCCCGGCGGATCCCCAGCAGGCATCACCTCGATGCTGCTACCCCTGGTATTCGCGTTCGCCACTCAGTTGATCGCGCCCGATGTAAGGGCGGAAACATTCCCACCCCCGGATTTACTAGAGCAACTCAAAACCACCCTTACCAAAGCCCCTGACTGTGCGCCACAATGCGCGGCAGTACAGCAAACTCATATCTCACTAGCCAGTCAACGCCTGGTGCTGCGACAGCGAGTCAGTGCAGCCGCGGAACTGGCCTTCCCCCTACCTGCGGATAAAAGCTGGCAACCCGACTCGATACTTGTAGACAACATAGCACAGCCATTAAGTCGAGCTGGCAACAAGCTCTGGGTTTATTTGACCCAGGGCAGCCACAACATCACGCTCACCGCTACTTTGAATGGCGACAATATCGCTATCCCCTTCCCATTACCGGCCCATAACACCACGGTCAATGCCCCCGGTTGGCAGGTACACGGCCTGACTGAAAGGCGGGTAACAGGCGGCACATTGCAGCTGGAAAAAAAGGTCAGGCAGGTCAAACAAGATACTTTACTGCCATCACCAATCAAACCTTTTGTCCAGGTTCAGCGCCAGCTTAATGCCGACCTCGACTGGGAACTGATCACCACAGTGACACGTATTGCTCCCAAAACAGGCGCCATCAATCTGCGCATTCCCCTGCTGGCCGGCGAGTCGGTAGTCACTCAAAATATACTCACCGAGCAGCAGCACGTGATTATCGCGCTCAAAGCCAGGCAGCGGCAGGTACAGTGGCGTTCTGTTATTAAACCCAGCCAACAGCTGGTTCTGCAGGCTCCCGACAACACAGACTGGGTTGAGCACTGGCAAATTCTGGCCTCACCTCGCTGGCATATCCGCGGCGATGGCATGCCATCGATTAAGACCGGGGTGACCACCGGGCCAATGGTACAACTGTGGCGAGCGTGGCCAGGAGAGTCATTAACCTTACACGCTGTGCAACCACAGCCAGTACCCGGGCCCACCACGACTGTGGAAAGCATCGAAGTTGACCATCGTCCCGGTGCCCGTAGTGCTTCACTCAAATTATCCATGCGCGTGCGCACCAGCCTCGGTGGTGACTATCGCATTCCCCAGCCAGCTGGCGCTGATCTACAAAGCATAGTGATCGATGGCAACGAACAAACCACACCCCGGGAAGGCGAGTATGTAGTAATTCCGCTACACCCGGGTTTGCAGGATATCGTTATTAGCTGGGAGCTGGATGCTGGTGTTGCTCAGACCACAATAACTCCGGCATTTAAGCTGCCGACACCGGCCAATAATATTGATATCAAACTACAACTACCTCGCGATCGCTGGCCTGTTTTTCTCAACGGTCCAGACATCGGCCCAGCCATGCTCTACTGGGGCGTACTCGCCGTCATTCTTGTTATCGCCGCCGCACTGGGCATGATCGTTAAACGACGAGAGCTGTCAGTGCCGGTAAACACCCTGCAGTGGCTACTGCTCGCACTGGGTATGAGCACCGTCAATATGGCTGGTAGTATTCCCGTGGTTATCTGGTTTTTTGCGATGGAAGCGCGTAAACGCAGACCGCTGCCGATATCATCGAGCTTGTTCAATATCGCCCAATTGGGTTTGATCGGGCTGTCAATCATCGCCCTGTTGAGTTTGTTCTACACCATCCCGCAAAGCCTGCTGTCGGCACCGGATATGCAGGTTACCGGCAATGGCTCAAGCAATTATTTCTATCAATGGTACCAGGACCACAGCAGCGCCGCTCTGCCCCAGGCATGGGTATTCAGCCTGCCATTGGCCGTATTCCGCATCGCCATGTTGTTGTGGTCCCTGTGGATCGTATTTGCGCTGATGAGCTGGATTAAATGGGGTTGGCAATGTTTGTCGGCAGGCCAATTGTGGAATAATCAGCCGGCCAGGCGTGTCCGCAAAAGCAGGAAAAAAGACAAAAAAAATAAAAAAGATGAAGCCCCGGTGGCCGAGGAATAAACCATGCCCAGACAAATCATAGATTTATCTATTTACCTCGAAAACGATGTCATCTCGGATCCGCCGGGTTTTGGCCCAAAAATTAAATACTTCGGCCACGACGACACTTTCCATCAGGTCGAACCGTTTTTCCCCGGCCTGCAAAAAGATGATCTGCCCGATGGCGAAGCCTGGGCACTGGAGCTGATCGAATTAAACACCCACAACGGCACTCATCTGGATGCACCCTATCATTTTCACTCCACCATGAATCT
>QNFP01000243.1 GCA_003645535.1 Gammaproteobacteria bacterium | reverse complement strand
TGATACGCTCGTAGCCCTTGCTCAGCGTTTTGTTTGCAGCGATCGTAGACTTTGTCCATTGGCGTTATCGTTACGTGAAAAGCCGTGTCTTTGACCAAAAAATCGCCGGCGCGACCGAGTTGCTTGTCTGCCGTGCTGTAGCTGTCGTTTGAGATCTCGAGATCAGGAAACCGCAACGCCAGTTTCGCGCCGATTAGGTACTGAGCCACTTGCCCGGATTGCTCGCATTCTCTGGCCTTCTCGAGAATTTGCTGCACCAGATCGCGAGTCGTCATCGACGGATCAAAAGCGATTTCCAGACGTTGCTTGTTATGAAATTCGCACACCTGATCAACTAGAAAAAGCTGACAGCTTTCAAGGGCCTTGTTTCGTTTGCTATTGCTGAGTTTGACCAATCTTAATGGCTCAAGCGCCGTCAGCATCGCTTCGACCTCGCTGCGCAGAGCGCGATTCGTCCGTCCACCCTCGCTCACAAACTGTCGTGTTTCTCCGAAATCAGCGAGGATCTTTTTTACAGAGGCGCCGCTGGCGCCTCTGATTTGCGAGCCACCTTCGGCGGTGTGCGCGTCAATGCTGAGGTCGAATTCGTTCTTGAGTCGCTCAAGTACCACCAGCGCGCCAGCCATCGTTCCTTTTGCTGGGAAGCCGCCGTACTTTTTGCGCGAGGAATACCAATCCTGAAACGCCTGTGGAGCATCCTTGTGCACGTTTATCGTCCTCCGTACTTCCTTCTTGCGGCCAGGTGGTCAAGCTCGGCCATTGCAGGATTGAGGTAGTTTCGCGCGATCCATTCGACCGCGTCCACGCATACCGCGTCGCCAAAACCAAAAAGCGCCTGATTGAGGGATACCGTAATCGGATAACCATCCGCGCCCATCAGCCGGGCGCATTCGTTTGGCGAGAGTAAGCGTACGCGAATGCGTGCATCTTCGACCAAGATTAGAATCTGGCGGCCGCTGCCGCCCTTTGGCGTTCGTAGACAGCCGGCGATCCCGTCAGCTCGCACTTCGGCCATCGACCGGCCTTTGCGCACCCTTCGGAAAACCGTTGCGAAATGCTGTCCGCCGCGCGTCACCATCGAATCCACCAACTTACGGTGGCGATCGCTCATTTGATTCAGCAGATAATCGACCCGCTCTGCCGACCACCACATCTTGTCGTTTTCGGGCAGATCTTCGATGACATCCTCAAGCTGCATGTCTCTCTGAGGCAGGGAGGGAAGATTGCGAAGATCCCAATCAATTTCGCCGTGTCGGAAAATGAAATCGGCCAGCGCGCCGGGTCGTGCCTCACACTCGAAAAAACGACTCTGCGCAGCGGGCTCTCGAATTCTGTCGTGCCTGGAAGTCCCAACCACGAACAACCGCTGTCGAGACTGCGGAACAAAGCGCGCGGCGTCGATGATGAAAGGATCAACCGTGTAACCGAGATCGTTGAGCGCGAGCATCGCTTCGAGGAAATCTTTGCCGCCGTGCGAAGTCAGGAATCCCGTCACGTTTTCGAGCAGGATCAGCGGAGGCCGGCGATCACCCATGCTTTTGATAGCGTTCAAAAAGCCCCAAAACGCCGACGACTCTTTACCAGCAAGACCTTTGCGAGCGCCTGCGAGCGATAAATCCGTGCATGGGAACGAAGCCGTAGCGAGATCTACAGTCGGCAAATCGGCAGTGCCGACCTTGTGCACATCTTTGAGCAGATAGTGCTCGTCAGCGTCTGGAAACCGAGCCTTGTACATCTCGAGCTTTTTCGCGTCGAGATCGTTCGCGAACCGGATTTCCCAGCCTGCCTGCTCAAGGCCCAAGCGCATCAAACCAATACCGGCGAAGAACTCCGCGAAGGTGTAGGCTTCGTCGCCGCCTCCTGAAAAGTCGGCTGTGTCGATCGCTTCGGTTTGCGCTAAGGTCTCCATGGCAGCCATACTAACCTCTCGAGGGCTCGCTGTGGGGGATGAAAGAAAGATATACGGCTTGGAGAAGCTTCGCGAAACTTTGAAAGTTTCCGAACCGACTGCTAAAGCTATGCGAAGCAACCGGGCGACCGAGACCAAGCCCGAAATCAAGCTTCGTCAGGCGCTGTGGGCCGCCGGTTTGCGCGGCTACCGTAAGAACGTGCGCCGATTGCCCGGCGCCCCTGACGTCGTTTTTGGACCGTCGAAAGTATGCGTCTTCCTGCACGGCTGCTTTTGGCATGGCTGCGAGCGCTGCACGCGCAACCTCAAGCCGAGGAAGAACGCCGCGTATTGGCAAGCTAAAATCATGCGCAACCAGGAAAGAGACCGCCGAAACGAAGCCGCCCTCGAAGCAGACGGCTGGTTTGTGTTGACAATATGGGAGTGTGAGCTCAAAGAAGGTTTGCCCGCATTTGTCGAGCGCGTGCTTCAAGCGGTCGAGAGACGGCGAAAGTCTCACGGCTAACTGGGGGCGGGCGCCGGAAAATAAACTGATAATCTTTCGCATCTTCGCTTTCAACTTACCATTATGGTTAAGCTTGATTATAATTACACTCTATTTATACCATAAAGCAAATCGTCCTGACAATGATTTTGTTATCAGCGGGGAAGAGCGCCCGCCAACACCGCTTTCACCTGCTCCTTGCGAACCAGGCTGTCCATGACATGACAGACCACGTCCTGGTCCTCAGATGGGAGCTGGTCTACCTTCCGGCACAGCTCCTTGAGGCGCTTGTTTCCTACGTCGAATGCGGTCATAACCGCGGTTTCTTCTCCCTTCATGAGCACGTCAAGACTGACCTCGAGTACCTCGGCCAATCGGACCACATGGTCAAATTGAGGTTTGGTCTCCCCGGTCTCCCAGCGGGAGATTAATCGGGGCTGTACGTCTACCAGACCGGCGAGCTGAAGCTGTGTCAGTTTTCTCGCTTGCCTCAATTGCGCAAGGTTTTTTCCGAAATCGGCCATAGACCACCGTCCCATCAAAGGTGTCGTTGGACCGATCATAAGAGCCTCCTCATTGACAAAGTGTAACACGACATTATAGTCTAGCTCAATAGAGGCAAAATGGACCTTGACAGGTTTTTGCCGGGAGGCTGCAAAATGGCCCGAATTCCACAAGCAGAGCTCGAACGGCTGAAACGCGAAATCGATCTGGTGGAGCTGATCACCATGAGCGGAGTGAAGCTCGAAAGGAAAGGCGGCAACTTCGTTGGCCTGTGCCCGATGCATGACGACAAAGATCCTTCCTTGGTCGTCACGCCTTCGAAGAACCTTTGGAACTGCCTTGGCGCCTGCGACGCCGGCGGTACTGTCATCGATTGGGTGATGAAGACGCAGGCCGTGAGTTTTCGCCATGCCGTCGAGATTCTGCGCAGCGGTGAATCACTCGGGCCGGTAACGAAAACCAAGAGATCTCGAGCGCCAAAACTGTCGTGCCCGATCACCGAAACTGCAACTGGCCCTGAGCTTATGGCCGAATTGCTCGGCTTCTACCACCAGGAATTACTCGGATCAACTGTTGCTCTTGAATATCTCGAGGGCCGGGGCATCAACGACCCGGAGGTCATCACACGCTTCAAGCTTGGATTCGTCAACAGGGTCCTGAATTACAGGCTTCCGCTCAACAATAGCTCAGCCGGCCGTGCCATGCGGAAACATCTTGCCGCTGCTGGTTTGACCCGAAGGACAGGTCATGAACACTTCACAGGATCGGTGGTCATCCCGATATTTGATGCGCGGGGCGAGATTGTCGAAATTTATGGCCGGAGGATCAAAAGTGGCCTGCAAAAGACTGATCCGCGCCACCTCTACCTGCCTGGCCCGCACCGGGGCATCTTCAACCCCGATGCCTTGCGTGAGTCGAAAGAGATCATCCTCTGCGAGTCACTGATCGACGCGCTGACCTTCTGGTGTGCCGGTTACCACAACGTCACCTCGAGCTTTGGCACGAACGGTTTTACCGATGAAATGCTCGAAGGCTTCAAAGCCTACGGTACCGAGCGCGTGCTGATCGCCTACGACCGTGACGAAGCCGGTGAGAAGGCCGCGGACAAGCTCGCCGAACGGCTCGGAAACGAAGGTCTGAGCTGCTTCCGCGTGCACTTTCCCCACAACATGGATGCCAACTCCTACGCAATGAAGGTCAAACCGGCCGAGCAGTCGCTCGGCGTGCTTTTGAGAGCCGCAAAGTATGTCTCAGGACCGCTCAAAACTCTCGGTCTGGTGGAAGCCTACGCTGCCTCGCTACCTGAAAAGCCAATCAACAACAGGCAGATGGAGCCGCCGGTGCCTGCTTCTTCTTTAGTCGCTGGCCGTCCGTCCCCGGGTGGCTCCGAAACCCAGGCAGTAAAAGGATCCTCCGGTCCTGCTTCGCCCGCGCCTGTGGCGCCGGCTGTCAAGGTCAAGGCTGAAATTTCGGAACACGAGATCATTATCAAGCTCGGTGATCGCCGCTGGCGGATTCGCGGCTTTCGGCGAAACCTCAGCTACGAACAGATGAAGATTAACCTTCTGGCCGCCTTCGGCGACCATTTCCACGTCGATGCTCTGGATCTCTACTCGGCCCGGCAGCGCGGTCTCTTCTTGAAGCAAGCCGCTGAAGAACTGCAGGTGAGATCAGACATTTTGAAGAAAGATCTCGGCAAGGTCCTCTTGAAACTCGAAGAGCTGCAGGACCAGCAGATCAAAAAGCAGCTCGAGCCGAAAGATACGGTCGTACATCTCAGCGAAGAAGATCGAAAAGCCGCTTTAAAGCTGCTAAAAGATGAAAGATTGCTCGATCGCATCACGGCGGACCTCGAGACCTGCGGTCTCGTCGGTGAGCACATCAACAAACTCGTCGCGTACATCGCGGCGGTTTCACGCAAGCTCTCCAAACCGCTGGCTGTGATGGTGCAGAGCTCGTCGGCGTCCGGAAAGTCGGCGCTGATGGATGCTGTCTTAGCTTTCTGTCCGGAGGAAGAGCGCGTGCAGTACTCGGCCATGACTGGCCAGTCGCTTTTCTACATGGGTGAATCTGATCTCAAACACAAGATTTTAGCGATCGCCGAGGAGGAAGGCGCGGAGAAAGCCTCGTACGCTTTGAAGCTCCTGCAATCCGAAGGCAAACTCTCGATCGCTTCTA
>QNFP01000242.1 GCA_003645535.1 Gammaproteobacteria bacterium | reverse complement strand
GCCTTTGCGAGTACTTGCTGTCGCTGACCAGGAATAACATCAAGCTGTTTAGCTATTTTCTTATTGCTCCTCATAATATAAGTTCTAGCATCAGCTTTCATTCTGCCAGGTCTGAGGTTATTTGAAAGTTTCTTATACATTCCACGTATAAACTCAGGAGTCAGGTCAATTACTTTCTTTTCAAGATCTATCATAGAGTTACTCTCTTTAATTGGCTGTTCATAAAAAAGGAGGCCCGAAGGCCCCCTTAACGAATAAGCAAAGGGGATCCCTTACTTATGTTCTGCACCGCAAACCGTACAACGGATTACTTTGACCTTTGAGCTTCCAGACTTATTGAAAACCCTAAGCTGCTTACCATACTTCTTGTCCTGGTATTCATGCTTACACGTACAACGCTGAACTGTAGTCCCTGCCATTACCCATCTCCCTTTTCAATCTCTTGAATGAAGCGAATAGTGGATTCAGAGAAGCCATCAATGTTAGTCCAGGGTCCATAACCAACGCCATGCTCGTATGAAGCTACGTTAATCATGTATCCTTTGGTATCTTTACCCGGATTAGGCAAAGCATCCCAAGACTGCATATCGCTGATAACGATTATACGGTCATACTTACCCTTGGACTGAGCAAACTTAACAGCCATACCCATGTTAGTGCCATGACCTACCTTAGCGCTTCGAATAGAGTCAGCCTGAGCCATACCCTTACGAGTAGCTACTTGCTTAACCTGAGTACCAAAGGCATAGACATCAAGGCTACCACCAACACCAGAGACCATAATGCTAAGACCAATAGCAGCATCCAAGTAGGTCATCTGAGACTTACCAGAAAGAGCCATACTCATAGAGCCAGAGACATCTACAAGTACAGCTGTCTTACCTGGTAGCGCTTCCATCTCTTTCATAGCCTCCTGCATAGCAGTATCAAGCTCAGACTCAAACTGAGGGGCATACTTAGCCGCAGCAATGAATCGGAAAGGCAATACTACATTAGCACCTTTACGGGCTACAATAGCCTGTTTTATCAGAGCTTCATCAACATTAGCATCAGTCATCCCGCGGAGATTACGCAACAGAGCCATATAGCCGAGACGTCCACGCTTCAGAAGATCAGTAAAGGTCTCCTTCTTATCTTGACCACCAGTGAGCCTAGACTCCCAAGTATCAGGAGGCGTAAAGGTCTGATCAGCTAACTGCTTAAATACAGCAGCTTGCTCTTCATCCTTTGGCTTAGGGTGAACCAGGAACATAACATCACGGAGTTTAACTACTCCAGGCTTATCCCACTTATTCAATGCATAGCCATCGAACTTATTGAAAGCACGAGCTAAACCACGCTTCATAGCGGCAGATAGTGGCTTACCAGCCCCTTCACGGGTCCAGTATAAAGCCACTAATTCATTGATCTCATCGGGGCGACCGATAGTCTCAAATATAGCCTCCTCAGCCTCTACACCGCCTTTCTTTATGAGTGCGAGTAAAAGCATCAGTGGAGCGTGCCTTAGCTTGTAATCAGTCCTGGCTTCTTTAGCCAACTGACGTACGAATTCTGGAGAGCATTCACTGGCAAGATCAAAGATCCTATCAGCAATAGATACTCCATCTTCGTAAAAGGTTTTCTCCCAGAGCATACACGCCATAACAGTTCTCCGGAGAGTCTGTTCCTTCGTGATACGCCTGACAGGAGCGCCCTCATGGGTAGTCTCCCCTGCGAGGTTTTCATTTTTCTTCTGGTTCATTCTCATAGTATATCTCCTACTATTATTTTTGAGAAAAGGTGGTTAGAGAACATTCATATAGAGTGTTAATCTTACCTTGAGTCCGAAGACCAGTAAGAGTTTCATTTCGAGTGAAGTAACTCCATACTACACTACTAACCATAAAAAGTGATTGAGGAACAGACGTACAGAGAAATTTTAGCGCTCTACCAACTGAGCTACCCCCACCATAATATAAATAAAATGGGGTGGGGGACGGGACTCGAACCCGCGACCTCTCGTTTAGCATACGAAGTAACTCCGTACTACACCATCAATCATTAAAACTTTACTACTTAAAAAAGTGACCAGAGAACAGTCATATACAGAGAGGACATTTACTGTTTTCCCATTCAGTTGTCCCAAATCTTTTACCAACGTTGTTAGTTGGCGGGGACTCTCTTAGAAGTATCTGCATACTACACTACTGGTCATAAAGCTTTACTAACTTAATCTTGGTTGCGGGAACGGGGATTGAACCCGTGACCTCTGGGGTATGAACCTAGCGCTCTACGACTGAGCTATCCCGCGTCAAGATTAAATCTTTACTAACTTAAAATGGTCGGCTTGAGAACAAACATATAGGGTGGTTTCGTTTCAGGAGAAGTAACCCCATACTACACTACAAACCGTTTAAAAAGTGGTTAAGGAACAAGACGCACCTGGTGGGCTTTTATAAGAAGTAACCATGTGCTACACCATTAACCATAAAAAGTGTCAGAAGAACAAGTTGATAAGCTATTCGTTTAATGGTAGAAGTAAGCTCACCATACACTATCTGACATGAAACTCAGACTATTGCAGTCTGTAAAAAAGGTGACAAGAGAACAATCGCGATAGGGTATTTTTCTCAGATTGAAGTAACCCAATGCTACACTACTTGTCATTAAAAAGTGGTAAGAGAACAAACGTAAACGGTATTGGTTTCTTAACATAGAAGTAACCGCTCACTTCACTACTTACCATAAAACTTTACTACTTAAAAAGCGTCTGAGGAACAGTCATACAGAGTAATCGCGCTCTACCTTCTGAGCTACCTTAGCGTACCGAAGTACATAGTGCTAAAGACTGGATTCGAACCAGTGACCACGTCATTACAAGTGAAGTAACTCCGTACTACACCATCAGACATTGACTAAACAATGGACGCGATTATGCGCCCAATCTTTCTATTATGCTACTGCTTTTTGTTCAATAACAATCCCTTTATTTACCCAGGCATAGAGATCATCAATTCTAGTACCAAAACTATGGTACTTCTTGAGGGTCTTTAATGCTCTTTGTAAGATAAGGTCAGGAACAGGGTTCCTAGCAGAACATTCAGTTGAGAGATAAGACTTACCACGCATGAAGGCATAAGCTAAATGAGAAGCTCTGGCAGACTGCCTTACTACTGTCTTGTGGTGGTTATCTAACCCTTCCATAAGTGCAGCTCTACGATCGTCATTACCTAACTTTCGTTGTCGAGCTTTAAGCCTATTTCTTTCGAACCGAATGATTTTTGCTTCTTCAGCAAGATGTTTAATACGAACTTTGAGATATAACTGTGACATGATATCACCTCTTTGATTTAAATTTAGTTTGACTTTGTTATGAAGGTGATTAGGGTGGTGCTCTAATAATCTAGTTCATCCGACTATCCTCTTGATGGTTCCGCGGCAGGGAATTGAACCCTGGAAGTAAGGTTTAGAAGCTCTCTTTGCAAACCTGCCCACGGACTAAGTTTAACACACTGTATCACTCAATGCAATACTTGTTTAGTAGCCTTCTCCTCTTCAGCTACCATAGCATGAGCCATTAGCCCTGTAAGGGTCTCCGTATCAATGAATTCAACATTAAAAATTGCATTAGAAAGATACTGTATCATTCGAGCCTTAGCCATCTTAACCATAGATGCATCCATATCTGCTTCAGGTAAAGCCATAAAGAAAGCAAAGGCTTCATACAGCGTAGTCAATGGGATACCAAAACCGAAGACAGGCTCACCACTCTCTAAGTGGCCTAATAGCTTTTCAGGCTCAATTTTAAGGTGATACTTCTTCTCATAGGTATTCTCCTCATCTAACGCTGAAACTGTAAAATCATCAATGATTTCAACAAAACGTAAAAGTTCTTCTTTATCTGAACCACTAAGTGCTTTACTAGGCTTCCAATCATCCGGTAAGCTCATATACTACCCCCATCCGTTTCTTACGTCGCCTATCTGTGCTTTTACGAGGAGCACAAGCATCGGGATCTATAGCTTGCCTATCACTAAGTTCAAGCTCAAAAACCTCTAACCACATATTTGCAGCCACATCAATCTTAAGGTTATGACCCCTTAAGTGGCGCATGCATGATCTTATTTGGTTATGACTCATTTCACTAACTCCAATTATCGTACCTTCAGCATTGCACCAGGTTCTGTGGTCTAAATGCTCCATTTCGTGGTCGCAAAGATCGTTGTTATCCGCTTCCAGCGTATCAACCATTAAACTAATTTCTTCTATTGTAGACATATTATTATCCTCTCTCACAAGGTTGTTTATTGTAAAGGTTGTCTAGACCTCTTCTGCTTTTTCAACTTCATTTTCTTCAGTTTTAACAACCTGACCATCAGCATTAGTGTATACTAACTGACATCCGAAAATCTTAAGTATATTGGCTACTGTAGTAGCTCTTACAAAGTCAGCTATTTCCTTCATAACAAAAGCTTCTTCAGGTATCATAGCTAGATTGTTGATTATACTTACTACTTCATCAGGTGCCATACTGACGTTCAAACGAGTACCATCTTCAGAGAGAAATCCAGGCTTAGGCATAATAGCCATTCCTAGAAAAGATTCTTCTTTACGATCAGTCTTTGCCTTAAGTTCATTAAACCTCTTGACAAAGTCTTTCGCTGGTATTAACTCATCTATTTGGGACTCTGCAATATTCAGCATTGCCTGAATTGCATCACTATTAATTGTCATTCTTGCTCCTGTACAATCGTTTTGCTATGTAGAAAGTTTTATTCTAACATAGATATTTTATTTCTACAAAGCGCTATCTGAACTTAATACTGCCAGCTTGACCACCTTGGCCTACTTCCCAGATCTTCCAAATAGGGCCAGACATAACTACAGCTCTTTTAGGGTCATCAACCTGTTGTAGAATCTCTATAAGCCCTCCCACTGTTAAAGCCGCGGGTGCTAGGTAGCCTTGTTTACTTTCACTCCATTCACGAGGCTCAGTATGGATGTCATAATATATCGTAACCTTACTCATAAGTCACCTCTCATGTTAGATACACCTTTTGGTCTTTTTTATTCACACCAACCTTACTGACTTCTACTGGATGG
>QNFP01000241.1 GCA_003645535.1 Gammaproteobacteria bacterium | reverse complement strand
TTAAAAGAAATAGTGTCCTGTTTTTCATGGTTTTACTTCCCGTTTTATATTTAATAATCCCGTACAGGCAGTGCCCACAATCTAAAAAGTAATTTTGTAAATGACTGCACTATCTGTACCCGTGACATCCGTTGTATCAACACCTGGCCAGACACATCGTTCTTCCACAGGAAGTACATGACATCAATGCTTTTCGGGTATCCCTGGTGTCTGTTACAGGGAGGACTGTGCTAGCCGATCATTGTGGCAACTCGTTCTTATCCAGATGCACATCAAGCTGTGGGAATGCGATAGCTATTCCCGCCTCATTCAGGGCTTGCCAGATGGCTTCATGCAGATCAGAGTTTCGAGGCCGAGCTTCTCTCACTTCATCGATCCAGACATTGATGTCGTAGTTGATGCTCGAGTCGCCAAATTCGACAAGATGGACAGTTGGCGCCTGCTGTTTCGATATCCATTCTAACCGGTTTACTGTTTCCTCCAGGGTCTTTCGCACCTGCACACGGTCTGAATCATAGGCGACTCCAACATTGGCTTTTATCCTGTAGACATGGCTGCGTCGGGTCAGGTTTTCGACCATCGATTGCGCCACTATTGAGTTAGGGATAATGATGTCAACACCCTTTTTAGTTATCGCTTCAATAGTACGAATACCAATGTGTTTAACCGTTAACCACTGTTTCTCGATGATGATCAGATCACCAGCTTGTATTGTTTTTTCAGCGCGAATAATGCCGCCGGAGATAAAGTTTTCAACAACATTCTTTAGTGCAAATCCAGCGCCCAGGGCAAAGAAACCACCTGCTGCAAAAAGCGTGCTCAAGTGGATACCAAGTATGTGCAGCGCAATTTCTACTCCGATAAACCAGACGATAATCCTTGCCACGCTGCCATACATAGAAACGGCTATATCATCGACTGCTATGTCATCGTTCGAAGCAACGAGCTGGAAATAGCCCGATACTGCCCTGTGTGCGTAGCGAGAAAGAAAAAGTGTACCTACCAGGACAACAACAACCGCAAGCAGTGATCCTACCGTTGTTTGTGTTTGCCCCATACTGAAAAGTGGCCAGGCCATAAATTGTTCTGTTGTGATCAAGATCCTACCCCGAGATAAATAAAAACACTGTTACATTCACTGTCAATAGAGTGAATACGTTGTGGTCATGTCTTACCGGCACTGCTCTGCCGTGCCAACTGCCTGCGCTTGCCATAGGCCCGTGCCCATTGGTTAGCGCTTATTCCGTGGACCAAAATACTGAGCATGATGGTACAGGCCACGGTCAATATAATTGGGTCATCTACGGCTAAATTACTGTTCAGGACGATTACTCCAAACACAATACTGGCAAGACCGCGCGGACCAAACCAGCCAATAAACAATTTCCCCTCGGTGCTGATGCCGCTGCCGGTGAGTGCCAGATAAACAGGCAGCATACGTATCACTGTCAGACTCAATAAAGCATAGGCAAATACAGGCCAGCTAAGGGAATTCAGCGCCGAACCTGCTACAGCGGCGCCGAAGATCACCCAGGTAATCAGCGCCAGCGTATCACCAGTACCATCTGCCGCCAGCAGAAACTGATCTCGCATACTTTTTTCAAGGATGCCAAACAGCAAGCCGCCACTAAAAGCGGCAATAAAGCCACTGCCGCCAAGATACTGAGCCACCGTAAAGCATGCCAGTGCCAGTGCCACTACGGGTATCTGTATCCAGGTAGGTGTCAGCCATTTTCGCTGCCATGCAACTTTTAATAACTGTACGGATATGAAAGTCATTAACAGTCCGACCGCAAGACCGATACCAATTGCTTCGATAACCAGTTTCACAGCAAACTGCCCTGTGCTATCCCCACTGACCTGACCCAGTGCCAATGCGAGAAATAAAAGCAGGATAGGTACACAAATACCATCGTTCAGGCCACTCTCTACATTCAGTGCCTGTCGAATCTCTCCGGGTACCGATTCGTTTGAGATGACTGCTTTACCCAGTGCGGCATCAGTTGGAGCCAGCATGGTTGCTAACAAGGCAATTGCAAATAGCGAAATACCATCAAAAATCAGCACACCCAGACCGAATCCCAGCAGGAGTGTTAATGGCAAGCCAATGAGCAGAAGACGAACAGGTAACATCGATGTTTTTTTAAGTATGCCCATGTTTGCGCCGGCGGCATCCGTAAATAACACCAATGCTAATGTCACCTCGGCCAGGCCCCTTATGACCTCTTTATCAGTTTCCCAGGTAATCAGGTCGAAGCCCTCGGGCCCAATCAATAATCCGAAACATGTGAATACAATTGGGCCACTGACCCAGGAGCGTTCAATCGCGCCTGCGACTGAACTGTAAACAAGAATAAAAATGGCCAGTAAAGCCAGGCTCGCATACATATCGATACTTGTTATTCATTTACAGTCGCCATACACGACGACCATGGTATTTTCTAATTTAGCAGTTATTAGCTGCCGCTCTTCCACATCACATTGCATTCATCTTCTGCTGAAGCCTTAAGCAACTCGATCAATGGTAAAGCCCGCTGCGAAAGACTGACGGCAGTTTCGTCATCCATATCCGAATTTGACTGCTCCGGTTCCGGCGATTGTCTGTCTGCTTTGACTGCGATTTCCAGTTGCTGCAGAGCCGCCGGAATATCCTTTGCCAGCAGGGCACCGGGTACTGCATTGCTACGCCCCATCAACTTGAGCAGATGGAGTGCAACATCACCAAACATTGTAATATTTGCGTAGGCAGGGGACGAAAAAGTTACTAGCATGATTACTTCCTCCAGGTCTTGATAAATGTTCTGCTATTTCGAAAACTGCATGTTAAAACCGATAAACACCTGCCATTCAGGCCAGCCTGGACCTTCATCCGCTACAGACCATTGCGGCTCTATAAAGGCGTTGTAGACTGTCTTACCCTTACGAAACACCTTGCCAATGCCAAAGCCTAGTGGCACGGTATAAAAATCGGTCTCGAAATCGTAAGTCCAGATCCCGGTGTTGCGCAGGTAGTATCCTTTGCCGAGTTGATACATGGCAAAAGGCTGGAATGAAGCCGTGCTGACATCAGCCCGATCATCTTCGCCGGCAAAGCTGCCGGCCCAGGTCAACAGATAGCCATACTGAAACTTTGATGAATTGGCATCGAAGAGGATATTGGCAAATCCGGCTGACCACTTCCCACTACCAAGCTCATCTTTGCTTGCCGTTGGTGCGATAATTAGCGGTCCAAGGCCGAAGCTGACTTTCGGGTTGCCGGTGTCGAACAGATACGCTGCAAATACGTTCAGGTCGCCCAGTCCTGTCTCCTTATTGCCATCGGGTAAAGTTGGAAATGAGTTGATCGGCAACGAGGCTCGCATCAGCCAGTCACCCCCCAGCTTAAAGGGCTTCGCATAGCGCAGCCAGAACTGGTTTGCAGAATCGCCCGTCCCTGTCTGCTCACCAATATAGTAGTTATGCAGATTGAAGGCTGTCGTATTCGCCAATGGGTTATTGGCCTGGGCAGCTATATCAGCTTTACTTGCTGCAAAGGCCTGACCGCTAAACGTACTGGCGAAACAGACAGCCAGAGCACAATATTCTAATCTGGTATTAAACATTACGAAACACTTCGGGAAGCTGTGTTATCCCGCACTGCGTGCAGCCATTCCCAATGTTAGCAGTGACATGCCGCTGAACAGTAGCCTGACGCCAACAAGGATTCCTATGGCCCATGCACCGGATAGTGGAAACTGGCCCCAGATCATTACACCCAGCAATACCGACAGAACACCGCTGAACAATGCCCATACCCAACCATTAGCAGGCCGGGCTTTAAATGACGCCATGGCCTCGGAAATACCGGAAACAATCAGGTATGCCGCCAGAATAATTGTCAAAGAGGCCAGCGCAGTAGCTGGATTAGCAAACATGTAGCCGCCCATGATGACGGTCAGCACACCCAAAATAATTGCAAACAGTCCCATACCGGCTTTGAATGCAAATATGAGCTGGCCGATGCCGCCTATGACCAGTAGGATGCCGACCATCAGCACTATAGAAGCACCTGCAACAACAGGCGAACCCATTGCTAAAACTCCCATTATCAGCAGGATGATACCCATAGTAATCGTGGTTCCTGAGTTCTTTTTAATGCCTTCCATGAATTGTGTTTCTATATTTTGAATATCTTGTGTCATGATTAAATCTCCTTGTAAAACATCGCAAAAGCATTACGGCAGGATTTGCTGTAAGCCCGGATAGAATGGTAATTTTTTCACCAGCTTCGGATCCGGCGTATACCAGATCGGTGAGGACCAGGCGCGCTCCTGGAGGGTCGCAGGGACGCTCTTCGGTGGTTCAACGCCCAGCTTCGCTGCATCATAGGTTGTCCAGCGCGGTGTTGGAATCTCGATCACGCGTGCGTAGTAGACCGCGTGCTGACCTGGATCGAAGTCAGGGTCCGTCCATACGACTGATAGTTGCGTGTCGCCAATGCGGTTGTCATAGGTTGCCTTTCTGATGTCGACGGTGTTGCCAACCGGTGGCAGCTTGCCAGTCCTGGAATCAACCTTGCGACCGTCAGACCAGGCCACGTCGTAGACCATCTCCTGGGCATAGCCGGATTTGTTATACCAGCCCTTGACGATCTGGATACGGTCGAGGTTGCCGCTGGTCGGATCTTTCAGCGCCGAGACGGCAAAGGTTGGCGCTTTGGAGGCCTTCTTCGGCAGGTCGCCGCCCATTGGCACACCTTTCTCGTAGGCCTTCTTGACGAAGTCTTTGTCAGCTACGAGATCCTTCGAATAGTCCCAGCCGCCGAAAAAACGCAGCCGGATCAGGGTACCGGAAGTACCATAGGTCTCCTTGCGCTTGATGCCGTCAAAGATCGCCGTGCGGGTATTTTCCGGTGCCCAGACGGCGGTGGTGCCCGATGTGGACCATTTCAACCCTGGCTCACCCGAGACCATCATGACGTTGTTGAGGCGGATTTCCGGGGTCGAGTCAAGGTGGCCACTGCTGCCGGTGTAGTTATTTTCCTCATTGACCGACAAGGCGGTATGCGAGTCCGCGCCCGCGACGATACCAAGTTTGTAGGGGTTG
>QNFP01000240.1 GCA_003645535.1 Gammaproteobacteria bacterium | reverse complement strand
TTTGCGCTCGCGGCACTCATGGCCGGGCGTTTCGATGCGGCCTGGGCCCGCTGGACACGGCCATGGACCATTGCTGCGTGGGCGTTCCTGACGTTGGGAATCTGCCTCGGAAGCTGGTGGGCTTATTACGAACTCGGCTGGGGCGGCTGGTGGTTCTGGGATCCTGTTGAAAACGCGTCTTTCATGCCCTGGCTGACGGGTACCGCGTTGATACACAGCCTGGCGGTGGCAGAAAAACGCGGCCTGTTTCGCAGTTGGACTTTGCTACTGGCTATCCTTACTTTCTCGCTGAGTTTGCTGGGCACATTCCTGGTGCGCTCAGGTGTTCTGACCTCGGTACACGCCTTCGCCGCAGATCCCGCGCGGGGAATATATATCCTGGTCTTTCTTGCCGTGGTCATCGGCGGTTCGCTGTTGCTATTTGCCTTTCGAGGGCAGACCCTGCAGCGCACAGCCAGCTTTAACTGGTCATCCAGAGAAACGTTTTTGCTCGGCAACAACCTGCTGCTGGTCGTTGCCATGGGCGTTATTTTACTGGGAACACTGTATCCACTGGTCGCCGATGTGGCTGGTTGGGGAAAAATTTCCGTTGGTCCGCCTTATTTCAACTGGTTTTTCGTACCCCTGGCCTTAATTCTCGCGGTAATTATGGCTGTGGGTTCAGTCTCCCGCTGGAAACATCACCCTCCGGCGATGTTGGCGTCGTTGGCCCTATGGCCTGCGCTGGCCAGCATTGTTGTGTCAGCAGGCGTACTGTTTATTCATGGTTACAGTTTTGCGCTATTGCCATTGGTATCCCTGGCGGTAGCTGCATGGGTTGTTATTTGGTCGTTGCGTGACTGGTGGCGTAAAAGTTCATCGTCACGGGGCCGGTTAGCTGGGAGCAGGCGTTTACGAGGTAGTTATTACGGCATGTTGTTAGCCCATATCGGCATTGCGGTGGCTATCGTCGGTGTTACGTTAACCAGTCACTACAGTGAACAGCGAGATCTTCGACTCTCGCCAGGGGAAGCGGTTTCAGTTGCAGGGTATGATTTTGAATTTCGTGCTGAAGAGAGGATACGAGGCCCTAATTACGTCGCCCGCAGGGGCCGTTTTGAGGTATTGCGCCGAGGCGCACTAATTGCGGAGTTAAATCCTGAAAAGCGATATTACTCCGGTGGTGGTCAGGTAATGACTGAGGCTGATATCGACGGCAATCTGCGGCGTGATATTTATGTGGCCCTTGGTGAAGCGCTGGAGGAGGGTGGTGCCTGGTCTGTGAGAATTTATGTCAAACCCTATGTTCGCTGGATTTGGCTTGGGGGGTTGATGATCGCTATGGGCGGCGGCATCGCCATGGTTGATAAACGTTATAGAAGGTTGGCGCAGACTCGGCCCAGGTCTGAGGCACAGGCGGGTGTCGAAGTGTCGGGTACCGAGCAGCAAATTACTGAAGGATCAGGCGCCCAACAGCAGAGAAATGGATAAATTGCGCGCAACAATAATCGCAAAACAACAATCACAAACCAAAGAGCAGCTGCGAAATATCGGGGGTTTGATGTGGAAAGGGTGAAATTATTCCTCCCGCTGCTGATATTTATTGTCCTGGCAGTGATGCTTTACTGGGGGCTGGAGCGGGATCCGAATGCCATGCCTTCGGCATTGGTCGACAGGCCTGTGCCAGCATTTACGTTACCTGCCCTTGATGTTGATAGTCTTGATACCGAAAATCTGGATGTCGATAATCTTGATGCTGATAAGGGCCTTGTTGATGAGCAACTATTTGTCGGCAAGGTGACACTTCTCAATGTATGGGCGACGTGGTGCCCTTCCTGCCGTATTGAACATCCTTATCTCGCCGAACTTACTGCTCAGGGTGTGCCTATCATTGGTTTAAATTACAAAGATGATGATGAGAAAGCGCGCCGCTGGTTGTTGAGGTATGGTAACCCTTATCAGCTTGTTATTGCGGATCATCAAGGTAGGTTGGGTCTTGATCTGGGTGTATTTGGAGCGCCGGAAACCTATCTGATTGATAGTACGGGGGTGATTCGTTTCAAGCATGTCGGCGTGCTCAATGATCGGGTTTGGCAAAGCAAGATCGCTCCTCTGTATCAGTCATTGCGCGCTGGCGAGGAGAAGTTACCGCGATGAGTGCGATCACGATGAGCACAAGAGCCACAACGGCATTTTTCAATGGCTCGGAGGGGGACAATTATGCTCTCAGGTCAATCTGTTGGTTAGCCTGTTGGTGGCTTGCTATCTGTATTACACCAGTTCACGGAATGATTGAAACTGATCAACTATCGACCCCGGAACTCTCGGAGCGATATCGACATTTGATTACGGAATTACGTTGCCCCAAGTGCCAGAACCAAAGCCTTGGCGATTCTGATTCGCCTATATCAGCCGATTTGCGACGGGAGGTAAGGCGCATGCTTGAGGAGGGTGCCGACAACCAACAAATTAGTGACTACCTGGTGGCCCGCTATGGAGACTTTATTCTTTATCGACCGCGGCTACAGCAGAGCACTTATCTATTGTGGCTGACACCCGGAATCCTGTTGTTGGTTGGCGCTGTGATAGCAGGGTTGGTGATAAGCCGGCAACGTAGGAAAGTCACGGTTAGCGGTACGTTGGGTGATGAGGAACAACAGCTGCTCGACGAGCTGTTAGCTGAATCAATGGAAGATAAAGACGCCAACGAGGAAAGTGCCTGACCATGATGATCTGGTTATTGGCGGGAGCCATGTTGTTGGTTGCTACAGGTTGCATTTGCTATCTGTTGTTAGTGCCAGCGAACAGAAATAACTTATCGGCCGGACAAAGCGCTGAACGGATGAATACGACGCTTTACCGGGAGTATGTTAGCGAGCTTGAGCGACAATATCCCGCAGAAAACGAAGCAGATCGTCGTCAGCTCCTGGTAGAGGCGCAGCGACAACTGTTGATGGATGAGCAACAGGGCGGCGCACGTCAAGTCCTGGAAAAGCAGGGCTCGACACTACTTATTTTTGTGTCCGCTGTGCTCATGGTGTTGGCAGTAGTACTTTACGCTCACCTCGGCGCTATGGCTGACGTGCAGATTCGCGATTTACTAGAGGATCAGACTCCGGGCGCGGACGCTGTCTTACGAAGCGCTTTGCTGCAACGTCTTGAACAAAAAGAAGACAGTTATTATTACTGGTTGTTGTTGGCGCGGCTGGAATTAAATAACGACCATCCTGAACAGGCAGTAACGGCTTACCGCAAAGCGCATAAATTATCTCCGCAGGATGCGGGCACTACTGCCGAACTGGCGCAGGCATTGTTCGTTCAGGCTGGTCATCAGCTTACCCGCGAAGTTGAACGACTTGTCGCTGAGGCATTGAAGCTTGATCTCAATAACACTATGGCTTTGGAGTTGGCAGGAATAGCAGCGTCATCGCGGGGTGACTATCAAAGTGCCATTACCTTTTGGCAGCGCGCCGTGGAATTGGAGACTACGGGTTCGCCCAACGCACTGGTACTGAAAGCGGGCATAGCCAGGCTCCAGGCTCTTTTGAATAATGGCACCCAGGGCGTAGATAATGGTGTAGAAAACAAAGAGGCAGGAGAAAACATAGAAAGCAATGAAAAGGTATTGTTGGCTCTGCGAATTGAACTAGCAGAGCAGGTTAGGGATTCGCTTATCGACAAACCCGACAGCACGCTGTTCGTATATGTGCGTGAATGGCAGGGGCCGCCGGTGCCCCTGGTCGCACAACGCTTTACGGTCGCTGATTTGCCTGTGGAAGTCAGCTTCACCGACGCAATGTCATTATCAGCGGGTCGCAAGTTATCTACCGTCAACCAGTTAGAGGTAATTGCCAGGATTTCCGACAGTGGCAATATCGTTGCTACAACAGGCGATATCGAAGGGCGGTTAGGACCACTTTCACTGGTTGATAAAACATCCTATTCACTAATAATTGATCAACGTTTGCCATGATAGGCTCTATTAAACGGGCTATACGATAGCGCACATATTATTGCCGGTTTAATATTGCACCTGGTGCGATCGTTGTGGTGCGATCTTGGTTGTTTGACCCATGTCGTTCGATCCTTGCTGTTCGATGAAAGCGGCGCAAACAAATAGTAAAATCACACTTTTAGCATACAGTTTAAAAAATGACCTGAGGACGTTCCCCAAAGATGGCAACAAACGTTAAGCATGAAAGTAGAGAAGCCTATCAGGCAAGTCATACTCCGGATAAGATCGCATCCCGTCTGGAACAGGGCCCCGGATCAGTCTATTTAAGAGATTTTGTTTACGGTGCTGTCGATGGTGCCATCACTACCTTTGCCATCGTTGCCGGTGTTGCCGGAGCCGGTTTGTCGGCGGGAGTTATTATTATCCTCGGATTTGCAAATTTAATCGCCGATGGCTTCAGCATGGGGGTGAGTAATTTTCTGGGTACTCGCGCAGAGAACCAGCTTCGCGAACAAACCCGTGCCCGAGAACTTGACGAAATCCGTAAATTTCCAGAAGGCGAGCGTGAGGAAATCCGTCAGATCTATGCCGGTAAAGGCTTTGACGGAGAATTACTGGATCAGGTGGTCGAGGTGATCACCTCGGACGCTGATCGCTGGGCGGATACTATGCTACAGGAGGAGCATGGTATGACATTGCAACACCACGATGCCATGAGGGCGGGTCTGGCAACCTTTGTAGCCTTTTCCGTTGTGGGTTTGGTGCCGCTGCTTCCTTATCTGGCTAACTGGATACAACCTGGTTTCGTTGCACAAACCTTTCTGTGGAGCTCTATATTAACCGGCATAGCATTTTTTTGGGTCGGCGCTCAAAAGGCGAGGTTTGTTAATCAACGCCGCCGAATAGGAGGTATTGAGACTGTTGCTATCGGAGGGTTTGCCGCTGGTATGGCATATTTTATTGGTGCGTTGCTAAAGGGCCTGGTGGAATAAAACTGGCACTTTTTTCGGCCTGTGCCAAAATAGAGTTGTGGCGATTCCTTTCAATAAAAGATGGAATAAAAGCCATAATGAGATCTTTGCACGAGAGATGATTTTGCTTTCAGGCGAGGCCCTTTTTATAATTTAAGCTTGCGCGCAAAGAGGGAGTTTACTGTAGTAAATGACCGATAGAGCAGAGCCTG
>QNFP01000239.1 GCA_003645535.1 Gammaproteobacteria bacterium | reverse complement strand
CGTTTTGCTGAGCAGGGTGCATCACTCATTATGACCGATATTTCCGGTAGTCGACTGGCCCAGGGAGTGGAGGAGGTCGAGCCTTTGCTAACTAAAGGGGCAAAAGTCCATGCCCTGCGTGGTAGTGTCCTGGTAGAAAGCGAGGTTGATGAGTTACTGGAAAGTAGTCGCGAGTATTTTGATCGTGTCGATATCATCATCAACGTAGTGGGTGGGTTGTGGCTGGATGCCAAATACACGCCAGTCATCGAAGTTCAGGAAGAACGCTGGGATATGTGTTTTACCGTCAATATGAAAGGTATTTTCCATCTGACCCGAAAACTTGCCCCCGGTATGCTTGATCGTCAATATGGAAAAATCGTCAATGTATCATCCATCGAATATGCCGGTGCGGCTGGGCATGCGGATTACGGTGCTGCTAAAGCGGGGGTGACTTCTCTGACCAGAAGCCTGGCCGAAGAGCTGGCCCCGCACATTAACGTTAACTGCATTGCCCCGGGAATTATACGAACTCTGGCGTTGAAGGATGTCGGTCAGGCAGTGGCAGATGAGTTCGCCGAGAAAAACCTGCTCAAGCGCATGGGTGAGCCAGAAGATATTGCTAATGCTGCGTTATTTTTGGCCAGCGATGAGTCCAGCTATATTACCGGCGTGACGATTCCTGTATCGGGTGGACTATGGCCGGGGCTGTAACTTACCCTGTAACCTGCCGTGCTGATATTACGGTTAACAATATCAGCATAATGATGAGCTTATCGGCTGCTAGTCTGTGTGTGTGCATTTCGCTACACTAGCGGCCTTTTAAGCGACCCGACATATGCTGGAAGTAAATCAGATCAGAATCACCCTCGAGGACCTTCAGGTGCGTACCGACGTGCTCAGGGGGTATCTTTGACTACGCCAATAAAAAGGATCGTCTGGCTGAGGTAGAGCTTGAGCTTGGCGAACCCGATGTCTGGAATCAACCGGAGCAAGCCAGGGAGCTGGGTAAGGAGCGAGCTGCTCTGGAAACCGTGGTCAACACTATCGAAGTTCTGGATGCAGGGTTGTCAGATACCAGTGAGTTACTTGATTTAGTGGTCGAAGAAGACGACGCAGAGACACTCGTCGACGTCGAGAGCGAAGTGCTAAAGCTTACCGGGCGTCTTGAAGCATTAGAGTTTCGTCGTATGTTTTCCGGTGAAATGGACGCCAATAGTGCTTTTCTTGATATCCAGTCTGGCTCGGGTGGTACCGAAGCTCAGGACTGGGCGGAAATGTTATTGCGTATGTACCTGCGTTGGGGTGATGATAAAGGTTTTGAAACTGAGTTGATCGAAGCGTCGCCAGGCGATGTGGCCGGCCTTAAAAGTGCGACCGTACACTTCAAAGGCGAATTTGCTTTTGGCTGGTTGCGCACTGAAACCGGTGTACATCGGCTGGTACGCAAATCACCTTTCGATGCTGGCAGTCGTCGGCATACCTCGTTTGCCGCAGTTTTTGTAGCGCCAGAAATTGATGACGATATTGAAATTGACGTCAGTAAAGCCGACGTTCGTGAGGACACATACCGGGCCAGTGGAGCTGGCGGTCAGCATGTCAATAAAACTGATTCTGCAGTGCGTATGACGCACCTGGAGTCCGGTGTTGTGGTGCAATGCCAGAGCGAGCGCTCTCAGCATCAGAATCGCGACAAATGCTGGAAAATGCTCAAGGCCAAACTTTACGAGCTGGAAGAATTAAAACGCAAGGAAAGTGCTCAAATGGTAGAAGATAATAAATCTGATATCGGCTGGGGCAGTCAGATCCGTTCTTATGTGCTGGATGATTCGCGGATTAAGGATTTACGTACCAATGTCGAAACACGCAATACCCAACAGGTGTTGGACGGCGGGCTTGACGCCTTTCTTGAAGCTAGCCTGAAGGCTGGTTTGTAAAAATTAAAGACTAAAATGAATGAGTGACATCGCTTAATGAGTAAAAAAGAATCAGTACCGACAGACGAAAACAAACTTATCGCTGAACGGCGTAGCAAATTAGCGCATATACGAGAGCAAGGTTTACAGGCTAAACACTCTGCTTTTCCCAATGAGTTTCGGCGCTCCGATTTTGCCGATAAACTACAGGAAGCCTATGCGGATAAAACAAAAGAAGAACTGGAAACGCTGAACCACACTGTGAGTGTCGCCGGCCGAATTATGGCTAAGCGGGGTCCTTTCATGGTTTTGCAGGATGTGTCCGGCCAAATCCAGCTTTACGCTGACAAAGAAGTACAAAAGGATATTAAGGCGCGGTATCAACATTGGGATGTCGGCGACCTGGTTGGTATCTGCGGGCCGTTACACAAGTCTGGTCGCGGCGATCTGTACGTCACCATGAACCAATATGAATTGTTAACTAAATCTCTGCGGCCCTTACCTGAAAAATTTCACGGGCTGGCGGATCAGGAATTGCGTTATCGCCAGCGTTATGTCGACTTAATCGTTAATGAGAACTCTCGACAGGTTTTTAAGCTGCGTTCAAAAATTGTTGATTTTATCCGTCATTACTTAAATCAGCAGGGTTTTATGGAAGTTGAAACACCGATGATGCAGGTCATCCCTGGTGGCGCGACAGCGAAACCCTTTGTTACTTTCCACAATGCGCTAGATCAGGAAATGTACATGCGCGTGGCGCCGGAGCTGTATTTAAAGCGTCTGGTGGTTGGCGGCTTTGAAAAGGTTTACGAAATTAACCGAAATTTCCGCAATGAAGGGCTGTCGACGCGGCACAATCCCGAATTTACCATGCTCGAGTTCTACGAGGCTTACGCGGACTACCGTGATTTGATGGATCTCACCGAAGACATGCTGCGCAAGTTGTGTGAAACCGTGCTCGGTTCTACCAACGTAAGCTATCAGGGCAGTGAATACGACTTCGCCAAACCTTTTGATCGGCTTTCGGTATTTGCATCCATCCTCCATTACAACCCGAATTTACAGGCCAGTGACATCGATAATCTTGATAGTGCCTGTGCCGTAGCAACTAATCTGGGCGTCCCCCTGAAAGAAAGCTGGGGCCTGGGCAAAGTACAGATAGAAATATTTGAAAAGACTGTCGAACATCGCCTGGACAATCCCACATTTATCACCGCTTATCCCACCGAGGTTTCGCCCCTGGCACGTCGTAGCGACAACGACCCTTTTGTCACCGACCGTTTCGAGTTTTTTGTTGGTGGCAGGGAGTTGGCCAATGGCTTTTCAGAACTTAACGATGCTGAAGATCAGGTTGAGCGTTTTCTCGAACAGGTCAGGGAAAAAGATGCCGGCGACGATGAAGCCATGCACTTTGATGCCGACTATGTGAGAGCGCTGGAATACGGACTGCCCCCGACCGCAGGGGAGGGGATTGGTATAGATCGCCTCGTTATGCTGTTAACCGACTCGCCATCGATTCGGGACGTATTGTTGTTCCCGCATATGCGGCCAGAATAACTGTTGCTGGTGCGGTTTTTCTGACGATGAATGACAGGTCTTCGTTCTAGTGCAAGCTCAGCGATCCGTCAAACTTCACCCTTCCTGGCTAAAGGTGCTGGGTGAAGAATTCGATAAACCTTATATGACAGCCTTGCGCGCCTTTCTGGTGGCGGAAAAAGAGCAGGGTAAGGTCATCTATCCGACCAGCGCAAACTGGTTCACAGCTTTCGATAAGACCCCTTTTGATGAAGTCAAAGTGGTTATTCTAGGGCAGGACCCTTACCACGGCGCCAACCAGGCCCATGGCCTGTGTTTTTCAGTACTTCCCGGTGTCGCCACGCCACCTTCTCTGGTCAATATATACAAAGAGCTTGATAGCGATTTAGGCATTCCTCCCGCAGCCCATGGTTGTCTGAACCATTGGGCAGAGCAGGGTGTGTTGTTATTGAATGCCACATTGACCGTGGTCGGTGGACAGGCGGGGTCCCACCAAAATCAGGGCTGGGAAACCTTTACCGATCGGGCCATTGAAGTCTTAAATGAGCAGCGCCAGGGCCTGGTGTTTATTCTGTGGGGCAGTTATGCGCAAAAGAAGGGCAGCATGATTAACCGGGATAAACACTGTGTGATTCGCTCACCTCACCCTTCGCCCTTATCAGCCTATCGAGGCTTTTTCGGCAGTAAGCCATTCTCAAAGGCCAATGATTATTTGCAGAGCAAAGGCAGTGAGCCTATCGATTGGCGATTGTCTGTTGAATAACTTGTCATAGATCGTGGTTAATGGCTGGCCTGGGTGCCAGCTATCTGAATGTATAAAAAAACCGGCAGTATTTTCATACTACCGGTTTTTTGGCGCTGGACTTCTTTTAGCGGATCAAAGCTTAGCTTGTTATAGCCAAATCGCTGTAAGCCGCATAGCAAATAAGCTTATTTAATCGCACCACCTGCTTTAAGCGCTTTGATCTCATCACTGGATACACCCCAGGCACTCAATACTTCTTCGGTATGAATACCGGTCTTTGGCGCTGGCCCCTTAATGGATGATGGGGTGCGGCTGAAGCGGGGTGCGGGGGCTGGATGCTTAACGCCTTCGACATCGACAAAGGCATTGCGCTCTTTGTTGTGAGGATAATCAGGGGCTTCTTCCAGAGTCAGTACCGGCGCAAAGCAGATGTCGGTATTGTCCATAATTGCGCACCACTCATCGCGAGTCCTGGTCAGGAACAGCTCTTTGAGTTTTTCTTTCATGGCAGGCCAGCTTTCCCGTTCCATTTGCGGTGCCATGGAGTCGGGTTCGATGCCCATCTTCTCAAGTAGTTCTGCGTAGAACTTGGTTTCGATAGAGCCAATAGAAACATAGCGGCCATCTTTGGTTTCATAGGTGTTATAAAAATGTGAGCCACTGTCGAGGATGTTCGAGGCCCGCTCATCGCTCTGGACACCGCCAGCGTGCATTCCATAGATGGAGGTCATCAGTGACAACGCGCCGTCGACCATGCCGGCATCGACCACCTGGCCCTTGCCAGAACTTTTGACTTCAAGCAAGGCAGCGAGAATACCGGTTAATACAAACATCGTGCCGCCACCGAAATCACCGACCAGGTTAAGCGGTGGTGTGGGTGGCTCATCGTTACTGCGACCAATGGCGTGTAAGGCGCCAGACAGCGCAATGTAGTTGAGATCGTG
>QNFP01000238.1 GCA_003645535.1 Gammaproteobacteria bacterium | reverse complement strand
AGCACATGACTACATAAACACACCAGCGCAGCAAGGCAGCTGGCACCAATACGCCTGATACGAACATTCATGACAGATCACCCACTACTATTACTGTCGCCCCGCACAGAATGACGGGGTTAAATGTTGCACTTCCATTCATACCTATAAACATGATCTCAGTCCTTATCCCAGGGAGTGGGCCGATGAGCCGGAATTTGCACCTGTAGATCTGCAGGAGTCAGCTCCACCGGCTGCCGATACAGGCGCCGACAAGCATAGTCACTTTGATAGGGTACTAATCTGTTGAACAGATCCGGTAGTATGTCCAGCACTTCATCACTCGCGGGTACAAATTCTTTCATTCCACACCTCCAGTCAGGTAGATCATTCACATGCACTTACATAGCCGTTCACATAGCCACTTACTTTGTAGAGGTATATTCAAACTGAAAAAAATGCACTAACAATGGGGCAATACTGGAGAAAGTATGGAGTTGTTCATTTAGCTACTGGTATTGAATTGGCCACAGGGTATGCTTGTGCATGGCGTACCATGACCAGCCATAACCGTAACCTTAGCCATAGCCATAGCCATAACAGTAACTGCGGCCCTGTACTAAAAACCTTAATAGACAACAACCAGCAACAAGGAAGCATTCGAAGTGACCTACACCATCGCCATCGTCGAAGACGATCCCGACCAGCGACACAACTACTGTGCGGCGATGGAGAAAAAAGGCTTTACGGTTAACGCTTACGCTGACCGCCTGTCCGCTCAGCAGGGGATGGCTGATCAAACACCGGACCTGGTGATACTCGATATCATGCTTGGTCACGAAGTAGATGCCGGATTTCAGCTATGCCGAGATCTGTTAGCGTCTAACCCAACCTTACCGGTGTTATTTTTGACAGAGCGAATCGATGAGATTGACCAGATATCAGGTTTACGTTTAGGCGCCTGGGACTACCAGCCAAAACCGATTAGTCTCGCCTTTCTCGCTGAAAGAGTCGCCTCTCTGCTGCGCCTGAAAGAAATTCGCCTGAACCCAGAAGGTTCCCGGCTACAAAAATCAAAACAAATTGGGCAGCTAAATATTCAGGAGGATGCCATGGTGATTAGCTGGCGAGGAAAAGTACTGGATCTGACCCTCACCGAATTCAGATTACTGGCACGCCTGGTACGCAGTCCCGGCCACGCAACTGCCTATGAAACCATGATGAAAGCAACCATTCAGCAATATGTGACCAACAACACAATTAACACTCATATGCGTAACATTCGCCGCAAATTCACTACCATTGACCCCACCTTTGATTGTATTCATAACGAATACGGCTTTGGCTATCGCTGGGTCAATGGATAAAAGCCGAGTGAAATACTGGACCAGAAAACTGGGTAACAGCAAAATAGACAAACTATGAAAATACGCGGGAAAATTATAGGCCTGGGCTTGACCACTAAGCTGTTATTAGCAGGCTCCACGCTGCTGATAATTCCATGGCTGGGCGTGCAAAGTCTCAACACCATGCAAAGTTTCCTGGTCGAGGGTCAGGCGCAGGCGCAGCTGCTCACCGCCAGGGGCATTGCTACTTTATTACAGGGCCGCAGTGATCTTTTTCAAAATCCTGCGGATGCCCCCATAAAAGAAGGCGAAAATACAACAACCGACTTTGCCGATATCCCACTTTATCCGCTTGCCGGGCAAATCTTACTCGATGCCTATCAGGAAGACTGGCAGGCACTCTCAACCCGTACGCTGACTTTCGGTGACCCCGAAAAAACAAGCTTTACTCTACTGCTTGGCCAAACAAGCAATAATATATATGGATTTATTCGCGTCACCGATACCACACCTGTTTATCGCCACCCAGGTTATCTACGTCTTGATCATAGTGATCATATTCGGCTCTATCTAAAAAACAATCAGGCCGATGATCGACGTTACCTGCTTACTTTTGAAGGCAATGGACGTATTACTGCTTACCAGATGGATGAAAACTGGCGTTATGCCGAATCGGGAACGGCAGAATACCGCATTGAAGGTCAGGTCAGAATACTCAAGGATGGCTATACCATAGAGTTTGGCTTGCCACTTTCGTTTCTCGATACCAGTCAGCAACTGGGTATAGGAGTGGCCGATGCCAGTGACCCGGAGGAGCGTGTGATCGACACGATCAGCAAAAGTTTTGCCACTGTTCCGCAGGGCGACTACAACCAGCTAATCGTCCGCTCGCCAGAGACCGAACGTGTCCTAAAGGGCCTGGCACAAACCGATTCCCGCATCTGGATTCTGGATAACAAACTGCAAGTCCGTGCTACAGCAGGACAATGGCAAAATGACGCAGATTATCTGCCAGCTGATGAGCCCGTAGCTGACCTACAGGTTGCATCGATATTTAATGCCCTGCTAGACAGGTTATCCGGCGCCCGTCATGGGCCGATAAAAGATTTTAATCCGGCACAAACCCACGCCCGTGAAGGTGCCTTTTTACAGGCTGCTCTACAGGGAAAGGCCAGCGTAACAACCCGGCCTGCCCTCGGTAGCGACCATACTATTGTCGCGGCAGTACACCCCATTCTCCACAGCGACAATCGATCCATCATTGGCATCGTCTTGCTTGAACAGTCAACTAACGCCATCTTGAACATGCAAAGTCGCTCACTACAACGCATGGTATTACTCACTTTGTCGGCCTTCCTGTTAATTTCCCTGGTGGTACTCGCTTATTCAAGCCGACTAACATTACGCATCAAAAGGCTCGGCAACGATACCCACAAGGCCAGCGACGAACAGGGGCGTATGCGAGAAAAGCACAACTTTCGCGGTTTGAATAATGGCGACGAAATCGGCGAACTGACACGAAATGTCGAACAACTTTTACACCGCCTCAACCGCTATCAACAGTTTCTGGTTGCCATACCACGCACACTTCGTCATGAAATCAACAATCCCCTTAACACTGTTTCCACGTCACTTGAGCATCTTGAAGAACAGGTACCCGACCATACCTACCTGGATAGCGCGCGCAGGGGTTTACACCGCATTAGTGCCATTACCGACAATCTAGCGGAAGCAGCCAGCCTGGAAGATGCCCTGACTGCGGACAGTTTGACCAGGGTCGATCTAAATCACTTGCTCACCAATTATGTCAGCAACCAACAACGACAGACAGCTGATGGGCAACCTGTCTCCATAGAGCTTATTGCGCCGAAACACGAAGTGTGGGTGCTGGGTTCAGACATTCATCTTGAACAACTACTAGACAAACTGCTCGACAATGCCGTTGACTTTACTCCACCCAACCTTCCTGTCGAATTTCGACTTACTACTGGGAAAAAACGCTGTTTCCTGCGTATTAAGAACTTTGGCCAGCCAATACCAGAAGCACAGATAACAGAGCTTTTTCAGATGTTCCACAGTCACCGCTACACTGAAGCGGAGGACAGTGTCCATCAGCACCTCGGTCTAGGCCTGTATATTGCGCGCGTAATTTGCGAACGTCATGGTGGCGACCTGACTGTTGAAAATCTCGCTGCAGATGATGGTGTCGTCTTTACCGCGACCTTGCCACTTACCGGTTAGTGAGCCTCGGCAGTTATAATTCAATTAGTGTTAACAGGCCTGGTTAACCATGGCAAAATAGACTGAACTACTACCTTGCGAGAAACATAAATGGCCATTTCTTACCCTTTAATCAAGCACAAAGTATTCATCACTTTTTTAAAAACACTGATAAAGTTTGCGCCCACGGCAACCACACCTATGTCGTTTGTCGGCGCGGGCAGCACTGCAAAATTGTGCGAGCATATCAGTCGCCTCGACGTTGACAAGGTGCTTATCGTTACCGACAAGCCACTTGTGGAACTGGGAATCGTTGCTAAAGCAGCGGATGTCCTCACTGCCCAGGGCGTTGAGGTGGTTATTTATGATGGTGTTTTGCCGGATCCAACTTTTGATCTCGTAGAAGCCGGTTTATCCCTGCAACAGCAACGTCAATGTGACTGTGTGTTAGCGATTGGTGGTGGTTCTGCTATTGATACTGCGAAAACCATTGCGGCGGCGGCAACCAACGGAGCCAATGCAAGGGCAATGGTTGGTTATTTCAAAGCCAAAGTGCTGCCTTTACCGCTATTCGCAATTCCCACCACATCAGGCACCGGCTCGGAAGTAACTTTTGGTGCGGTGATATCAGATGCTACCACCCATGAAAAATTTATAGTTGGCGACTCTAAAATCGTACCAAAGGCTGTGGCTCTGGATCCAGAATTAATCACCGGTCTACCACCTGCGATCACAGCGGCAACAGGTATGGACGCACTGACACATGCGGTTGAAGCTTGCCTGAGTAGCTGGGCAAGTCCGCAAAATGATGCGTACGCTGAAATGGCTGTTAAAATGATTTTCAAAAATTTACCAATTGCCTACGCTAACGGCGCTGATATCGAAGCAAGAGAGCAGATGTCCATTGCCGCATATTATGCGGGCCTCGCTATCAATGGCGCTGCAGTGGGCAATGTTCACGCCATCGCTCATCAATTGGGCGCCTGGTACGGCACACCTCACGGTTTGGCCAATGCCCTGGTAATGCCCGAAGTACTACGTTTCTCCAAAGATGTTGCTGAGGCCAGGCTAGCCCAGTTGGCAGACCTCCTGGAGTTGGGTAAACGTTCTGACTCAACAAGTATAAAAGCCGATAATTTTATTAACGCAGTTGCACAATTGAATCAGACCTTCGACATTGGCGACAAACTTGACGCCATTGAAGATAAGGATATTACCGCCATCGCCGAGCGGGCTGTAAAAGAAGGTGCCGGATATCCGGTGCCAAAACTGATGGATCAACAAGAGTGCGAAGAGATAATTCGAGCATTATGTGCTTGAATTATGCCGACTATTAAACCGGTATTAAACCGGTATTAAACCGGTATTAAAGAGACTGACCCTGGCCCATAAAGGTTATGAGGATTTCCCCCTGGTAAAAATTGATCCGGCATACTGCCTGTAATACGCGGTGAGTTTTTTAAGCCAGTGGAACGACTTAAACAGGCAAAACAGCTATGGGACCAATCACCCGATTTAAATTGTGTGTTTTTACTTATCCTTTTTCCCACCTTTTTTGCCATGATTATCATCTCTTTTATCTT
>QNFP01000237.1 GCA_003645535.1 Gammaproteobacteria bacterium | reverse complement strand
GGGTATGCGTCAACGCCTCGGCCTGGCGCAGGCGATGTTGGGGAACCCGCGCCTGCTGTTTCTCGATGAGCCCACTACCGGTCTCGATCCCGGTTTGCGCCATCAATTTTACGAGTTGATCGAAGACCTGCATAAAGCCGGCGCCACCTCGCTGATCTCGTCGCATGCCCTCAGCGAGGTGGAAGCCAGGGCTAATCGATTCATCATCATGAAATCCGGCGTCATGATTGCCAGCGGTACGCTCGATGAACTCTACCTGCAGGCGGCGCTGCCGGTGCGCTTGAATATTGCAGTAGCTTCCGGCACCGCTTCACGTGTCGCCGAGCGGCTCGGATCTGAAATCAATATCAGCAGTATCAGCGAGACGACGCTGAGCCTGTCCTGTTTCAACGGCGACAAGATGTCGGTGATTCGCCGCATCGGCGATCTCGGCGACCTGGTCGAAGATTTACAGATCAAACCGCCCAAACTGGATGAGGTTTACAGCCATTTCATGAATCGGGAAATGTCATGAAGATGCTGTGGATAATGGCGTTAAAAGAACTGCGTGACGGCTTCCGCAACCGCTGGGTGGCCGCGGCCATCATCGTACTCGCCATACTGGCGCTGGTGTTGTCGGTGCTGGGTTCGGCGCCGACGGGCTCGGTGCGCGTTAGCGAGCTCGATATCAGTGTCATCAGTCTCGCCAGTCTGAGCGTATACCTGATTCCGCTGATTGCGTTGATGTTGTCATACGACGCGCTCGTGGGCGAGTTCGAGCGCGGCACCATGATGTTGCTGCTGGCTTACCCGGTAACGCGTTGGCAGATCATCGTCGGCAAGTTCCTGGGCCACCTTATGATTTTGTTGATTGCCATCGTGGTCGGTTACGGTGGTACCGTCGTCGCCCTCACGCTGATCACCGATAGCGGCACCGAGGGCTGGCAGGCCTATGCCACGATGATGGCGAGTACGCTGGTGCTGGGAGCCGTGTTTATCGCATTGGGATACCTGATCAGCGTGATCGTCAGGGAAAGGGCGACCGCCGCCGGTGCGGCCATCGGCCTGTGGCTGGTTTTTGTGGTGTTGTACGATTTACTGCTGTTCGGCGCATTGACCATGGACGAGGGGCAGAAAATCAGCCAGCAACTGTTTTCGATGTTGATGCTGGTCAGCCCGACCGATGCCTATCGCGTTCTCAACCTGAGCCTGTTCGAAGGGGTGAGCGAGGCCGCGGGCATCGCCGGCGTCGCCAGCGAGGCGGGCATGAGCGGCATGCTGTTAGCCAGTTCCCTGGTGCTGTGGATCATCCTGCCGCTGGTGGCCACCATGCTATTGTTCCGGCGCCGCGAACTTTAGTAATTCTTTAGACTACTTTATTGAGTGGTTTGCGGTGAATGTTTTAGCGCTGCGACGATCAAAGCCATCCAGCCAAATATAAAGGCGACACCGCCCAAGGGTGTAATCGCACCCAGCCACTTGATACCAGTAAGCGCGAGTAAGTAAAGAGAGCCACTAAACAGGGCTATACCCAGAATAAAACCGAACGCTGCGAGCTTTAACCAGCGCAGTGAAAATTGCGGAATAGTTGAAATTACACCGACAATCAATAAAGCAATTGCATGATACATCTGGTACCTAACTGCAGTCTCAACGAGTCCCAGATGGTAAGTATCCAGCACATGTTTGAGTCCGTGCGCAGCAAATGCGCCTATTACTACAGCAAACATTGCAAGCCCTGCGCCCACGACCAATACCCATCGTCCGACACTGGAATATTGAAATGTGATCATGATAACTAATTTTTCTAGTTGCTTGGGTCGATAATAAGGGTAATTGAGCACTAGAAGTTTAAAGCACCCCAAAGCTGATTGTAAGCGGGAAGTTGATTGTTGCTTTTGAATTTTCAACGGAGGTTAACATGTCACCTGCAATCGAAGGCTGATTCGGGACACACACTTTCCGGGCGATTCAATACCGTTCCTGTCTGCTGTATGATTCATGGCCCACTAGCTAAAAAGTAATTCAGATGCTGACACTCTATGGAGCTACCGGTGCGGGCTCGGTTGCCCCCCAGGCATTGCTAACTCATCTTCAAATGCCATTCGAGTTAAAACTGATTGATTTTGATGCAAATGAAGACCAGTCAGACGCTTTTCTGGCCATTAACCCCCGGGGACAGATCCCGGTGCTTGTTCTGGAAGACGACAGTGTTCTAACGGAATCGCTTGCCATCATGCTGCATATCGCAGACTGCCATCCGTCCGCGGGTTTGAGTCCGGCAATGGGCAGCACCGAGCGAGCACAGTTGTATCGATGGATGTCATTCATATCGACCAATGTGTACGAGGGTTTACTGCGAGTCCTGTATCCAGATATGTATACGACCGGCAGCGACCTTGATGGTGTCGTAGAGTCAGCCGATCAGTACTTGCATGCAGCTTTTGGCATTATCAATAAAAGCCTGAGCCAGGCGGCATGGCTGGTTGGAGAACGTACCGGCATCACCGACATTTATCTTGCCATGCTGCTCACCTGGTATCCCGATCAGCCGGGACTTTACGAGGTTCATCCCAATCTGCAGCGAGTCCTGGAACATGCGTTGGCACTCGAGGGCGTGAGCGGGGTATTTGCGGATAACGAGTTAATCTAGCCTGGGTATCAGGGTAGACCCGCCGGGGCGAACCGTAGCGGGTTAATCGGATATGCCTCTTGGCCTGTTACTTCAGGCTATATACAAACGGGTAGTTGACTCAGGTCACAACCAGGCGTTAATCCAGAGAAATGGGTTTACTTTACTGGATTTTTTGACTATAAATTTAGTCAAGAGCGCTTGCTCTTATAAAGACTTGGCCGGAGCTATAAATTAATACTATTTTTAGCGTCCTCGCCAAGTCTTTTTTATTGCCTGTGACCCACATCCCACCTTGTCCGCCTGGCAGTCACTAGAATTGATAGTACCCTTAGGTCAGTTACACGGCCCATTAACTCACTCTCGCGGTGGGTTTTCTTTTGGCTCTTACACGCGGATTTATTGGCAGAATCGGGAAGTATTCATGCCCTGCGAGTCCTGGTAACACCACAGCGTCGACATACGTCCTTTTCGACCGCGTCGGTTCCGAATCCAAACGTGACGTCAACCATGCGGAAGTCATGAAAACCTAGCCAGCAAAGAATTTGGCCAAGTAACTGCGGCAGCTTAACCATACCAAAGGAATATACTCCCTTTCTCAAGCGCGCGTATTGGTTTAGAAATGTCATCGAATGTGGAAGGAGCACCAAAAGTAGCGCTTTAGGCGATATTGAACGTGTCGGCGGGAATCAGTCAGGTTTCGCATGCTCCAGGGCTGGATGGTCACGCGTATTCCTGCGCTGATATCTGGATAGTTTTCAGTGATTTAGTAGTCAGGAAGTGCTAATTTTTGGTGCTTGGAAATTAAATAGATAGTGCTGAAATAATACCGCAACTGTCTTGATATAAAGCAAGATTGAAGATTGATAAATGCGTTAAAAATAACTGACTGTTAAGTTTTTATGTGAATTTCATGTGCGCATGATCTGTAAATCAACAGGATCCTGTTAACACAAAATGTGATATGTTGATTCGGTGTAAGTGGGTTTATATTAAGGAGGTTAAATTTGTCGGTGTCTTTTTAGCCGAGAGTGATTACTCGCGGTCGCAGCGATTAATGAGTAAATTGATGAAAATTTTAAACAGTATTCCACTTATCGGCCATTTCAGGTCCTGGGTGCTTATAATTAATCTCCTGGCATTAGCCCTACTAACGTCTTGCTCGTCATCCAGTTCATCAACGCCAGATGCACCGCAGAATGATCTTGAGGGTAAAGTATTTGTTCTGGGGGCTCAGGTAGATGATTTTGGTAATTTAGACCTGTATGTAATTGGCACTGATCTAAGCGGAGCTGTATTGACTGTTGCCGATTTGCAAACTGCCAGTGTCACTGTTGGCGGCGTATCCTACAACACTAATGACGATCCAGAACTTTCGATTACCGCGGTTAGTGGCGGCGATAAAATTCTATCTTTGGGGCTGTTAACCGATTATTCAACAAGCACTAAAGTTGAGGTGCAGGCTGTTGCAGATGTTCTTACACAAATGCTGCGTAGCATGCCGTTGGTGTATGAAGCACAGGTTATGACTTTCTCCGATGCGCTTGAGACACAACTGGCCTGGACAGAAAATTTGACTGCTATCGAAGACGCAGTGCGCGTAGTTCACTCTGATAGAAATGAAACAGCACTTTATGACTCTATGGGAATAGCATTAGAAGGTGACGCTGATACTGATGGTCTTATCGAACGGTGTCGGCCCGCACATATGCTGGTAATGTTTACCGATGGCGATGACAATTTATCGAGCGTATACAGTGACACGGGTCTTGGCACAATCGTAAATAATGACAGAGCCGTTGTGATTATATTAAGTACATTGAAGGCTAAAATTGATGTACTGACAACACTGGCGGGTGATTTTGGTGCGGTTGTACAGGTGGCAGATCCGGCCAGTTTAGTAACTGAGGTAGACAAGTGGGCTAGCTCTTTGAATAACATGGTGAAATTCACCCTGGATTCAAGTATTAATATCACTGGTAAAACGGTAGGCATTTCTATCGGCTCACAAATTGTAGAGGTCAATCCAAATTCGCATTGCACATTGCCGCCATAAGTAAGCTGGATGTTCAATCGCATTCCCTGTTTTTCCCAGCTGTCGGAGCTGCCTGACAACCGGGGCAATAATATATCTTGCGCCCGCCGGCGTTCGAAACCTCGATAGTGAAGCCGCAGAAATGGCAGGCCTGGCCGGCGCGTCCGTAGCTGTTGAAACGGTGCTGCTCGCGACTGGCCAGCGGTCCCACATCTGAGCTTTCTGTTCAGCGTTGTAATATATTCGAGGTCTAAGGGCCATTTTCTACACTCCATCTTTTGCTTAAAGATAAAGTGTTGCGTCGATCAGTTGAACCCACGATCCATTCGAGACGCCCAATCGCGGTAACCCTTTTGCATTAAAGCCTTATTAGCAGACATAGAAAAGCCCGGTCCTCCGGGCTTTCTGACTTACAGTTTAGCTGTTAGTTATTTTGCTTTTTTTGCTTTCTTTGCTTTTTTTTGTTTTTCATGGCTTCTAATTCCTGACGT
>QNFP01000236.1 GCA_003645535.1 Gammaproteobacteria bacterium | reverse complement strand
TAGTATATCATCTGAATCATCTTCAAGTAGTTCATCATCTGAATTATATAGTGAATCATCAGAATCTTCAAGTAGTTCTTCTTCTGAATTATATAGTGAATCATCAGAATCTTCAAGTAGTTCTTCTTCTGAATTATATAGTATATCATCTGAATCATCTTCAAGTTCATCTTCATTTGGATATTCTACAAGTAGTAGTGAAAGTGGAGGAGGTTTTTCTGAAAGTAGTAGCTCATCTAGTAGTATTGATAGTTCATCTTCTAGTTCTTCAAGTGAACTATATAGTCAATCCTCAAGTAGTTCTTCATCTGAATTATATAGTATATCTTCAGAGTCGTCAAGTTCGTCTTCTTCAGAATTATATAGTGAATCATCTGAATCTTCAAGCAGTTCATCTTCTTCAGAATTATACAGTATATCCTCTGAATCTTCAAGTTCATCTTCTTCAGAATTATACAGTATATCCTCTGAATCTTCAAGTAGTTCGTCTTCTTCAGAATTATATAGTATATCTTCAGAATCTTCAAGTTCGTCTTCTTCAGAATTATATAGTATATCTTCAGAATCTTCAAGTAGTTCTTCATTTAGATATTCTACAAGTTCATCAAGTAGTAGCGAAAGTAGTTCATCATCAAGCAGTTCTTCGTTTGGGTATTCTTTAAGTTCAGAGTCCTCTAGTAGTATTTCATCAAGCAGCTCAAGCTCGTTTGGATATACATCAAGTAGTAGCGAAAGTATTGGAGGGAAGTCTGAAAGTAGTTTATCATCTTTAAGTAGTTCTTCTTCAAGTTCGTTCGGATTTAGTTCTTCTTCAAGTTCATTCGGATATACGTCAAGTAGTAGTGAAAGTATAGGCGGCCAATCATCAAGTAGTTCATTTGGACATTCCTTAAGTTCATCATCAAGTAGTTCATTTGGATATACGTCATCATCAAGTTCGTCTTCAAGTTCAAACCCTATTGTTTGGGAAATAGCAGATATAACAATAACTTTAATATAATTTCAATAGATATTAAAGGAATATAGAGTTTAGTTTAGAAATATATAGAAAAGGGTAAATTATGGTTGACATTAAAATATCAGAATTATCAAATGTTTCTTCAAGCCAATTAACTGATTTGTTTGAAATTTCACGTAATCTTGGTGGAGGAGCGTTTGAATCTTACAGTATAGCATATCATGATTTGTTGCATTCTGTTGTTGGACAAAATGTAATTACAGTAGGTTCTGCAGGAGCAATGCAAACAACAATTGAAGCTGGTGTTGCTCATGCGCTTGAAAAATCTCCCTCAATAACCAACCCTATTACAGTTTTAGTTCAACCAGGAAACTATACAGAAAATCCTATAGTTATTCCTTCATATGTTAGTATTGCAGGAGTAGACGGAAGTAAAACAACATTAGTAGAAGCTTCAAATCCTAATAATATTATGTTTACAATGTCTTTAAATTCGGCTTTAAATGGAATTAGATTATCAGGAGCGTCAGGAGCTAATGGTGTTGCAATTAAAAGTGTTGCAGGATCTTCTGAAAGTATATTAATTGATATTTCAGTTAGAAATTGTATGAAAGCTTTTTATTCTTCTGGTGCAGGATCAGCAATGAGATGTTATCAATGTTCTTTATTGACAACTGCAGGAAATACTAATTATGGTGCTTTAGCAGATAATGGAGGAGTATTGCTAATGGCAACATCTGTTATTAGAACTGCAGGAAGTGGAACTATGGATTTTGGTATATGTTCTATTGGAGATAATTCTAAAGTTATATTACCTACATGTCAATTAACAGGATTAGAAACAGCATTATGTGCTAATGATGGAGGTTTAATTGATGCTGATTCGTTATTTATTAAAAATTGTACAAATGCATTACAAATAGGTTCAAGTGGATCTAATTCTCGTATAAAAGCATTTGCAGCTTCTATTGAGAATTCAATCAATTATGATGTTCTAATAGAATCTGTAACAGGAGATATAAATTTTACAGGAGAGATGAATTATTCTAAAAGGTCTATTGTTAGCGGAGCTTCGTTTGATTCAATAGGTATAGATGAATTTAATGATTCAATGAAAATAACAGGAGAAGTTAATATTGAAGAAAAAACCGATATTGGAATACCTGGAAATACTACTTTAGGAGCACAAGTTGGATTAGATGTTGGTGAAGGAGGTAGCTATACTTTTGACGAACAGGGGAATAATATTGTTGAATATTGGCAATATGATGCGTCGGCTGCTTCAGGATCTAGGTTTACAAGATATGCTAATAATGCAGGAACTCAATTAACTGATAATGGAGACGCTATAATTGTTGGCTCTAAATTTCCTTTTTCTGCAATTAGATTGGATGTTAATACCGCTGCAAATCTTGGTGGTAATTCTATTATAACAGAACATTGGAATGGAATAACATGGACAGAAGATACTATTTGTGGTTATGAGAAATCAAATATGGCCCACAGAGGCAATGTTATTTTTCAAGATGTGGAGACCCAATATGTAGAAGCAGGAACTATTATTAATTCTGATTGGGTATCTGATGATAATGTATTAGATAGTATTCCTGATTGGGATATAGGTTTTGATATGTATCCTATTAGATTTAGAACGAATGGTGGTTCTTTAGTTACCGGAATGGAATTTGATTCAGGTAAAGTTAGAGGAGATGATTTTGATGTTACAGAAGCTCAAGTTACGGTAAATTGGGGAAGATATAGAGGGACAGAAACTCTTGTTGTTCCTTCATATCAAATGAATCCTAATACAGTTAACCCTCCTTCAAATACTACTATTACGTTTTCGCCAAATGTCACTACTGACGCCCAAGCTCAATTTGCCGATGGAAATCTTGCTGCTACTACTTATCGTCAAATCATTCCTGATTGGGCCGATACATCAAGTGGTATTAATCTTACTGTTATGATGTGTCCACTTAATTCAAATACAGGAAATGTAAATATTGTTGTTAGGTATGTTCCTTTAGGAGGGGGTTTAGTATTGGATGGAACAGCGCCAGAATATAGCGCTTCTTTAATAGCTACAACTCCAGGAATTACAAAATCAATATTTGCAACCGCATGTTTATTTAATATTAGTGGTTTTAATCCAGGTCAAGGTTTTATAATTTCTTTAGAAAGAGACGCTACTGGTACAAATCCATTAGATACATATGTTGGAGATATAGTTATTATTGGTGCAACAATGACCTGGACAAGAAAAATAATAGGATAATGGAAAAATAATTTTTATTATAAAAAAGGAATTTGCTTAAATATTTGGAATTATTTTGTAGACATAAATTGATAAGAGGAAATAAATAGCGAAATAATTTGGAGAATTAATATGGCTTTTAATCAAGTAAGACAATTTCAGCAAGGATATGTTAGTGCTAATACCAATATAGGAGTTAGTGTAGACTCTATAAGTCAAATTTATAGCGGTATTATTCAATTAAATCTTATTGGTTCAACAGGATTGGCAGGAGTTTGTACTGATAATAGCGGGAACATTTATACAACAGACGCCCTTCAACATATTGTATTGAAAATAACAGAAAGTGGAAACATTATTATTATTGCTGGATTAGCTGGAACTTCAGGAAATAATGCAGGAAACACAGTAACTGCAGCTAATGCCCGTTTCAATTATCCAACAGGAATATGTTGTGATAGAAATGGCGATCTTTTTGTTTGCGACACTAAGAATCATCAAATTAGAAAGATTTCTAACAACAAGGTTAGTTTAATTGCTGGCGCTACAACTCCCACTTCAGGAACAGCAGATGGAGTTGGTTCCGCAGCAAGATTTAACACTCCTTACGATGTTGATATTGATCCATCAGGAATATTGTATATAGCCGATACTTATAATCATGCAATTCGAAAAATTGTCGGAGGAACCGTTTCAACAATAGCAGGAGCCAAAGGTACTCCAGGTGATTATCCTCAGTGGCCAGATATGACTACAGCTCAAGGAGTTCTTGGTACTGCAGCAAGATTTAGGAATCCATATGCCGTAGCTGTTAATGGACTTGGGTATATTTTTGTTAGTGATACATTAAATAATGTTATAAAAAGAATTGATCCTGCTGGTAGAGTTAGAATTTTTAGTGGGTCAGGTGTATTTGGTACGACTATTGGGACTGCAAAAACAAGTCAGTATCAAGATTTAAAATTTTCTGATATTGATAAATCGGATGATCTTTATATTATTGATTTTAATGAAAGTGGTGTCAGTAGATTACTCAGGATTAATGAAGAAGGGGTTCCTGGAACTGTAATTGATTTCGCCACTTCCTTACCTGCTGGAGGACCTTATTTAGCATCAGTCACTACAAATCCTGCTTCTAAATTAATTGTAGTTTTATCAGAATACACAGAGGAAGAGTATAGTAGTTCAAGTAGTTCAAGTATAGATAGTTCAAGTTCAAGTAGTAGTTCAGGGGGGTACAGTTCAAGTACAAGTAGTTCAAGTTCAAGTAGTTCAAGTAATTAAATTTTATAAGAAAAAATAATTAGGAGAAAATAAAATGGTAGCTATAAATAAAGTAATTAGATTAGCATTAAGTGATGCAGGGTCAACAGCAGCGTTGGGAGTTAATTTAACCAATGACGAAATTACAGCCAAACAAGAAGCTGGAATACAGGGTCTTTTGCTTAAAGGCAGTGTTGCAGTTGGTGGTGTTTGTCATGATTATTCTGGTAATATATATGTTACAGATTGGTATAGACATTGTATATTAAAGATAGATGAAGGTGGAAGAATTTCTATCTTTTCAGGTCTTCCAGGAACTTCAGGAGATGTTTTAGCAACTACAGATATTAGAGAAGCTAGATACAACGATCCTAGAGGTATTGTTTGTGATAAATCTGGAAATATTTATGTTGCAGATAAAGGTAATAGCAAAATCAAAATTATTAATAGTAAAGGAGTAAATGTTCTTGCTGGTAGTAGCGTTGGTAATGTAGATGGTAATGGTTCTACTGCTAAATTTAATAAGCCATACGGAATAGCTGTTGATAAAGCAGGAACAGTGTATGTTGCCGATACAGGAAATCATTCTTTAAGAAGGGTTAGACCTAATGGTGACGTATTAACGCTTGCTGGAAGTGGTACAGCAGGAGATTCAGAAAATGT